>CALDHX010000079.1 GCA_937901525.1 uncultured Bacteroidales bacterium
AAACTATAGCAATGAGAGAACGCATAATTGCCAATAGAAGTAACACTATTAGGAATAGTAACAGATGTTAAATTACTGCAACCATAGAACACATAATCTCCAATAGAAGTAACACTATTAGGAATAGTAACAGATGTTAAGCTAATGCAAGAACGGAACGCAGAATTTCCAATAGAAGTAACGCTATTAGGAATAGTAACAGAAGTTAAACTATTGCAATCATAGAACGTTCTTTCTCCAATAGAAGTAACACTATTAGGGATAGTAATAGAAGTTAAATTATAACAATGACGGAACGCTTCATATCCAATAGAAATAACGCTATATGTTATTCCGCATTGTTCAACGCTTGCAGGGATTATTACTTCTGTTGCTGTTTCGCTACAATCTTTCACACTTACTTCTGTGGCGCTTGTTTTTTCGTATGTTAAATCTCCTATTGTGAACACATCAACGCACTCTTCTTCTTCGCAACCAATACGCTCAACACTCACCCAAGTTGTGGCACTTTCCCAAGCACTGTAATCACTCTCACAAGGAACTGTTAAGGTTTTTGTTGATGGAGTAGAAGAAAAAACAAAATTATTACCAAGCGATGGTGCAGTTTCAGCAAGACAAGTAACAGAAGTTAAACCATAGCAAGATGAGAATGCAGAATTTCCAATAGAAGTAACGCTATTACCAATAGTAACAGATGTTAAACTGCAAAAACGGAACGCAGAATTTCCAATAGAAGTAACGCTATTTGGAATATCAACAGAAATAAAATCGCATAACTCGAACGCATTATTTCCAATAGAAGTAACACTATTAGGAATATCAACAGATGTTAAACCACAACTACGGAACGCATAATCCCCAATAGAAGTAACACTATTAGGAATAGTAACAGATGTTAAACTAATGCAATTCCAAAACACACTATTTCCAATAGAAGTAACACTATTACCAATAGTAACAGATGTTAAACTACTGCAATTCCAGAATGCATCATCTCCAATAGTATTAACACTATTAGGTATATCAACAGAAATTAAACCATCGCAAGATTGGAACGCACATTCTCCAATAGAAGTAACACTATTTGGAATATCAACAGATGTTAAACCATCGCAATCTCTGAACGCAGAATTTCCAATAGAAGTAACACTATTACCAATAGTAACAAATGTTAAACTATCGCAATAATAGAACGCACCATTTCCAATAGTATTAACACTATTAGGAATAGTAACAGATGTTAAACTACTGCAATCATAGAACGCATAATTTCCAATAAAAGTAACACTATTACCAATAGTAACAGATGTTAAACTACTGCAAGAAGAGAACGCACGTTCTCCAATAGAAGTAACACTATTACCAATAGTAACAGATGTTAAATCATAGCAATAAGCGAACGCATAATTTCCAATAGAAGTAACGCTGTTAGGAATATCAATAGAAGTTAAACTACTGCAAATAGAGAACGCATAATTTCCAATAGAAGTAACGCTGTTAGGAATAGTAACAGATGTTAAACTACTGCAATCAGCGAACGCATAATTGCCAATAGAAGTAACACTATAATTTACTCCATTGTACATTACTCTTGCAGGAATTTCAACATCAGTTGCACTTTCATCGCAATTGCTTACTTTCATTGTGCGTTCCCCACCGCTTATTATCGCAAAGGTTAAAGGAAAATAAGTTAAACTATTTCCTAAATCCAAAGTACATTCAACACTTGCCCAATCAGTAGCACTTTCCCAAGAAGAATAATCACTGCCACAAGGATAAGAAAGTGTCTTATTAGATGGAGTAGAAGAAAAAACAGAACTACCAAGCGAAGGAGCTGTTTCTGCAAGACAAGTAACAGAAGTTAATCTACTGCAAAATCCAAACGCCCCACTTCCAATAGAAGTAACACTATTACCAATAGTAACAGATGTTAAATTATTACAAACACTGAACGCATAATTTCCAATAGAAGTAACGCTATTAGGAATATTAACAGAAGTTAAACTACTGCAATCATAGAACGCAGAATGTCCAATATAAGTAACGCTATTAGGAATAGTAATAGATGTTAAACTCAAACAATCAGAGAACGCATAATTACCAATAGAAGTAACGCTATTAGGAATAGTAACAGATGTTAAACTACTGCAAGATTGGAACGCCCAACCTCCAATAGAAGTAATACTATAATTTATTCCTTCGTAACTTACTGTCGTAGGAATATTTGCAGTTGTGATTGATGTGTTAGCATCATTAACTTCTACTTCCGCAGGAGATGTTACTTCGTATTGTATATCTCCAATCCAAAACGTTGTTTGTGCCATAAGCACGTTTGCACATAGCAGAGTGCAAATAAAGAATAATAATCTTTTCATTTTTTATGTCTTTATGTTTTTTTAAATTTTTATTACTCAATTAAAATATATTAAAAAAGACGTGAGCCTTGTCTTACTGTTGTATGAGGTTCCGCAATTACCTATATGCCAAATAAGAAAAGCCCACGATATACTCGTGAGCGTTCTATTCTTATTTTATTGGCATATTGTTTGAAATTTTGCGGATTTCATACAACCAAAAACAAGCAAAAACGCTTTTTTATGTCGTTAATTTTTTTGTTTTGTTATTTTGTTTACATTTTTCTTTTGTTAAAATTATTGCTTGCAAAGGTATGTAATAATTCAGTAACGACAAAATTTTATTTATTAAAAAATTCTCTTGTGATTCCTCACGAAAATTAGTCGGAAATCTGCTTTTGTTTTGCTCAAATGAGAAGAAAAAAAATTACCTCGTTATGGTAATAGGATTACCCCTTAGTGGTAATTGGATTACCATAACGAGGTAATGCTTCTACCACAAAGAGGTAAAAAAATAAATCAAAGAAAAAAAATAAAAAAATCTTCGCTTAAAAAATCAAGTGTTTGATTTAGTGATTTTTAGTTAAGGGTAAATAAATTGAAAATTTCAAACCAAAAATCTTTTACTTGAAAACATTGAAGTATTCGGCAATTAAGTTTTAAGAAAAAAATGTTAAAGAATACAAGCCTTAGACAACTCAGCACCCGAACAAGGATTAAGAATATTCTTTTGGGAAGCAATAGATGTATAACAAACATTCAAAAAAGGAGCAACGTTAATCACAACGTTGCTCCTTTAATATAATCTCAATCAATTTCATTTAAAAACCTTTTGAGTTGTATATCAAAATCTGAATTTATTATTTGCGTTTTATTAAATATATCATATTCTTGTTCAGCTTTAATTTTCGCTTGCTCAGTTGAGACATTTCCCTTATCAGGCAAAATTCTATAATCCATAAACGCTAAAAACTTATTGACACTTTCAGCAAATTGTTCCATATTAAAAACATTTTGACGTTCAATAAGGCTTTCTATATAATCAAAATAAGAAGAAACAGTACGCTCTAAGCTTTTAATTTCATTCTCTTTAAGATAATTTTTTGCAATCGTTACATCTGATTTCAAAATACGTCCATTCGGAGAATTTTTCCATGTAGTCAATCCCATATTCTCTTTATTATGGTCAGCATTGTAATATATAATTTCAGCAGCTGTTTGACCTGTAATAGCATAATGAAAACGATTTTGAATCATAGCATAAAAATCCTTTGTTGTAATCGCATTTTTATCATAATCAATACTACATTCAGCATATATATCTGTGATTTTCTGCCATATTCTTCGTTCACTCGCTCTTATAGAACGTATTCTTTCGAGCAACTCTTGAAAATAATCTACCCCAAAAGTTGTTTTACCTTGTTTTAAGCGTTCATCATCAAGTGCAAACCCTTTTTGAATAAACTCTTTCAACACCTTTGTCGCCCAAACCCTAAAATGAGTAGCCTTAACAGAGTTTACACGATAGCCAACAGAGATAATCGCATCAAGAGAATAAAATTGAGTATTATAGACCTTACCATCTTCAGCAGTATGTGCAAATTTTGCACATACTGAATCTTGTTCTAATTCAAGAGATTCAAATATATTTTTAAGATGTTTTGAAATCACTGTTCTATCTACGTCAAAAAGTTTTGCCATTGCCTTTTGCGTACACCAAAGAGTTTCATCTCTGACAATTACTTGTACATTTGCATCTTCATTAGGTAGATTATATAAAATGAATTGTATTTCCTGTAACATAATTTCTATGATTGTTCTACAAAAATACCAAGAATTTTTCAATCAAAACAAAGATAAAACAAATAAAAACAAAAAAATCATATCCTATTTTTGCAGGATATGATTTTTTTTATCTTTGCCGAAATTTTAAACTTAAACATCATGAAGAGAATAATCTTTTTAGCATTTTTATCATTAGTTACGATAAGCACAAACGCCTTTTCGCAAGACACAATCGCAGTAAAAGAAACAAAAAAATGTAGCAAAGGCATAAAAACAGCAGAAGATGCCATAATAGTTCAATTTTTGATTGAGCACAAAAACTATTTCCACGAGTTCGATTTAGATTTCCTTAAAGGGGATTTAGAAGATCTTTCAAAGGAAGAGCTAAAACTCTTTATGAAGACAGACTTTGTTAATCCAAACGTAAACTTTACTATTTCACTTCTTAAAAGTGTTTTAGGAATTGATAGATTTGTTATAGGACAAACAAACATTGGATTATTAAAACTGCTAACCGCAGGAGGATTGGGCGTTTGGGCAATAATAGATTGGTTCCAAATCAAAGAATTAACGCAAGAATATAACTTCAATAAAGCGTTAGAAATCATAGAAATAATAAAAGGCTAAAACAAAACAAAGAAAAAAGATTTTTTTTCTTTATTTTAATAAATTAAATCAGTCATTTTTTCAATAAAATGGCTGATTTATTTTTTTACAACGCAATTGTACGAGTAGTTTAATCAAGTTAAATTGGTAGTTTAATCAAATTAAACTTGTAGTACGAAGCGATTGTACTAATTTCCAATGCCGTTTTTCTTAATTTTTTCTTCGTTTTTTTTGTTTTAAGAAATATTTTCCTATTCTATTTTGCAAATACTAAGACAGTGTTCTTTGTTATAATAAAGCGTGTATTTGTTATCAAAAAATTTTGACTGCTCTATTACCGAAAATTTATTAAAGCCTCCTGCTATTCCTTCGCCTGTGCATTTGACGAATGCTTCTTTCTGAGTCCATATTTTTGTAAACGCTTCATCTTGTTCTTCTTTTGGCAGTGAAGAAAGATAGATATATTCCTCTTGATGAAAGTATCGTTTTGCTAAATTGAGGTTACATTTTCTTGTGTTTTCAATATCTATTCCTATCTCTTTATCGTGGAGGGCTATTGCTATGTGTGATTTTGTGTGAGAGATAGAAAAATGTAGATTTTCATTATATAAAAAATAAGGTTTGCCTTTTTCCTTCACTGCAATAGTGGTTGGAAAAGACAAACCTTTTTCTTTGATTATTGAAAGTAATTGTTGTTTTGCAAGAAGTGAGATTTGCTTTGGGCGAGACAAAGATTTGTCAATGCCAAACGCTTTTTCACAATCCTCTATCTTGAAAACAAAGTACTCCAATTCTCTTATTTAATGTCTAATAATTCTACTTCAAAAATCAAAGTGCTACCTGCTGGAATTGTTCCAACAGCTTGGTCTCCGTAAGCAAGGTCAGCAGGAATGAAGAATTTGTATTTACTTCCTATGCTCATAAGTTGCACTCCTTCTGTCCAACCTGCGATTACTTGATTCAAAGGGAAAGAAATTGGTTCGCCTCTTTCTACTGATGAATCGAAAACTTGACCATTTAAAAGCGTACCGTGATAGTGTACATGTACGGTATCTGTTGCAGCAGGCTTTCTTCCTTCTGCTCCTTTTATTACTTGGTATTGTAATCCGCTCTTTGTTTCAAATACTCCTGGGTTATTACGGTTTACTTCCATAAATGCAGCACCTTCAGCTCTTGCTTTCTTGCCTTGTTCTGCCATTTGAGCTTGTTTTTTTGCTTGCATTTCTTGTTGCCAACGCATCATTACCTCATTTTTTTCTGTTTCAGTCAAAAGATTTTCGCTTTTTCCTGTTGCAGCAGCTTTCAATGCTTCTACCAATACATCAACATCTATGTCGTATCCTTCTCTTTGGAATGAGAATCCTATATCTTCTCCTATGATATAGCTAATTTTTTGTGTGTCGTTTGTTAATTTCATTTTCTTTTTACTTATTTTACTATTGTTAATTCATCTATCAATCTCTTTGCTCCTGCAAATTTGTCCATAACAAAAAGAACGTAACGTGCATCTACGTTGATTGTTCTTTGCAATTCTGGTTCAAATGCTATGTCTCCGCTCATTGCTTCCCAGTTTCCGTCAAATGCAAGTCCTATTAGGTGTCCTTCTGCATTCAAGATAGGGCTTCCTGAGTTTCCTCCTGTAATATCGTTGTTTGAAAGGAAGCAAACGATTAGTTTTCCGTCTTTATCGGCATATTGACCATAGTCTTTTGCTTCATAAAGCTCTTTTAATTTTGCAGGAACAATGAATTCTGGATTTGTAGCATCTTCTTTTTCCATCAAACCTTCCATTGTAGTTACGTAATCGTAGTGAACAGCGTCAGCAGGATAGTAATCCAAAACTTGTCCGTAAGTCATACGCATTGTAAAGTTTGCATCAGGGTATTGAACCAAAGTGTTGTCCATTTTTCTCAAAGCTTCAACAAACAACATCTTTGCTTGTGCAAATTTTGCGTTTGCTTCTTCAAATTCAGGTGAAGAATCTGTAATCAAAGCATAAGCAAGCATTGCAATATGTGCTATTTTATCTTTTTGGAACGCCTTAAAATTAGGTTTCTTTGCAAATTTTTCAAAAGCTTTTTTATTGGTTAAAATTGATTTTGCAAAGGCTTTATCTACGAAAGCGTCAGGATTTTCTTTGTATTTTTGAAGTAATCCATCTGCTTGCACACTTGGAACTGTCAAAAGCAAGTTTGCCAACGCCTTAAACATTTCTTTTTCTGTTGCAAGGTCTGTTGTAGCATAAAGATCCTCTATTTCACTGGTCAAAGCTGCCATAAGCAAAGGAGTATGTTCCTCAGGTACTTGACCGGATTCAATCATTCCTGCATACATTGAAGAGCGGAAAGCTGTCAATGCTGTTTTTGAAGTCATAAGACCAAGATTTCCATACCAAGAATATTGATTTGCCGGTTCAGCAGCAATAACTTTGCTTGCCGATTCAAGGTCTGATATAACATTTCCGTATCTTGCTTGTCTGTCTGCATCTTTTGCAATCCATTCTACAAGACGGTCTTCAATAGCTTTTTTCTTTCCGTAAACATCAAGGCGTTTCAATCCTCTCAATTCGCCTTTTTTGTTCTTCCAAAGGTTCATATAGCTTGCGTAATCAGAAGCATATTTTAGGTTTATCGCATTATCTGTGTCCATCATCTTCTTCATAACCGGCAAAAGAGCTTCTCCCGCTTTTATAACGGCAGGATCGGAAATGTTAATAGTGTTTGACACTTCGTAAGAGGTCATATATCTTTCTGTTGAGCCGGGATAACCCCATATCATTGTGAAATCTCCTTTTTCAACGCCTTTTATGCTGATTGGAAGGAAGTGTTTCGGTTTGTAAGGCACATTATCTTTTGAGTATTCGGCAGGTTGATTGTTTTTGTCTGCGTAAACTCTGAATACAGAGAAGTCTCCTGTGTGTCTTGGCCACATCCAGTTGTCTGTATCTCCACCATATTTTCCGATTGATGCAGGAGGAGCGAACACAAGACGAACATCGTTGAATACTTCATAGATAAACATATAGTATTCCAAGCCTTCAAAGAACGGTTTCACTTCTACTTTGTATTTTCCTTCTTCTGAATACTTAACAATCAAGTCTCCGATGTTTTTTTGTATTTGTTCTTCTGTTGCTTTCTCAGGAGTATTAATATTTTCTGCCAAAACTTCTTTTGTAACATCTGCCATTCTCACAAGGAATGAAACATACAAGCCCGGAATTGGAAGTTCTTCTTCATAAGATTGAGAAACAAATCCATTATTTAGGTAATCGTGTTCAACAGTTGATTGAGAAACGATTGCATCATAGCCGCAGTGGTGATTTGTAAACATCAATCCTTTGTCGGAAACAATCTCTCCTGTACAGAAATCGCCCATTTGAACGATTGCATCTTTCAAAGATGAGTTGTTAATGCTGTAAAGTTGTTCTGCACTCAACT
This sequence comes from uncultured Bacteroidales bacterium, assembly GCA_937901525.1. GTDB lineage: Bacteria > Bacteroidota > Bacteroidia > Bacteroidales > P3 > Onthomorpha. The sequence goes on from CALDHX010000079.1 coordinate 8,183, forward strand.
TTAAGCCCATTTTTTGCATTGTTGAATGATTTAGTTGCTTAAAAAACATTGGCAACCACATACCTTCGTCAGGATTAGCTTTTGGATTTGCAAAGCAAACACCAAAACTAAGCACGAAAGCCATTAATGATAAAAGTGTTTTTTTCATACTGATATTATTTTATTTGTTTATTCGTATCGTATCATTGATAAGTTTTCTTGTTTAAATACTTCTTGGGCACATTCCAATATTTGCTTGGAAGTTATTTCATCTATCATTGAATAAGTGTCTTGAAGTGTATCAACCTTTCCAAAGTTTAGTAGCATCTTCCCTATTGAAAGCATTTCGTTTTGATTGGAATCGCAACTAATTGCAAGTTGTCCTTTCATTTGTTGCTTAAATTTTTGCAAGGTTTTCTCTGGAAGCAAATTTTGTGTAAAGTAATCCAATTCTTTATTTATTAGTTTTATGGTTTTATCCATATATTTTTTATCTGTCCCTGCATAAATTGCAAAAACACCTACGTCTGAATATGCTGTGTAATTGGATTCTATTGTGTAAGTAAAGCCATATTTTTCTCTTATGTGCATATTAAGATAGGAATTCATAGCCCAGCCACCAAGCATATTGTTTAATAAACTGAATGCGGCTTTTTTCTCACTTTTATAACCATAAGAAGCCGTTCCTATTACGGCATGAGATTGATAAGTGTCTCTATTGTATTTTTTTTCTATGCCATATTGCACTTGTGCTTTATTTCTTTTTCTATTGTCTATTTTTTGAGTTTGAAAACCAAAGTATTTTTCACATAATCTAAACCATTTGTCTGCTTTTGTTGAGCTGACAATTGAGATTACCATTTGATTTGTGAAATAATTATTGTTTATGAAAGTTTTTATCTTATCACTCGTAAAGCTTTCAACATTTTCGGGCGTTCCTAATATTAATCTACCTAAGGAATGATTGTAAAAAAGTTGTTTTTCAAATTCATCGTAAATCAATTCCGAGGGTGTGTCTTCATAAGAATTGATTTCGTCAATTACAACTACCTTTTCTTTATTGATTTCCTTTTCTGGAAATGAGGAATTAAAGACAATATCACTCAAAAGTTCTACAAATCTTTCATTATACGTATCAAGAAAACAGCCATAAATGCAAGTTTCTTCTTTTGTCGTGAAAGCGTTCAATTCTCCGCCTACTCCGTCAATTCTATTTAAGATTTGAAAAGCCTTTCTATTTGCTGTACCTTTAAAAATACTATGTTCAATGAAATGAGCTATGCCATTTTCTTCCTCAGTCTCATCTCTTGAACCTGCGTTTATGATTATTCCACAATGAGAAACGGGAGAAGATGAATAACGATGTATTAATCTTATCCCATTTTTCAGTTCGTGATATTTATATATGCTTTGTTCCAATTATTATCTTGAAATTACGTAAAAGTCTCCTCCTATTTTTTCTTTTATCTTTGCAGCCAAATCATTTGCTTCTTTTAAAGTCCTTCTACTTCCATAACTAACATAATAAACTTGCTCTCCTGCTTTAACTCTATTTATTATGTAGCTGTCATATCCAAGACTTTTAGCCTTTCTTGCCTTCTTTTCTGCATTAGCTCTATCTTTGTAAACTCCACCTATTACATCACAACCCAATTTTGTGTAGTTTTGAATCACAACAGGTGTATTGTCTATTGCAGGTTCAGGATTTGGCTGAGGATTTTCTTCTACTTTATTTTTTTGTGCATCATTTGTCTTTGCTACTCTTGCTTTATTAGCTGGTCTTGGCTTTGGAATAGGATTTTGTTTCACCTCTTCCAAAACAATTTCTGAGACTGTTTCTGTTGAAGTTTCTTCACTTACTACTTCTTCTACAATAGTTTCTGTTGGAGTTACAACAACCAAAGCAACAGCTTTTTGAGTTTTTGGCTTTATGTAAACAGATAATTTTTCAGAAATAGGATTCATAAACTTATATCCTTTAAGCAATCCGAAATAGTGTGCAGCTACCAAACCACCACAAGCTAAAAGCAAGAACAAAAGAATAAATAATATTACTAAAAGTATTCTTTTTTTACGTTTTTTAGCTTTTTTCTTTTTCTTCTTTTCCTCTTTCTCTTTTTCTATTTCTTCTTTGTATTTTTCTTCCTTGCTTGCATCTATTATAGCCTGAGCTTTTTCTCTTAATTCCTCATCAGCCGGTTTTATATCCTCAATTTCAACCTCTTTTTCTATTTCTTTAAGTTCTGTTTCCTCTGCTTTTGCCTCAATTTGCAATTCTTGTTCAACTTCTTCTTCGGCTTTTACTTCTTCTTGCTGAGTAAAAACAACAGCTTCTGTATGCTGAACGGTTTCTTTTGGCAATTCTTCTGAAACAGTTTCGTCTTTTATCTTTATTATTATCGGCTCTTCTTCTACTTTTTCTTCAACTTCAACAACTTCTTCCTTAATATTAGGATCAATTGTATGAATCATTTCTATTGACTCATCACTATTGTCAAAAGTTTTCACATCTTTCAAAGGAGCAAAAGCGAAAGAATTGTCTAAAAGATTCAATTTCTCACTTGATTCAAACACATAATTACCATAAAAGTCCTTAGAAAGCACTCCTAACTCACCTATTTGAACTTGTTTTCCGTTTTCAACTTTCTCTTTAACTGACTCTGAATATTGTTTTATCCAAATCAAAGCTGTTTCGTGAGAAATAAATTCCTTTTCTGCCATATTCATAACGAAATTCAAATCGTTATTTTCCTCTTTCTTAAAACTCAACTTACGGCAAGGAGGTCTTATTTCACCTGTAAGAGAAGATATTCTTGCAGATTGAGTAGATACATAAAAAGTTCCTAAACCTACTAATTCTGCACAATCGTTTTCTTTTAAAAATTCGTATAAATTTACTGCAACATTCATATTAAAAATTCTTTTTTATCATATCATTAACTCGTTTTAAATCTTCCGGTGTATCAACTCCTATCGATTCAAAACTTGTGCTTTTTATTTTTATTTCAAAACCATTCTCTAACCAACGCAATTGTTCTAAACTTTCCAAGCTTTCTAAATTACTCTTTTCCAAATGCACTATCTTCTTCAACACATCAAAGCGATAAGCATATATTCCTATATGTTTATAAAACACTCCTTGATTTAAAGCTTGTGAAAGTTCAATATCCCTTGTAAAAGGTATCGCACTACGAGAAAAATACAAAGCCCTATCGTTTGCAAAAACTACTTTAACAACATTAGGGTCTAAAACATCTTGTTGATTATCTATTTTTTTTGACAAAGTTGCTATTTCTACCTTTGGAGTATCGAAACAAGAAAGGATTAATACTAATTGTTCTTTTGAAATCAAAGGTTCATCACCTTGAACATTGACAACAACATCATAAACCTCTCCCTTAGAGGCTAATTCCTGCACAACTTGCTCACAACGCTGAGTTCCACAACTATGCTCCTTGCTTGTCATCATTGCAATTCCCCCAAGAGCGTTTACTTGATTGAAAATCCTCTCATCATCTGTTGCAACAACAACCTTATCAAATAGTTTTGAATCAAAAACCGCATCATACACCCACATAACCATAGGCTTTCCATTTAAAAGCGCCAAAGGCTTTCCTGGAAATCTACTACTTGCGTAACGAGCTGGTATTATTGCAATTTTTTTCATCTAATCAAACAAACCATTTATTTCAGCGTTTATACTATCATACACAAAACCTAAATCTTTTGGGTTTTCTGTAATATCCAAATCGTCCATATTGATTATGAGTTTACGATTTTCATAACCATCTATCCAAGAATTATATCTATTGTTAAGGGAAGTAATGTAATCTAAACGAATTGAAGATTCATACTCTCTTCCTCGTCTTTCTATTTGACGAATCAATGTAGGCACAGAAGCTTTTAAGTAAATCAATAAATCAGGTGGTTTAATGAAACTTTCCATTAATTCAAACAAAGCTTTATAAGTTTCAAAATCCCTTGTATTCATAAGACCCATTGCATGCAAATTTGGTGCAAATATATAAGCATCTTCATACAATGTTCTATCTTGTACAATATTGTCGTATGTATTTCTTGAATCTATTACATATTTAAATCTCTTGTGCAGAAAATATACTTGAAGATTAAATGACCACCTACGCATATCCTCATAAAAATTAGCAATATAAGGATTATCGTCCATTTGTTCGTAAATAGGAGTCCATTTAAATTGCTTTGCTATCAACTCTGTTAAAGTTGTTTTTCCACTACCAATATTTCCTGCAATAGCTATGTGCATATCCCTACTATATAAAAAACAATAAAATATAATTCTTGCAAAATTACAAATAAGTTTACAAAACCCCAAAAATAACGCAAAAATTCACTAACTTCTATCCTATTATACTCACTTTACTACTTGAAGAATATCCCTCTTGCTTAACTTGTATTTGCACAGGTATTCTTTCTTGCAACTCTTCTACATGACTTATAATTCCAACTTTTTTTCCCGTTGTTTTGTGTAATAGACTTAGTGTTTGCATTACTGTTTGCAAGACATCTTTACTTAGAGTGCCAAATCCCTCATCTATAAATAAAGTATCTAATGAAAGATTTGCACCAATATCACTAAGTGCCAAGGCCAAAGATAATGAAACTAAAAAGCTCTCTCCACCAGAAATTGTAGTAACAGGACGAGATGTAAATCCATTGTAAGCATCTTCTAATTCTATTACAAATGTACCAGGAATAACCCTTAGCTTATATCTGTCGGTTAGAGTTTTCAAATGATAATTTGCTGAATTTATCAAATTAGACAACACATAACTTTGTGCAATCTTACGAAACTTCACTCCAAGTGAATCTCCTATGAAACTATTTAGCTTATCCCATTTCAAAAATTCTTTCTCTGCTTTATTATACTCCTGAGAAAGTTTTTCTCTTTCTTGAATATTCTTTTGCGATAGCTCTATATCTTTTTCCAAAGCTCCTTTTTGTCTGTTGATTTCCCCAAGAGAATATTCCAAATCTTTAAGCCTTGCATCTATTTCTTGCTTTGTTTCTACGGCTTCTATCTTTGGCTTGTTACGATTGTGATTTTCTATGTTTTTTTCTAAGGTTTCTTTATTTGCTGAAAGCGAAATATTAATTTCTTTACGCTTATTGACCTCTTTTTCTATATCTCTAATCCTCGTCTCTGCAACGGAATTAATCAATTCTAATTTTTCTCGTGTATATTCTTTATTTTCTTGCAAAAAAGCCTCTATCGCCCCTTCTAAGTCCATAGTTTCTTTATTGCAATCATTGAGTTTATTGATTGTTGTTTTCAAATCGCTATGAAAACCATTGAGCTTAGTTTGCAAATTATCAATTCTTTCAACCTCTGTTTTTGATTGTTTTTTCCACTCCGGCATTTGCAAAATTATATTCAAAAAAATGTTTTTTGCGTTCTCGCATTCCATTTTCAATAGCTCAAATTCTCGTTTCAATTCATTGTATTTGTCAATTTTTTTCAAGATTTGCCTTGCATTTTCTGCTGCAATTTCTATTGAGTCTTCCTCTATTTCTTCCGAATTAAAACCACATTTCTCTCTTAACTCTGCAATTTGTTTCTCGCAATCTTGAAGCGAAGTGTCTTTTTCTAATTCTTCTTTTTCTTGATTATAGATTTTTTGATTTGTTTCTATTTGTGCAGAAAGATTTTCTATTTCTTGTTGAAGGTTTTTATAGTTTTTTTCGCAAATCTCATAGTTTTCTTTGAGTGTATTAACTACTTCATACAATTCTTCTTCTATCGGCAAAGAGTTTTCTATCCTTTGTAAACACAAAGGACAAATATCTCCTATTTTTAAGGTCTGTCTTAAATTTATTGCAAACTTATCTATGCTGTCTTTCTGTTTTTCATAAAGCTCCTTAGCTTTGTTACATTCTGATTTTAAGGAATTTAACCTTGGAGCCAAGTCTTGCGAAATTTTTTCTTTGTTTTTTGAAATTTTTTCTTTGATTTTTTCAATTTTTTCTTTGTTTTTTTCAATTTTTTCTTTGATTTTTTTTTCACTTTCCAAGCATTGTTTTAACAAGTTTAAATTTGTCAAAAATTCTGCTATTTCTTGCTGATTTTTTTGCCCAGAAAGTAGGGTTGAAAGATTAGTAAGTTCTATTTGTTTTGCGTCTTTTTCATTTTTCAAATAACGGTATCCGCAAACAAGGCGTTGAAATTCTTCTTCATATCGACATAGAAGTTGAAGAAGTTGTTGCTTTGTTTCTTTGAGCTCTAAGATGCGAGAAATTTTATGACGAACATTTATGGTTTCTTGCCATATCCTTATAGAGTTTTCATTTTTCTTAAAGACTTCACTTTGTATTATTTTTTGATTTTCTTGCCATTTCTCCATTATAGTTGAATAGTCCTTTTCTAATTTTTGAAAAGCATCTATCCATTGACTTTTTTTTGAATTATCATCAAAAATTTGCTTTTGTATGTCATAGGTTTTTGATAATTCTTTAAGTTTTTCTTGTTTTTCTATTTGTTCTTGTGGATTTAAGTCAGGAAACTTATTGAGAGTTGCTTGTAATATATCTTTATTCTGTTTCTTTTCTCTTGTGAGTTCAAATATCTTTTTGCCTATTTTTGAGTAAATATCAATTCCTGTTAGTTTTTCTAAAATTTCTGCCTTCTCATTGTCTTTGCTATTAAGAAATCGTGTAAATTCTCCTTGCGAAAGCATAACCGTTCTTAGAAATTGCTCAAAATCTAAACCAATTATTTTTTTTATTACCTCATCAATTTCTTTATCTTTTACATATAGTAAATCATCACTTAAATTTAGGAGTTGTCTTGTTTTGCTTTGCAGTTTTCCTTCAACAATACTTCTTGATCTTTTACATGCCCACTCGGCTTGATAAAGTTTATTATCGTTTCCAATAAAGGTTAAATTAACAAAACACTCGCTTGTGTTTCTTCTCATCAAGACTCGCGGGTCGTTTACTCTAATTTCTTTATCTCCTTCTTGTACTCCTCCTTCTATATTAGTGGATTTTAGTCTCGGTATTGCACCATACAAAGCCAAAGATATGGAATCTAAAATTGTTGTTTTGCCACTACCGGTTTTTCCCGTGATTAAAAATATGCTACTATCGGACAAAGGTGATTGAGAGAAGTCTATTTGTGCATCTTCTATTGATGCTATATTGTGAATTATCAGTTTTTCTAATTTCATAATTTTGATTTTTTATTCGTTTTGGCTTTCTTTCTCTATTATTTCTAAAACCTCATTAAAGGCTTCTTTCATTTGCTCATCAAAATTAACTCCCGAATATTCAAAATATTTACTTGCTATATCTATTGGCCTTTCTTGTTGAAATTCTGAAATAGTTAATTGTTTTATTTCTCCTTGCTGATTGTTAATTCTTTGAGTATTGATGTAGCAAAAACGACATTTTTTATCCTTTACAATGCTATTAACCTCTACATTAGCACAAGAAGGTAACATATCTTCTATTTCTACATTTAATCTAAGGTATGCAGGATTTTCACAAGGGAAAGAAATCAACAAGTCTTTAACTTCTTCCCAAGAAGCAAAACCTTCTGAGGGTAATGTAACAAGAGGATAAGGATTTTCTATGTTTATTGTTGTAATTTGAAGAATTTGATTATGCGAGGCTATATCTACAAGTGTTATTGAATGAGAATATGTTTCTTCAAAATTGATTGGCAAAGGCGTTCCACTATATCTTGCTTTTTGTTTGTGCTTATCAATGAATTGTGGTTTATGTATGTGGCCTAATGCAAAATAATCATATCCGTCTGCTATGTCTTCTAAGTTTATTGCTTCTATTCCTCCTACAATTTTTTCATCTGAGGTTTCGTGTCCTGAGAAATCGCAACCAAAAATTGTTGTATGTGCCGAAAGTATTACGGGTAAATTATTTTCATTTCGCTCTTTAACCTCATCAAGTAGGGTTTTATAATAATTTTCCGACTGATTTCTTTCGTAAAAATATGGCAATGCTATTACAAAACCTTTGTTTGGTATTTCTATTATGTGTTGTTTTAAATCTTTTTTATTCAATGCTCCTATTGCATGCACGTTTAAAGCTTGCCAAGGTCGGCGAAAAATTTCGTGCTTCACTGCACTATCGTGATTTCCTGCTGTAATCACAATTTGCATTTGAGGATTTGCTTTGTGAATGCTTAAAATTGCTTCTGTAAATATGGTTTGAATTAAGGAAGATGGTTGCGAGGTGTGATAAACATCACCACAAAGTAAAAATACATCGGGTTTATGCTCCTCAACTATGCGAGTGATTTGTTCCAACATAAGGATTTGTTCTTCTGTTCGTTCATAATTGTAAAGAACATGTCCTAAATGCCAATCGCTTGTGTGTAATATTTTCATTTTTATTGTTTTTTGCCTTACAAAAGTATAATAAAAAACGCAAATGAATGGGTTTTTCATTTGCGTTTTTATCTTTATTGTATCTTATCCTATCACGGATTATACATATCTTTATTATAGAAATCCAAAATCTTTATGCAACTTGCTCTCATTTCTTTTGCAGGAGAGGAAGGATTCAATTCTATTGCTCGCGAGTAACTATTGATTGCATTTTGCCAATTGTTTCCTCTTCTGTATGCGTTGCCTAAAACGTAATATGCTACATCTTTGTTTTCGTTTGAAGAATCTTCAACAAGTTTTTCAAGCAAGGCGATAGCTTCTCCTATATTGTTTTGATCTAAAAGCGTTTTGGCTTTTTCTATTTCTATTTTATCTATCATCTATCTTAGTTATAAATCATAAATGTTCCTTGTTCTCTTTCCAAACGATTAGGTGCGTCATTGTGTCTATACTCTACACTCCAAGTATATACACCTTGCAATACTCTTTCTCCTTTATATGTACAATCCCACGCTTCTTCTATGTCGTTTGTTTGGAAAATCATTTCTCCGTAACGGTTAAAGATTTTTAAATCATATTCAATTATGTTATCTATCCATAAACGGAATCTTGTATTATCAGGATTATTGTCGTGAAGATAAACTCCTGTTGGCGCCCAAAGGTGATGTTCTCTTTGAACTCTAATAAAGGCTGATGTAGTATCGGAACAACCAAGTGGAGAATATGCTGTTAATTTAATATCGTAACGAAGTGTTGTGTCGGTTACAGGGAATACGTGTACAAATTCTGCTTCGCTTGATGTTGTTCCATCGCTTAATTCCCATTCTCTTGTAGAGTTTCCGCTCGATACGTCAGTAAATATAACAGTTGGGTCAAGGGCGTCAATAACACTTGGTGAAAATCTTATTGCTGCTGATGGTGTACGTTGTACATTTACATATACTGTGTCGGTTGAATGACAATTTATTTGATTGTAAGCATGTGCTACATACATTGTTGTAGAACTTGGCTTAACTGTGTAATTTGCTTGACTACCTCCATTAACCGACATATCTTGTGGTACACTTTCCCAAATATATCTTGTAGCGTCTCCATTAACTCCTATTTCTGCTTGTTCGCCTTCGCAAATTGATACGTCTGCTGTACAAACTACACTTGGAGCTTCTTCAACTACAACAGTAGCACTATCTGTTCTTTCGCACATTGCAGGTGGTAATTTTACACTTACATTATATTGTTGTGTGCTACTTGGAGAAACTGTTATTGATTGTGTTGTTTGTCCTGTATTCCATTCAAACAAACAATTAGGTAATGAAGAATTAACTGTAAGTATTGTAGATGTTCCCTTACAAATGTTCATTGTTCCAACAATTTCAATATCTGGCGCATCGTTTACTGTAACTAAAATTGAATCGCTTGCTGTACAACCAAGATAGTTAGTCTTTGTTAGTGTAATGTAACCTGTTGATTGTGGAGTTGTTTGAATTGTATCTCCTGTTTGTCCTGAACTCCAAGCAGATTCTCCTTCTTCTTCGTTCAATACGTCTGTTAGCGTGATTTCTGTTCCTCTACAAATAGTCATGTCATCATTTACTTGAACATTGAATGATATGTTGTAAATAGTTACAGGATTGCTCATTCTTTCACAAACAATTACTCCGTTTTCTTCATTGATTACCTCGAATTGATAAACAACCGAGTCTTGATTTGCAGTGTTTACTCTTGTGAATGTACTTCCTACGTTTTCTACTTCTTGTGGTAATACCATATTGTAGCGTGTTCCTCCACTAAGTTGGAAATTCACTTGGTCTCCTCTACATACTTCATTTGTAGCTGCTGTACTTCCGTTGTGAGTTACAACAATTGGATCAAGATCTATTGGATAATAAATAGCGGTTGAATCTAAAATATTGATTTCATTTCCATCTGCACGATAAATTGTTGCTTCTGCAAAATATCTTGTAGGACCTTCTTCAATAGTTGGATTAGCAAAAAATCTACCTTCTGCATCTAACGAAACAGGTATCATAGGCGCATTGAAATCTGTTGCACTTCTTTTATAAACTGCATAAGATTTTTCCAATTCACTTGCTGCACGTATTCTGTATGCTTTATTTTGTGCTGACCAAACTGTATTATTGAATGTACTTACCCAACATGCTCTTGCTCCATCAGCATCTTGTATTCCTAAGGTCGCAAGTCCTCCAACCCATGAGGTACAAATTGGTTTGTTTTGCAAATAAAACTCTATTGTATTCGAAGATTCGTAAAGCACAGCCATGTGTGTAGCAATTTCTGAGGTACATTGAAACATCGGAACTTGATTATAAGACAAAATAAACTTTCTACAAGGATATTCTCCTATGATTTGGAAATAAACTTGTCCACCTATACCGAAGTTAATGTCATAATATGGAACCATTATACAGTTTTTAAATCTTGAACCTGATGGTATAGGTCCATTATTCTCTTGTGTATAAGAGCAATTGCTTCCTTGATTATATGTTTGTCCTATTCCTTCTTTGAAAAAAGAGATTAATCCATTTGCACCTATTTGACATGTTTCGTAAGTTTCGCCATAAAAGTCAAAAGTAAAAGGAATCGATGCACCAGGCGTTGCATAGTTCAAAGAAACCACACTCCCCCAAACGTCATCCGAAGTAAGACCTGGCACTTGTATGCCTTGGTTGTATGGAGCTGGTGGATTGTATGGAATTTCTTCCCATTCGTATGGAGATTCGTTTGATCCAGGTGTAACAAAGTAACCCGGAGCAAACACAACTACGGTTAATGTATCCTGAGGGAAATCACAAGTTAATTGAATCCCGTTATTATACTGTTCACCTGTGAATTCAACAGTATCAAAGTTGACTAATCTTTTTATTCCCATATCTACACAACCCTGTCCCTTTGCAATATTGGTTGCAAACGTTAAAAACAAGGCTAAAAGAATGAAATAACTCTTTCTCATATTTCAATATTTTTTATTTTTCTTTTTAATTTAGCGTACAAAAATACAAAAAAACATATTATTGACACTATTTTCTTTTAATTTGTTTTATTTTTTTCAATGTTTTACACAAAATCTTCTTGTAGATAGGTAAAAACTTTGATTGCTTTATCTAAATTATCTATTGATTTAATGCTTAAAACTACTTTATCTTCTTGTTCAGAAACAGAACTTTGAGTTGGATAACTTTGAACATAAGAAAGAATTCTTTCAACAGCGTTTGATTGAAAATTAAAGGTTATTGCCATTTTATTTTGTTTAATAGAAATCTTTTCTGCATAGATTTTTTTAGCTAACATACGGAGTTTTACTATTTGAAACAACTCTAAGGTTTGAGAAGGTATTGTTCCAAATCTATCTTCTAAGGATTGTTGCAATAATGGCAAGTCTTTTTCACTCTCCATAGTGTCTAATTGTTTATAGATTTTCAATCTCTCCACTATATTGCTGATATATTTATCTGGAATAAGAATTTCCAAATCGGTTTCAATAACACATTCTCGTTTTGTAGCATCTTCTTGAATTTGTCCACAGTCTTGACGGATTTCGTCCATTGCTTCATTGAGAATTTTATGATATGTCTCAAATCCTATATCGGAAATAAATCCACTTTGTTCTGCTCCAAGCAAATCTCCCGCACCTCTTATGTCTAAGTCTCGCATTGCTATTGCAAAACCACTGCCTATGGCTGAAAATTCTTCAATTGCAGAAAGTCTTTTATGAGCCTCTGGCGTTAAAAGATAAGCCTCAGGAGCTATAAGATAACAAAAAGCCTTCGCATTGCTTCTTCCGACTCTTCCTCTCAATTGATGAAGATCTGAAAGTCCATAATTTTGCGCGTCATTTATTATAATAGTATTAGCATTCGGTATATCTAATCCATTTTCCACAATTGTAGTCGAAACAAGTATGTCATATTGTCCTTCAATAAAGTCAAGCATAACTCTTTCCAATGCTTCGCCTTCCATTTGTCCGTGTCCGACAACAATTCTCGCCTTTGGAACAAGTTGATGCAAGGTTTGTGCAATTTCATGTATTGTTTGCACTCTATTATGCACAAAATATACTTGTCCTCCTCTTTGAATTTCAAAATCTATTGCATCTCTTATTAGTTCTTTATCAAAATTTATCACTTGCGTATTTACAGGTTGGCGATTTGCAGGAGGAGTATTTATTATGGAAAGGTCTCTTGCTCCCATTAAAGAGAATTGTAGCGTTCTTGGAATAGGAGTTGCCGAAAGCGTAAGCGTGTCTATATTTACTTTTAGCTGTTTTAATTTTTCTTTAACGCTAACTCCAAACTTATGTTCTTCGTCTATGATTAGCAATCCTAAGTCTTTAAACTTTACATCTTTGCCTACAACTCTGTGAGTGCCTATAAGAATGTCTATTTTTCCTATTTGAAGGTCTTTGAGTATTTGATTTTTTTCCTTGGTTGTACGAAAACGATTAAGATAATCAACCCTGCAAGGAAAATCTTTTAATCTTTGTGAAAAGGTTTTCCAATGTTGAAAGGCTAAAATAGTAGTTGGCACCAAAACAACTACTTGTTTGCTATCGCATACTGCTTTAAAGGCTGCTCTTATCGCAACTTCTGTTTTTCCAAAGCCAACATCTCCACATACAAGCCTATCCATAGGATGAGAAGATTCCATATCTCGTTTTACATCTATGGTTGCTTTCAATTGATCGGGAGTATCCTCATACATAAAGGAGGCTTCTAATGAGTTTTGCAGATAAGAATCCGCTGAAAAGGCGTATCCTTGTGTTGCTTTTCGTTTTGCATAGAGTGCAATCAAGTCTTTTGCTATGTCTTTTACCTTTTGCTTTGTTTTGTTTTTGAGTGTCTGCCAGGTTGTAGAGCCTAAGCGATTCAACTTAGGAGGATTTGCCGTTTCTTTTGAGGAATAACGACTGATTTTATGCAAAGAATGTATGGAAACATAGAGCGAATCATTGTCTTTAAAGATTAATCTTATCGCTTCTTGTTTTTTCCCTCCTTTATCTATCTTTGCTAATCCTGCGAACACACCTATGCCGTGATCTATATGAGTTACGTAATCTCCGGGCGTAAGACTCAACAAATCTTCCATGGTTATTTTTTCTTGTTGAGCTTTTCCGTCCCTTAGTTTATACTTATGATAACGATTAAACAATTGATGGTCGGTAAAAAGTAAGAGTTTATGATCGTTATCAATGAATCCTTCGGCTATTGAGCCTTGTAAAAAGGTTGGAGTTAAGATATTTCTGTTTTTTGCAAACTCTACCAATACTTTTTCTACCCTTTCTTTTTGCTGAGCGTCAAGAACACAAAAGCATGTTTGATAATTTTGTTCTTGTTTTTGCTCTAAGCAATCTATTAGCATAGGAAAATTTGCATTAAAAACAGGTTGAGAAATTATATCCAAAATTAACGGATTTTTTTCTTCGTTTTTGAAATTTTTTTCAAAGAAAAAAACTTTTTTCTCTTTGAAAAAATTTAAAATTTCTTTGCTTTTTAAAAAGCTATCGTTAGAGTTTTGTTTTTCTTCTATTTGCATAAATTTCGCAAGACATAAATCTGCTTGATTTACCCAAATAATTGTTTTGTCATTAAACCATTTTGTAAACGAAGTTTTAGTGATTTGTTCTTGCGAAAGGGTGAAGTTTGGCAATATATTAAAGCTTTCTTTTTCTTCAATTGAGAGTTGTGTTAATATATCAAAGGTTCTAAGACTATCTATCGTATCTCCAAAAAGTTCTATACGATATGGATTCTCCTGAGAAAAGGAAAACACATCTATTATGCCACCTCTGATTGAATATTGCCCTGCTTGATAAACTAAGTCGCTTCTTTCAAATCCAAAATCATCAAGAACATCTATCAATTCTTCAATATTCAATTCCTCATTCTTTGAAATGGTAAATATTTTCTTGTTAAAAGATTTTTTATCGACTGTTTTTTCGCAAAAAGCTTGTGGATAGGTAACAATTATCTTTGCAGTAGAGAGAGAAAGTCTTTCTAATATTGCAGTACGAAGAAGAATGTTGGCATTATTTAGTTTATTGTTATCGTTTTCATGAAAAAAAGACGAAGGATAAAAAAGAACGTGTTTTTCGTTATAATCAATTTCCGAATCGTTGTAATATCTTTCTAAATCATTATAAAAGTATGCTGCTTTTTGTTTATCTTCAAAAAGAAAAATATGTGTAAAATCCTCTGTTAATTCACAAGTAACGGAACTTATAAGTGAAAGACTTGAACCCGAAAGCCCCTTTATGTAAAAGGGTTCTTTGTATTCTTTTATATTTCTTACTATTTCTTGTACTTTCTCAGAGCGAGAATATATTGAACTAAATCTTTTCATAGGGCAAAGTTACAATTTTTTTTCATTTTTCTTCTTTTTTACCAAACAAGTCTAAGACTAATAAAAATACAATCAAGATAAATTGGTCGTACAATCAAGATAAATTAGTTGTACAATCAAGATAAAATCATAGTACGACAAAGATAAATTTTTCCGAAATTTAGATTTTTTCTTACATTTGCACTTTAATTATTCAAAAAAACTGCGAAATATGGTTAAAATTCCTCCTTTTCTCAAATCTGGTGATAGAGTTATCATCTTGGCTTCTGCAAGAAAAATATCAAAACAAGAACTTAACGATACTATTTCTTTATTAGAAAACAAAGGACTGAAAGTTTGCTTGGGCGAAAGCATAAATGCAGAAGAAAATCAATTTGCTGGAAGCGATGAATTAAGAGCAAGAGATTTGCAAAAGGCAATTGACGACAAGCAAATCAAGGCTATTTTCTTTGCAAGAGGAGGTTACGGAAGCGTAAGAATAATTGATATGGTAGATTTCTCGCCTTTGGAAACTAATCCTAAATGGTTGATTGGTTATTCTGACGTAACAGCAATTTTAAATCACGTTTACTTTAAACATTCTGTGGCTTCGCTTCACGCAATTATGCCGGTAAACATAAAAAAAGAAATATTTGATTCCTCGGCAATAGAAAGTATATTAAATCTTCTATTTGGCAAAGAATTTTCCTTTACTAAGCCTTGCGATTTCGCTCAAAAAGACTGCAAAGTCAAAGGAAAAATCATTGGAGGTAATCTTTCGGTTCTTTATTCCTTACTTGGAAGTGAGAGTTTTGGAGAAACTGACGATTTAATTCTTTTGATTGAGGATTTAGATGAATATCTTTATCATATAGATAGAATGATGCAGGCTTTGAAACGTGCAGGAAAATTGAAAAACTTAAAAGCTTTGCTTGTTGGAGCAATGACTCAGATGCACGACAACACAATTCCTTTTGGCAAAACAGCATATCAAATCATAGAAGAGGCAGTTAAGCAATATAACTACCCTAAAATTTTTGGTGCAAGCATAGGACACATTGAAGAAAGAAACAACGCCGTTATTATTGGAGGGGAAATGGAGGTTGAAGTAAAAGATAACACAATTATCACAAAACAATTATGATTGGAAATAAGATATTAGGAAATTTAGGTGAAGACTTAGCTTGCGATTTTCTCATAAAGAAGGGCTATAAGATTTTAGAAAGAAATTTTGTGTGGAGGAAAAATGAGATTGATATTATTGCAGAGGACGAAAGGGAAAGATGTATTGTTTTTGTGGAAGTAAAAACAAGAAATACAGACTATTTCATTCAGCCTTTTGAGGCAGTGGATTTCAAAAAACAAAAAGCAATAATAAAAGTTGCGAATGCCTACATACGCAATCGCAACTTAGATTTAGAAGCAAGGTTTGATGTGATTTCAATCATTCAAACAGAAGAAGGAACTCAAACCTTGGAGCACATTACCGGTGCTTTTGAACCTTATAGTGCTTTTTAATATTGTTCTTCTTTATTTGGAAAATCCGATGTCTTTACATCATCAACATATCTCTTTATTGCCTGAGTTATTTCCTCACCAAGGTTGAGATAACGTCTTAGGAATCGTGGAGTAAACTCTTGTGTTATTCCAAGCATATCGTGAAGCACAAGCACTTGTCCATCAACTTCTCCACCAGCTCCTATACCTATAATAGGAATTCTTAATTCTTTTGCAATTCTTCCTGCAAGTTGTGCTGGTACTTTTTCTAAAACAATTGCAAAACAACCTGCTTCTTCAAGCAAATGTGCATCTGCTATTAGTTTTTCTGCTTCTTCTTCTGAGGTTGCTCTCACTGCATAACTTCCAAACTTGTTTATTGATTGTGGAGTCAAGCCTAAGTGTCCCATTACAGGGATTCCTGCCGATATTATTCTTTTTACTGATTCTAATATTTCTTCTCCACCCTCTAATTTAACAGCGTGCACCTCGGTTTCTTTCATTATGCGAATTGCAGAAGAGAGTGCTTGTTTGGAATTGCCTTGATAGGTTCCGAAAGGTAAATCACACACAATTAAAGCACGATTACATGCTCTTGCAACACTCGCTGCGTGATATATCATCTCATCAAGAGTAATTGGAAGCGTGCTTGAATATCCCGCCATAACGTTTGCTGCACTATCTCCTACAAGAATTATATCTACTTTTGCTAAATCAACCAAGGTTGCCATAGAATAATCGTAGGCTGTAAGCATTGCAATTTTTTCATTCTTATCTGCCATTGATTGCAATGTCTTTACGGTTACTCTTTTTGTATCTTTTGTTGCTACTGACATCGTTTTTATGTTTATTTCTTTGTTTTTTGAACGGCAAAAGTACTAATGTTTTTCTTTATATGCGTTATTTTGCATAATTATTTGTATTTTTGCTACGAAATTGTGCAGTTTGAAAATTATGTTTGATTTTTTTGAAGGAAAATTTGTTGAAATAACACCCTCTTACATAATAGTTAATTGTGGAGGTGTTGGGTATAGAATAGAAATATCTTTAAACTCTTATACTGTTTTAAAAGAAAAAAGTGAAGGAAAGATCTTAGTGCATCATATTGTTAGAGAAGATGCTCAGCTTTTGTTTGGTTTTGAAAGCGAAAAAGAAAGGTCTTTATTTAAACACTTAATAAGTGTAAATGGTGTAGGTGCAAATACAGCAAGAATGATTCTTTCGTCTTTGAGTTGCGATGAATTAATTGAAGCTGTTGTAAATGAAAATGTTAATGTCATAAAATCCGTAAAAGGAATTGGATTAAAAACTGCTCAAAGAATAATTATAGATTTAAAAGATAATTTAAGTAAGTTTGATTTCGTAAAAGCTGAAAGCATTTTTAGCAATAAAAATAGAGAAGAAGCGTTATTAGCATTGCAAACACTTGGTTTTAACAAACCTGTTATAGAAAAAACTTTGGATAAGATATTAAAAACAAACGCTTCATTAGGAGTTGAAGAATTAATAAGACAAGCCTTAAAGGTTTTATAACTTTTTTTTGAATGAAACTACATATCAATAAAATATTCGTTTTACTATTTGTTTTTATTTGTAGCAATATTGCTTTTGCTCAAACGGATAGTTTGAAATATAATATTGATGAGAATTCCGATAGCCCTTTATTTCTTAGTACTCCTAACAATATTCAAACAGTTGTTGAATACGACCCTATAAATAATGAATATATTTTATTAAAAAAAGCAGGCGATTTGATTATTGAACGTATTCCGTTGTCATTTGAAGAGTATCAAAATTATGATATGGATAAAATGATAAGCAATTATTGGAAAAATCGTTCTGCTACTGCTAAAATTTCGGCTTCTTCTAACGATGGTATGCTCGGAAACTTGATTCCTCAACTCAAAGTTAATAGCGAACTATTTGAAACTATATTTGGTGGACAAACAATTGATATTCGTCCGAGTGGAAACATTGAGTTGAAAATGGGGTTGGTTAATAATAGGAATGAAAACCTCGCTTTAAGTGAGAATCAACGTAGCACCACAAGTTTTGATTTTGATATGAATATGAATATCAATGCAATGGTGCAAATTGGTACGGCTATAAATTTCAATCTCAACTTTAATACAGAGGCAACCTTTGATTTTGAAAATGAATTAAAACTTAAATTTGAAGGAAAAGAAGATGACATTATTCAACTTATGGAAGCAGGTAATGTTTCTTTTCCTTTGCCTCTTACTCTCATTCAAGGAACGCAATCTTTGTGGGGTATAAAATCAAGACTTAAATTTGGAAATCTAACATTAGATGCTATCGTATCGCAACAAAAGTCAGAATCGAGCACAGTTACGGTTCAAGGCGGAGCTCAAATGCAAGAATTCAATTTTAAAGCCGATGAATATGATGAAAACAAACACTTTTTTCTTGCTCAATACTTTTACGATAATTATAACTCAGCAATGAGTACGCTTCCTATTATAAATTCAAATATTATAATTACAAAAATAGAGGTATGGCGTACAAATATTGGTTCTGCCGTAACAAACAATAGAAATCTTGTGGCATTTGCCGATTTAGGTGAATCAAAACCTTACGGACAGAATCCTATGATAGAATTTCCTGGTGTTTCTAATTTACCAGACCAATATCTTTCAAACCAATTGCTTCATATAGTAGATGTAAACGCGATAAGAGATATAAATTCCGTTAGTCCTTATCTTCAAGCTATGGGATTTGTTTCGGGACAAAACTACGAAAAAATTGAAAGTGCAAGAAAACTTTCGTCTTCTGAATTTACTTTTAATCCAAAATTAGGTTTTATTTCGCTTAATCAAGCATTAGCTGCTGACCAAGTATTAGCTGTCGCTTTCCGTTACCAAATTGTTGGCGATACTACATTATATCAAGTTGGAGAATTTTCAGATGAAGGAATAGCTGACCCAAATACTCTTGTGGTTAAATTATTAAAAAGTTCATCTCTAAACGTTAGAAATCCTATGTGGAAGTTAATGATGAAAAACGTTTACAGATTGAATGCTTATCAAGTATCACAAGAAGATTTTAGGTTAAATATTCTTTACCAAGCCGATGAAGATGGTGTTCAAACAGGATATTTTAGAGAAGGAAACCTTAATGGAGTTCCTTTAATACAGGTTTTTGGATTAGACCGTATGGATAATCAGCAAAATATGTATCCTGATGGAGTTTTTGACTTTGTTGACAACGCCTCTACTATAGGAGGAACAATAGAAAAGAATAAAGGTGTTATTTATTTCCCAACAGTAGAACCTTTTGGTAAGGATTTGAGAGAAATTCTACAAGATGATGAACTTGCAGATAAATATTGTTTTGATTCTCTCTACACTTTGACTCTTTCACAAGCAAGACAATATCCAGATAAGAACAAATTCTATTTAGAAGGTAGATATAAATCTTCTTCGGGTTCGGAAATTTCTTTGAATGCAATGAATATTCCACAAGGTTCTGTAAAAGTAATGGCCGGAGGTATTGTTTTAACAGAAGGAGTTGATTATACTGTAGATTATGCAATGGGTAGAGTTAGGATTATCAATCAAGGATATTTAAATTCTGGTACTCCGATTAGCGTTTCCACAGAATCCAATTCTACATTTTCACCTGTAACAAAATATATGACAGGATTAAGAGCCAATTATGAAATAAATAGAGATTTTATGATTGGTGCTACATTAATGAATCTAAGAGAAAGTCCTCTTACTCAAAAAGTAAACTATCAAGAAGAGCCTATTAGTAATACAATATGGGGAATGGATTTAACATATAAAAAAGAACTTCCTATAATTACAAAATTAATAGACTTATTGCCATTCTATCAAACAAAATCACCATCAATACTAAATCTAACTGCTGAATTTGCACACTTCATTCCAGGAAATCCAAATGTAATTGGTAATTCTGGAACAGCATATATTGACGATTTTGAAGCTGCAAAACGCTCTTATGATTTAAAAATGATAGGTTCTTGGTTTCTTGCCTCAACTCCACAAGACTACAACACATCTGCCCCATTATTTCCTGAGACAAGTAAAGATTTAGGTTTAACTTATGGATTCAATAGAGCAAAAATAGCTTGGTATTCAATAGATGATAATTTCTACACCCCATCTGCACCTTCAAATATAACTAATAACGACAAGTCTCAGCCATACGCAAGACCTATAAAAGAAACAGAAATTCGTCCAAACAAAGAAATCCCGCAAGGACAAATACAAACACTTAGAGAATTTAATATTGCATACTATCCAAGCGAAAGAGGACCTTATAATTTTGACACTCTTTCTGCTTATTCCGCAGGTCTAAATCCTGATGGAACGCTTCGCGCTCCTGAAACTCGCTGGGGAGGAATCATGCGTAAATTAGAATCGACCGATTTTGAAACAACAAACATTGAATACATTGAATTTTGGTTAATGGATCCATTTATAGAAAATCCATATCATAGCGGAGGAAAACTTTACTTTAACTTAGGAGAAGTTTCAGAAGACATTCTAAGAGATGGTAGGAAATCCTTTGAAAATGGTTTGCCAATATCATCAGAAATCATAGATGTAGACTCTACAATATGGGGAAGAGTACCAAAATTACAAGCAGTAGTAAACGCATTCAGCAACGATCCTCAATCACGTCAATACCAAGATATAGGATATGATGGACTTTCCTCAACAGATGAAAGAAATTATCACCAAACATTCTTACAAAAAATACAAAATCAAGTAGAAGCACAAGCATACAACGCAATAACCTCCGACCCTTCTGCCGATGATTTTACTTATTTTAGAAATCAATCCTACGATCAAAACGATATAAAAATCACAGATCGTTATAAAAAATACAATAATACGGAAGGCAACTCCTCAGTTGTATCAGACAACTCACAATACTCCTCACAAGCAACCTCACTTCCTAATGTAGAGGACATAAACCAAGACAACACTTTAAGCGAAGCAGAAAACTATTATGAATACATAATAAATCTAACACCAGGCGATATGGTAATTGGCAAAAACTGTATTACCGACATACAAGAAGCCACAAGCGTGCCATTACCTAATGGAGAAACTACAAATTGCAAATGGTATCAATTCAAAATTCCAATAAGAGAACCACATCGTAAAGTAGGAGTAATAGAAGGTTTTCAATCCATCAAATTCGTACGATTATTTTTAAAAGATTTTGAGGACCCAATAATTCTAAGATTTGCAACATTTGAACTTGTCAGTGGAGAATGGAGAAAATATACAGACAATCTCCTAACACCAGGCTTATATCCGAGCGGAACGCAAACAGAAAACACAACTTTTACCGTAGCCTCTGTAAACATTGAAGAAAACGGAAAAAGAAGTCCAATACCTTACGTTCTACCCCCAGGAATTGAAAGAGAAAAGATTTACTCTACCACATCAATGACTGATATGAACGAACAAGCTCAAAGCATAAAAATAGGAGAGCTATCAGACGGAGACGCAAGAGCAATATACAAATCCATGGAATTAGACATGCGACAATACAAACACTTAAAAATGTTTGTCCATGCAGAACAGTTACACGAATTTGACCAATACAATACAGGAGATTTAACTCTATTTGTTCGTTTAGGAACAGACTTTACAAACAATTACTATGAATATGAACTACCATTAACCTTTACTCCATGGTACACCGGATATAGCAGCGAAGAACTCATTTGGCCAGAAAACAATAATGTTGATATTGACTTAGAAAGACTTGTAAAAGTAAAAGAAAATCGTAATGCAAGAATAAGAGCAAACGACAACACAGTTTCTTCCACCATACCATACTACGAAATAATAGATGGCAAAAAAATGACTGTTGTCGGAATGCCAAACATAGCAGGAGTAAAAGTTTTAATGATAGGAATACGCAATCCTAAAAAACAAAACTTAAATGACGATGATGACATGCTACCAAAATCTGCTGAAATTTGGATAAACGAATTACGACTTACCGACTTTAATCGTTCAGGAGGTTGGGCTGCAACAGGCTTTGCAAGGACAAACTTAGCAGATTTAGGAGACGTTTCCTTCTCAGCATCGCACCGTTCAGCGGGATTTGCATCATTAGACCAATCAATTTCAGAAATATCACAAGATGCAACAACTGCACTTGACTTTGCCACCAACATAGAAGTAGGAAAATTCTTCCCAGAAGACTGGGGCGTTCGCCTACCTGTTCACTTTGATTACTCACAATCAGTAAGCAATCCAAGATATAATCCACTTGACCCAGACGTTAAATTAGAAAACGACTTATTAAGTTATCGTACAGAAACAGAACGCGATTCTATTCGACACATGGTACAAGATTTTGTAAGTCGCACAAACTTCAATTTAATGAATATAAGAAAAGATCGTTTAGGAGATAGAGCCTTAGAACGTCATTTCTACGACATAGAAAACTGGAACGGGTCATACTCTTACGCTTCCACATTTATGAGAGATGTAGACATTGAATACAACTCAAAAAAACAACACAGAGGAACCTTAGCCTATCAATACGATGTAAAATCAAAAGGTTGGAAGCCTTTCAACAAAATGAAAATTTTCAAACCAAAAGCATTTGCAATTATTAGAGACTTTACCCTGCACTATGCACCTAAATCCTTCTCCTTTAAAGCAGAAGTAGTAAGAGATTTTGAAGAAACCCTACTTAGAGCAAAGAGTCAAGGTTTAATTATAATGGAACCATACTTTTTCAAGCAATTCTACGTAAATAGAGCCTATACATTCAAATACGACATAACATCAAACATAAAATTTGAATACGATGCCACTGTCAATTCTCTAATAGAAGAGCCAAGAGGAAGAATAGACACAGGAGAAAAGAAAGACTCTGTTTGGAATTCTATTTTAGAACTTGGACGAGCACAACAATTCACACAAAACTATAAGCTAAATGCCAACATACCTATTAACAAAATTCCAATTTTTGATTGGGTTCGTCTCAACGGCTCTTACAGTGGAACATACAAATTCATTTCTTCCTCACAAGCAACACGTTCTCTTGGAAATAACATAGAAAATTCAAGAAGGATATCAGCAACAGCCAATTTCAATTTAATGACACTTTACAACAAACTACCTATTGTAAAGAAAGCATACGAAAAACAAGGCAAGAGTAATATGCCAAAACGTCCTGAAATGGGCTTATCTCGCAGAAAAGAAAAAGAACCAAAACAAGTAGAACAAGAAGTAGTAGAAGATTCCATATCAAGCACTCAAAAATTCTTAAAAGAAGCACTTAATTTCAGCATACGACTTGTTACTTCAGTAAAATCTGCTTCAATAAATTATAGTCGCACAGACGGAACAAGTGTACCCGGATTTATGCCTGTTGCAAAATGGTTAGGCACATCACCAAAAGATGGATTTGCACCTGGATTTGCATTCGTATTTGGCTCACAAAACCTTTCTTTTATTGACAATGCTATAAGAAATTCCTGGTTAAGTAAAGACACGATGCTAAATGCCGCCTTAAATCAAAAGATGACAGAAAACATAAACGCACAAATAAAGATTGAACCAATAAAAGAATTTAATATAGACATAAGTTTCAAACGCAATAAGAGTGAGGTATATTCAGCATACTATAAATTCGACCCACTTTCACAAGAAGTAGAAGGGCCACTCTCACCACTAAGCACCGGAAGATACAGCATTTCATTCTTTGCTCTACCAACCAATTTCATAGGAAGCGATGAGAATAACGTAAGTCAAATTTTCAATCAATTCCTTGAAAACAGAGAAATAATAGCACGCAGATTAGCAGCAAGCAATGCAGCATTTAACCCAGACTATTCAGGCAATCTAATACAAGACACCATAAACGGAAGATTATATCCTGATGGTTATGGAGCAACAAGCCAACAAGTTTTGATACCAGCATTCCTTGCAGCTTATAGTGGCACAGATGCTTCCACACAAAGCCTATCCCCTTTCATAAGCATTCCTTTGCCAAACTGGAAAATTAGTTATACCGGATTAAACAAAAATGAATGGGTAAAAAAATGGGCTAATTCCATAACACTTTCTTCAAACTACTCTTGCGATTACACCGTTGGAGCCTTTACTTCCGACAATAGAGTGCCAATTGCAGACCCTAACTATGATTATGGAACAGAATGGATAAGAAGCGAACTAAGCAATAACTTCATTGCAAGGGATGTAATAGACCAAGTAACAATTAACGAACAATTCTCACCATTAGTTAAGATGGACGTTAACCTTAAAAACTCATTCCAAACAAACTTTGAAATAAGACGCGAACGCAACTTATCACTCTCATTTTCCAACCTTCAACTTACTGAAATCAACAGAATGTCCTATGTAATTGGAGGAGGATACCGTTTCAAAGACGTAGAATTAAATATAAGAATGGGAGGCGGAAGTTCAAAACAATTGAAAAGTGATATTTTAGTAAAAGCCGATTTTGCATTAAACATCAACAAAACAACACTTCGCAAAATAGACCAAAACGTAAATCTTGTATCCTCAGGAGCCAAGATTCTATCTCTTAACCTTTCGGGCGAATACTCTCTAACAGAACAATTAGTTCTTAGAGCCTACTTTGAAATGACAATGAACACACCATTCGTTTCAAACTCCTATCCTAATTCCACAACACAAGGCGGATTCTCTCTAAGAATTACTTTATAAAAGTCTTTGTTTTTTTGTTTTTTATTGTACATTTGCAAAAAAAACTTTAAGAGTATGAAAAAGACATTAACATTTTTAGCAATAGCATTAGTGCTTTGCGTAGGTTTTAAGCCTCTTTCGGCACAAGACACAAACCGTTGGGACGCCCGTTTAGGAGTTGGTCTCTTTGGAGCTCAAGATGTAGTTGGTTTATTAACCATTGGATTAGGGGAATTTGTTGATGGAGAGACTGTCTCTTCGTCAGGATTTTTACCTTTAATTACTCCAAGTTTGGAAATGTCATATACGTGCAATGAATATATAAGTGTTGGAGCACAATTAACACTTGGTTTCGCCAGCGAAGAATATGAATATTACAACACAACTCAAAAAGGTAATTCATTTATGCTTTACCCTACCCTAATGGCGAATTTGAAAGTCAATTACCTTAAAAAAAATAACTTTTCAATGTATGGACTCTTTGGATTAGGAGCAACAAACTATTTTGTAGTAAATAACGACCCTTATAACTCCACAAACCTTATTTATCTTGTAACACCTATGTTCAACTTCTATCCTTTATGCTTTTCAACCAATAAAGACAACGGATTTTATATGGAAGTAGGCTGGGGAAGTAAAGGTTGGTTAAACTTAGGTTGGGAAATGAAATTATAGTTTCAAAAATTAGAAGAAAAACTTTAAGAATATGAAAAAAATATTAACATTTTTAGCGATAGCATTAGTGCTTTGCGTAAGTTTTAAGCCACTTTCGGCACAAGACACAAACCGTTGGGACGCTCGTTTAGGAGTTGGTTTCTTTGGTCTTCAAGATATAGTTCCAATATTAGCAGTTGGATTAGGAGAATATGTAGATGAAGACATTAACACTTTGTCTGAAATTGTCCCTATCGCAACTCCGAGTT
The DNA here is from genome assembly GCA_937901525.1 of uncultured Bacteroidales bacterium. Classification (GTDB taxonomy): domain Bacteria; phylum Bacteroidota; class Bacteroidia; order Bacteroidales; family P3; genus Onthomorpha. The sequence continues at coordinate 33,992 of CALDHX010000079.1, forward strand.
TAGATATGTCATACGAATGCACTAAACACATAAGCGTTGGAGCACAAATAACACTTGGATTCGCCAACGAAAAATATAAATACAATCGTACAAATAAAATAGGAAACACCTCTATAATTTACCCTACTATAATGGCAAACCTAAAAGCAAATTACTTGAAGAAAAATAATTTTTCAATGTATCTACTTTTAGGATTAGGTATTTCAAACTATTTTGTAATAGACAACAACCCAACATATTCATCAATAGGAGTTAATTACTTTGCAATTCCTATGTTTAACATCTATCCTTTGTGCTTCTCAACCAATAGAGACAACGGATTTTATATAGAAATAGGCTATGGAAGTAAAGGCTATTTAAACTTAGGTTGGGAAATGAAATTATAAGAAAAAACAATAAAAATATATACGTATGAAAAAAACATTCAAAGCCTTACTACTATCACTACTATGTGTATTTGTAAGCTGCAAATCAACAGACAATGACGCTAAAAAGTTCATTTCTGACGATACAATTAAGCAAACAATAGAAGAAGTAAAGAAACTTGCTCCTAAATGTGATGTAAAACTATTGGAAAAAGGAGTAAATCAAGCCGCAGCATTATGGAAAATGGAAGACGGCACACAAGAAGAGTTCAAAACCTTGATTGTAAAGAACTATGCAAAGACTCCTGAGGAAAAAGAATACCTTTTCTCACGCATTTGTTACATTATGGAAAGACTTTATGGAACATCTAATCAATTAACAGTAGAATTGCAAAAGCCGTTGCACCTTGCAGGTCCAGACCCAATAGAAGTAGATTACCTTATGGGCTCTTACACTCCATTTTCTCACCTTAGCGATGACCTTTTTGAGAATAAATTTGCCTTTATAACAATTGCAAACTTCCCTAACTACACTTTGGAAGAGAAAAACACTCTTGGTAAAACATGGAGCAGACTACAATGGGCTTATGCAAGACTTGGCGATGTATTTACAAACAGAGTACCTGCCGAACTAACAGCAGAAAAAAATATTGCAAGTGGAAACGGCGAAAACTACATAGCTCAGTACAATATAATGATGGAACACCTTTTAAATGAAAAGGGTGAAAAACTTTTCCCTGAGGATATGGTATTGCTTTCTCACTGGAATTTGCGTGATGAAATAAAATCAAACTACGCAAACATACCTAACGCACACGAAAAGCAAGAAATGATTTACAAAGTAATGGAAAGAATCGTAGATCAAACCATTCCACTTGAAGTAATCAACAATGCAACTTACGATTGGGACCCTTACACAAATAAAACCTACAAAGACGGAAAAGAAGTAGCCCTTGAAGCAGAAGGAACAAGACGTTATCAACACATATTAGACGCTTACAAAGTAGAAAAGAAGATTGACCCTTATACTCCTTCACTTCCAACAGGTATTCAACGCAACTTTGAAGGAGGAATGGAAATGTCTGTTGAACAACTAAAAGAACTATTTATTCATCTTGTATCCTCAGAGCAAGTAAAACAAGTAGGAGAACTTATAAAGAGCCGTTTAGGAAGAGAACTTCGTCCATACGATATTTGGTACGATGGATTCAAGAGCCGTTCCACACTTTCAGAAGATATGCTTACTGCAAAAACACAAGCAATGTATCCAAACGCAGAAGCATTTGAAAAAGATATGCCAAGAATGCTTGAAGCCTTAGGATTTAGCAAAGAAGACGCAAACTATCTTGCAGAAAGAATAGTTGTAGAAGGTGCAAGAGGCTCAGGACACGCTTGGGGAGCACAAGGAAAATGGGAACCAGCACGCCTACGCACAAGAATAAGCGGAGCAGGTATGGATTACAAAGGATATAACATAGCCGTACACGAATTTGGTCATAACGTAGAACAAACACTCGACCTTTACAAAATAGATTACTACACATTAAACGGCGTACCTAACACAGGATTTACAGAAGCTCTTGCCTTCATCTTCCAAAAAAGAGACTTAGACCTTCTTGGCTTTAAATCAGAACGCAACGACAACACAACACTTGATATTTTCTGGGGATTATACGAAATAATGGGTGTTGCACTTGTAGATATGGAAGTTTGGCAATGGCTATACGACAATCCAGAAGCAACAGCCGAAGACTTAAAAAATGCAACCTTAAAAATAGCAAAAGAAACTTGGAACAAATATTACTACCCTGTGCTTGGAACAAAAGATTCTCCACTTCTTGCAATCTATTCTCACATGGTAAACTCACCAATGTATCTACCAAACTATCCATTAGGCCACATAATAGAATATCAACTTGAAAGCCACTTTGCAAAATTCACAAACAAACAAGAATTTGCAAACGAAATCAAGAGAATCTACACCTTAGGCCGCCTAACCCCACAACTATGGATGCAACAAGCCGTAGGAGAAAACATAAGCACACAACCAATACTTGATGAGATAAGCAAAATAATGAGCAAGTAAAGAAAAAAGGAGGACTTTATTAGTCCTCCTTTTTTTATTTCCCTAATTCCCTTTTCAGCCACACGCTCATAATTGGGTCTGGTATTATTATCTTTCTTTTTTCTATTTCAATTAGTTCTTTTTTCTCCAAAGCACGTTTTACAATACTTATATTTGCAGAAGTGCCAAGCTGATATTTATTAAGAATTTCTTGTTTCGTGAATTCACTATGCACTCCGTCAAGAACGGCACGAAGGAAATTCATTTGATATGTTGTTAAACTCTCGGTTTGTTTTTCAAAAAGTGGAGTATTTTGGTCAATAATATCTTGATATGCTGATTCAAAATCTTTTTCTGTGGCAATTTTATCTGTATGTATCCAAACTAACCATGCCAATTGTTGAACATACGAAGAATGATTATCAACAGCCTGAGATATTCTTTCGGCTAATTGTTCCGATATTTGTTTTCCCGTAACCGAAAAGCGATTGCAAATATATTCTACCCAATCTTGCGTTCCTATCTTCTGTAAATAAATCGCATCACCAAACTTATAAAAAGGGTAACTCTTGTTTTCAAACAACTCATTCATTAAATGCTTTTTGCTTCCACACAAACAATAAGACACATTCTTTTGTAACTGCCACACAGTGCGTAATCGCTTTTGAAAAGTCTTGGAATCGCTAAATTCTGCTATTTGTTGAAATTCATCAATACAAATTACAATACTACAATTCTTTTTTTGAGCAATTTTTTCCGGCAGTTGCAAAATTTCATCTATGTCCTCGCTCTTTGGATTCATTTCAAGCGATATAGAAAAGTCTGTCATAGGATCCGGACCTATTGAAATTTTAGGCGTAATCCTTGAAAGAAAAAGTTTTGCATTATCTAACCATTCTTCAAACTTAGAAGAAGTTTGTTTAATAATTGCTGTAGCGAAAGCATTGTAAAACTCCTTATCACTACGACAAGAAAATATATCAAGATATACTATTTTCAATTTATCGGATTGTGCTAATCGACACACCTTTTGCACCAAAGAGGTTTTTCCCCAACGGCGAGGAGAAATCAAAACGGTGTTTACACCATGTTGAAAGTTCAATAGCAAACGCTCAGTCTCCTTTTTCCTATCAGTAAAATTATCTCCCGAAGTAGCAATTCCAAATATAAACGGCTTATTTTCCATATTCCTTAAATGATTTATTTCACTTGCAAAAATATATAATAATTTTATTACTAACAACTTTATTACTAATAAGTTTATTACTAATAAAGTTATTACAAAAATAAAGACTTAAATTACAAGGTTTTAGAAAAGATTTTTTTAGATATTTAAGCAACAAAAACAAAGCATTTTTTTGTAAAATTTTTCTTTGATTTTTTATTTTTTTTCTTTGATTTATTTCTCTACCTCTTTAAAGTAATACTTCTACCTTCAAGAAGTAGAAGTATTATAACGCTGTTGTAATAGTTTAAAAGCTTATTAACGGGATTTTAAAGAAAGATTAGTGCTATAAATTTGTTAAATTGAAATTAAATTGTAGATTTGCAAGTACAAAACAAATAAATTTAATCACAAAACTTGTTAAAAATGAGAAGTAGTATATTTTTTTTGCTATCTATAGCATTGTTTAGCCTTACATCTTGCGAGGAAAAAGAAGATGT
>CALDHX010000080.1 GCA_937901525.1 uncultured Bacteroidales bacterium
TTTTTCTTTGCTTTTTTTTAATTTTTCTTTGCTTTTTTTCCTTTGATTGCAGAAGGGGTCCAGTCTTCGTAGCAAGAGAGTACTTTCTTTGCGTGATAGCTTTCTCCTTCTTCAAGGTAGTAGGAATTTTGTGTGTGAAGTCTTTTGCCGTTTTCGTCTAATATGATGATAACAGGAAAGCCAAATCTATCGGGGTGTTCTAATCTTTCAAGCATTGCAGTGTCTTTTTTGTTGTAGTTAAGGTGTAGGACAACATAGTTCTCTTCTGCTACTTTTTTTATTTGAGAATCGTTGTTTACAAATTCGTTAAATTTCAAACACCATTTACACCAATTGCCACCCATTTGAATTAGTACGTGTTTTCCTTCTTTCTTTGCTTTTTCTAAGGCTTCGGTTAATTGTTTTTCTCCGTTTGCTGTTTCATCGTATAGTTTTTGTGCCGAAAGGTTAAGGCTTAATGTTGCGATGAATAGTAATAATGCAATTTTTTTCATATTTTAAATTCTTTTCTTTTGTTATAGGTTTGCAAATGTACGTAATTTTTGTATTTTTGTAGCGAATTTTAATTTTTTATCTTATGAGAAAAGTATTTTTATTATTAAGTTTGAGCGTTTTTTCTGTCTTTTGTTTGTATGCACAGGATACAAAAAATGTATTGTTTATAGGTAATAGTTATACTCATGTGAATGATTTGCCAAGATTGGTAAAGGATTTGTCGCATTCTATGGGTGAGAATATTTATTGTGAGAGTATCACTCCGGGAGGTGCGAGATTTATGACGCATTCTCAAAATTCTAATGTGATTTCAAAGCTTCAAGAAGGTCGTTGGGACTTTGTTGTTTTGCAAGGTCAAAGTCAAGAGGTTGCTTTCCCCGATTTTCAGTTTTATGACGAGGTTTATCCTTACGCAAGAGAGTTAGATTCTTTGGCAAAGGTGTTTAATCCTAATGCAAAGGTGTTATTTTATATGACTTGGGGATATAGATATGGTGATCAGGTGAATTGTCAATATTATCCTCCGTTTTGTACTTTTGAATCTATGTCTTGGCGTTTGAGAAATAATTATTCTTTGATGGCAAATGATTTTTCTTCTTGGGTTTCTCCTGTTGGAGCAGCTTGGTCTTATAGTATTGAGCGTAATCCTGATATTGTTTTGCATTCTGAGGATAATTCTCACCCTTCAATTCAAGGGTCTTATTTGGCTGCTTGTTGTTTCTATATTATGATGTATGAAAATAGTGTTGGGTCTGATTATTTGCCAAGTGGTGTGTCAATGGAAGAGGGGGATTTTTTAAGAGGTGTAGCAAATAGAGTGGTGTTTGATAGTATTGATTATTGGAGAAATCAAACTTCTTCTTTGGAAGAGGTTGCATTGACAAATGAAGATGTCTTTTCAATCAATCCAAATCCTGCAAAGGATAATGTTAATGTTATTTTTAATAAAGCTTTGTCTGAGGTAAGTATAGAGTTGCTTGATTTAAATTCAAAGATAATTGACAAAAAAATAGTTTCTGTAAAAGAAGGTGAAAAAATTACCCTTTCATCTTTTGGACAAAAGGGCAATTTTATTCTTATGGTTAATTATTATGGTAAAAAGATAAGCAAAAAACTTGTGATTATCTAATTTCGTTGCCGAGTTTTAAAAGGTATTCTAATTGATAAAATATAGCGTCCATATCGCTTTCGGTTTTTGCGGGTAAATAGGTGCGAGGAAATTCACTATAATAGTTTTCATCTCCACCTAATTTGCCCTTTTCTACTATGCAATTTACTCCGTCAAGACAATTTAACCATACTTTGTAGCCTGTACGTGTTATGTCTTTTGATATTGTTACTTGTGTGAGGTCTACTTGCATTGTTGTTTCGGAATCTTTATGATCTGTCCATATATAAGATAGATATGCTGAACCATCTATTGTGAATTCTTTGTATTGTGAATCTACTATGCTTGTTGCTATTATGTTGCAAGCTTCTTCTATTCTTTGTGCATTAGAATATTTGAAAGAGACTAATGAACACAACAAAATTACTATTACTGAAATCTTTTTCATCGTATTTTTCGTTTTTTAAAATTCAAGAATAACTAAATTTCCTATGATTATATGTTTGCATCTTAGCTTTATTTTTTCTAATCTTCTTTCTTTTTTGTCTTTATAAACAAGAGTAACTCTTTCTATATCGTATAATGCTCTGTCGTTTTTAAAGAAAATAGATGTCATTTTTGAGTGATTACTATAATTTGCTGTGATTTTTATTTCTTTGTTTGCGTTTAATTCTATGAAATAACAATCTTCTCCTAATGATTTGTTCTTTTTTAGGTTTAATCTGTAATCTTTTTTGATTTTTTTACTTGGAATTTCTATTTTACCTTTTGATGTTTGGTAATAAGTGAATGGTTTTTCTTTGTTTACCTTACCATCTATGAGATTTATGTACACCTCTATTGTATTGTTAGAGGGTTTTGTGTCGTATTCAAACAAAAGTGTGCTTTGTTCTTGTGAAAAAGCACATAAACTTAAAAAAAGTGTTATTGCAAATGATATTACTAATTTTTTCATAGGGCAAAATTATAAAATATAATTGAAATATTGTGTTTTTGGTAGATGAAAAAACAAAATAATAACAAAAAAGTGTCTTTAAAGTGTGTGAAAATTTGTAACAAAAGAAAAATGTTGTAAATTTGCGAGTTGAATTATTAGATTAGACTAAGAGTATAATTGTATAAAAATAAAAAATGTTATATATGAAAAAAGGCTTATTAGCTGTATTTATCAGCGTATTCTTATCAATGTTTAATATTGTGTTGGCGCAAGGGCCTACATTATTAACACATGCTGACTTTGAACAAGGAATTCCTGCGGGTTGGACTGTCTCTTCCACATCAAATGTGGCTACAACAACAGCGATTGCTTCTACGGGCAATCAATCGTTGAGAATGACGCCTACGGGTTCGGAAGTAATTATTACTTCTCCTGAATTTGCTATCACTCCGGGTTGTGCTACTCGTTTGGAGTTTAGTCATATTCCTATGTTGCATAACCAAAAAGGTGGTAGAGTCGAAGTAAAGAAACCAAATGGCTCTTGGCAAGCACTTACATTAGCAGGGGTTCAAGTGCCAAGTTGTTATGATGCAAGTTATGGTGGAGGACACATGAGTTTCCCTGGTAATTTCTTTAAAACATTATATTGGACCAATAACTCTTCTGTCCCTCTTGCAGATTTGGATCAGTCTTATTGGAAACATGAAATTTTTTATTTGTTTAGTACTTTGGGTGCAACTGCAACAAATGTTCAAATTAGATTTATCTTACCTCAAACAACAGGTGATGCAGCAAATTTCACAGGTTGGCTTATAGATGATGTAAGATTGTTTGTTGCAAATGTACCGGGAGATGAAGTCAGAGTACCTCAGTTGAAAGAAATTATTAAGTTACCATTGTTGGAAATGTATCCAACTTGTTCTGATGGTCCTGTAAGATTGGATATTCGTGATGCACAAGGTGCGATGTCAACAGATGCAGATGCGGTTAAGATAGAGTATTTTTATGATGATGAGACTACACCTTCTTATGTGAATTTAACAAAGGATCCAAATAATCAAAATATATATGAAGGTGGTGTTCCGTTTAATGGTTTTGGTACATTAACAAAATGGAGAATTATAATAAAGGACTTAAAGGGTAATGAATTAACTTATCCGTATGCTTATGGACATTATAATACATATACTTCTATAAGACCTTATATAGGTAATGAAGTTTTACAAACAACAGGTTTGTCTTCTCAGGAAATGATTTTTAAAACTAATGCAAAAGCTGCTTTATATCAACTTAGATATTCGGTAGAAGAGTTGTTGGCAGCTGGTTATTCTTCTGGAGAAATAGGAGGATTGGGTATTAATTTGACTCAAGCTGCTCCTGGTTTTTCTATGCCTAATTTTAGATTATATATTGGTAATATTGATCCGGATGCTCAATTGTCTTCTCAAAACCAATATAATCCTGCTGCATTAACAAATGTTATAAATGAACCTGTTTACATTAATCCTGCTATTGGTTGGCATTATATGGAGTTTTCTCAACCTTTCTTATGGGACGGAGAAAGTGATTTGTTGATAAAGGTTTGTTGGGGAGAAGTAAATAGTGTTGGAGGTGTAACTAAGGTAGAATGTATTGCTACTTCTGGCGAAAATGTTACTTATAAATATGAAAAACCTGCGGCTTCTACTGCTCCTATGGATGCTTGTACAGGGCTTTTTGATGGTTCTATGAATTATAAACCGAATTTTAAATTTGATTTCGTAGATAATTGTAATTTGCCAATTGACCCAGGTTTATCTAATAGTGAAGAAGCTTTGGTTTCTCCTTCTAATTGTGCTACTTCAAATTCAGCTCTTCAAATTTATTTGAGAAACGAAGGTTCTAATACGCTTAACGAAATAGTTGTTGATTACAGTGCAGATGATGGAACTTCTGGTACAAGCACTTGGAATGGATCTGTGGCTCCTGGTGATTCTGTTTTATTTACTGTAACAAACAACTTAAATATAACTCCTGGTTATAGATATATGACTATTGTAACAAGAGTTAATGAACCTAATATTGACTGGAATCAAGATAATGATACAGCAAGATATGAGTTTGTTGTCTCTGCTGGCCCAATGAATGGAGTATATTCTATTGGTACTTTATCTGGTGTGCCTTCGGAAAGACAATTTGCAAACTTTAATGAAGCATTTAGAATGTTGGAATGTTCTGGTGTTAGTGGCCCTACAACAATAAAGATTGCTTTGCCAGAAAGTGAATTGAAAGAAGAGTTGGTTTTCCCTCAAAATATTACAGGGGCTTCTGCAACTAATACAATAACATTTACAAGTGCTACAACCACAAAGAAAGTATTGCAACCTACTAATGTAAATGTTGCAAATATTGATTTGTCTGGTTGTAAATATTTGGTGTTTGAAAATTTGGAATTTAGAGCAGCAGATTCTTATGAAAATACAGCAAGAATAGTTACTGCTTCTTTAAATACATCAAACATTACATTTAGAAATTGTAACTTTAAGAGCAGAATTAATTCGGCAACTAATCAACCTGATGATATTACTAATTTAGGTTCTTATCCTCAATCGTTAGCTTCTGTTATGAATTTGAGTGCTGCTGATGATGTAACAATTGATAATTGTTTGTTCTCTGTGCCTGCTAATAGATATATAGAAATACAAGGTATGTCTGATTTGTCTATGTCAGACGGAATAGAGATTATTAATTCTCAATTTGAAATGAGAAATATGCATACACCAGCTACAAATGCTAATGTAACTAATAATGCTATTTATGCTACATTGAATAAGAATCTTGTGGTAAGTAATAATAAATTTACTACACTTCTTCCTGATAATATGAATCCAATAGGTTCTAATTTTTATGCTATTATGCTTTCTTCTTGTAAGAGCTTTAATGTTAATAAGAATGAGTTTGATTTATCAGGTGTAAGTGCTATGATTTTATCTGATATTCCTAATGCAACAACTTCTAAGGTTGTTAACAATAAGATTAGTGTTAGGAATAACAATGTCATGACTTATTCTCCTATTACTCTTTATGGTATTAATTTGGTTTCAGGAACAAATATCTTGTTGGCATATAATAATGTTTACGCCTTAGGTACTGTTGCAAATACAATAGGATATAATATTGGTTATCAAGGAACCGTAATTAATAACATACAAGTAAAGAATAATATAATAGTTAGTGAGTTGAGTGGTTATGCAATTAAAACAACTCCTTCTTCTCCTCAATCTGTTTCTTATTCAAATAACTTGTATTACAAAGTACCTGGTGAAGGATTGAATTATTTATTCTATCATGGAAACTCAACAGTAGATAATTCAACAATTTGGATAACTTATACAAACGAAACAAATTCTTATTATACAGAAAATCCATTATTCACAGCATGGAATAATTTGAATACTACAAGTACATTCTTATGTGGAAAGGGAGTCGGAGTTTCAGGAGTTACAGACGACTTTTATGGAAGACCAAGAGCTTCTGTTCCATGTATTGGAGCGTTAGAGTTTTTACCTCCTACAAACAATATATATGTAATGTCGGTTACTCCTAATAATGGTACATATAGTGTAATGTTTGATGGAATGGATTCTTATTCTGATTGTGATTTTGGAACAGAAAATATAACAGTGAGATTTAAGAATATAAGTGATAATACAATTCCTGCAAACTCTGTAACGATGAATTATAAGGTTGATAATTCATCTGTAAAAACAGGAACAGTTACACATGCGATAGAACCAAATGTGGAATATGAATTTAACTTTACGCAAACTTATGATTTTTCTGCTCCAACACAAGATATGGAAAGAGAATTGATTGCATGGAGTTCTTTCTCTGCTGATACAATTAGAACAAATGACACAACAAGAGCAAAAGTATTTTCAAGCCATCAAATTCCAGCAAGAGCAGATATGTCTATCAATGTGCCTTATGGAACAACTGCAACTTTAAATGTTACATCAAACGATTCTGTTTATTGGTTCTATTCAATAGCTGATGAAGAACCTTTCTTAAAATCACATACTCTACAAACAACTATACTATACGCAGATACTACTTTATATTTCTCAGAAAAATCAGAAGTTCCAAATATTAAGATAACAGAGGTTCAGTTGTCAAAAACAACATCTTCTGCCGAAGGATTGACAAGTCCTTTACCTGATTGGGTTACTACTGCAAATGCTTTTGAAATTACAAACCTTGGTAATGGAGCTGCAAATATGGGCGGTTATAAGTTTAAATACATAAAAGCAAATGCTAACCAACAATTAGGAACTTCTATAACAAAAACATTTGAATTCCCTGCTGATTTTGTGTTACCAGCAGGTGCAGTTATAACATTATTACCAAAAGCACAAAACTCAGTAGATACAGATTTAGCGTTAGGTATAGGAACAGGAACTGTTGCCCAAACAAATAAATTAGGAGCCTTTATAGAAAATCCGCAAGGAACTATAATAGATGCCGTAGCATTAAATGGTGCGACATTCCCAAATTCTATTGGAGTACCATCATCAGTGTGGACAGGAGCTTCTACTGATTTAGATTGTACAGGAAAAGCAGGTATTAGTAGAATAGCTACAACAGGTAATAATCAAAGTAGTTGGGTTGTTTCTACTTCTGCAAATCCAATGACAATAGGAGTTTTAAATCCAACATTACTATTAGCAAATGATAATGGTTGTTACGGAGAAAAAACAGTCTTTAATGTAAATGTAACAGGAGTTCCAGAAGTAAATCCAGGTATAGCTTCAGTTGCTATCAATGGAATAACAGAAGAATCAGCTTGTACATTAACAGATGAAGAAGTAAAAGTTAAAATAGCTAACACAGGTATTCAAGCAAGTAGTGATCCAATACCTGTTGTTTGTCAATTATACGAAAATAATACATTGTTGACAACTATTACAGATGTGTTCACAGGAAGTATTGCTCCATACGATACAGTTGAATTTGTTTTAGGAACAACATTGAATCTTTCAGCAAATACATCTGCAAGAACATTCTCAATAAAAGCATATACAAATCTTTCAACAGATGTATTACATGCAAACGACACATCGACAACAACGATAATATCATTACAAACACCTCCAGCACCTACTGCAACAGATCAATCAATAGATTATGCTACACAAACAACCTTAACAGCAACAAGTCAAAGCTTATTAATATGGTATGATGACTTGTATTCAGAAGAAGAATTAGCAAGAGGTAATTATACAACACCGATACTTTACGAAACAGACACATTCTATGTAGCTTCAATAATAGAACAAGTAACTAATATTCCAGTAGGAACAGGAACAATAACAAACACTACTGCTTCTCACCCTGCACCATTTGCATACACAACAAAGAAAGCAAAAGAACAATACTTGTTTAGAGCATCAGAATTAAATGCTGCAGGACTAACAGAAGGTTCAATCAATAGTCTTTCTTTTGATATATCAGATGTTAATGCCAATGTAACAATGTCTACTTATAGAGTTAGTATAGGAACAACTCATCAAAATGAAATTGTAACTTGGATTAATGGATTAGAAGAAGTATATTCAGGTTCACACACCATCAGTACATCTGATGAAGGTTGGGAAACAATAACATTCTCTCAACCATTCCAATATGATGGACAATCAAATATTGTTGTACAAATATGTTTTGAAACAACAACTACAACTGGAAAAGTAAAAGTAAAACAAACAGAAACCGAATACAATTCAGCAATATCTTATCGTCATGCATCAAACAATGCGTGTGAATTTACAGGAGAACCTACAACTACATCACAAAGACGACCAAATATTCGATTTAGCTTAAATAGTTTTGGTTGTACTTCACCAAGAGAAGATGTAATAGTAACCGTAGCAGCACCACCATCAGTTGATGCAGGATTATTGTCAATCCAATCACCAGTTGCTGGAACAAACATATTAGCAGGAGTTGCAACACCAATAGAAGTTGAACTTAAAAACTATGGTTCTACAGCATTAACATCAGCAACAATAAATTGGAGTGTTAACGGCGATGTACAAACACCATACACATGGACAGGAAATCTTGCTAATAATGCAGTATCATTAGTAAACTTAGGAAACTATACATTCTCTTCGGGAACAATTGAATTGAGTGCATGGGTAGTAGCACAAGATGATGCAGAGTCTTCAAACGACACAATAACAATTACACTATCTTCATGTTTAGGAAATGAAAATGGAGTAACAAGTGTAACAATTGGACCAGATGCGACAGATGATTATGCAACTGTAAATGAATTCTTAGATGTATTAAAATCTTCAGGAATATGTGGACCAATAGAGGTTGAAATTAAACAAGGTACATATAACGAACAAGTTGTAATATCAGATATAGCAGGCCTGTCAGCAGAAAGTTATGTATTGTTTAAAGGAGAAGCAAGTGCAGACCAAACAATAATAACATACACACCAGCATCTAATGCTACAAATGATTCTAAATATGTTTTGTCTATTGACTCTGTTTCAAACATTAAGTTCCAAGACATAACAATAACATCTACCGATACAACATCTTCATACATTATAAATATTAATAATTCAGAAGATATACAATTTACACAAACAACATTTGCTACACCTCATTCAGTAACACCTGATTTATTTAAGATAAAAAATAGCAACAATTTAACATTCTCAAACAACAACTTCTATGGTTCATCAAATCAAATTAAATCAGAAGGACAATTGTCAGGATTGAATATTAACAACAATAGATTTTATGATTTCGGAACTACAGCTTTAAGCCTATCAGAAATAAACAACCTACAAATTAATAATAACGTATTTAGTACAGACTCTTCAAAAATAATACTAACAGCAGTTAAACTTTCACAAATAAGTGGTTCGTTGAATGTAATGTCAAATAGAATATTCCTACATAAAGGAACAGAAGACAGAATAGGAATTGAACTTACAAACTCATCATTCACACAAAATACATCAGCAAAAATAGCTAATAATGCAATATCCTTAGTAGGACCAAATGTTAGTACAAACTTTGAATCATTCGGTATCTCACTAAATAACATATCACACGTAGATGTATTCTACAATACAGTTTACATGAGGACCTCAACTAATAGTGCAAAATCAAGAGCATTATCAATAGGAGAAACAGGTTCAGCAGTAAGAATAAGAAACAACAACTTAGACAACCAAGGAAAAGGATATGCTATTTATGTAGAAGAACCAAGTGTTGTAGTATTAAGTAATACAAATAACTATACTGTCAACGGAAGTAAATTCTCAAAATGGGGAGCAGATAAAGCTAACTTAGATCTATTACAAGCAACAAACGGAATGGATAACTTATCATTATCAATAGAAAATTCATTCCTTAACGACTCAATCCTATCATTAAGATGGCCAACAAATATAGTAAGAGCAGCAGAACCATTAGATGACATCAATGTTGATATAGAAAATAATGTAAGACCAATCTCTCCTAAACCAACAATAGGAGCATACGAATATATGTTTACAAGCACAGATACAGGTATACCAAGAATACTTCAACCAATAGAAGGAGATGAATATATTGAAAGCGAACCTATGACAATAGAAGTAGAATTGAAGAACTTTGGTAACTATACAATCAGCTCAGTGGACATAACTGCAGTATTGAAATATCACCAAGACTCAACAAGCGTAATACAACAAATAACAGAAACTTGGACAGGAATGTTAGCTTCATTAGAAACAACAAACTATACATTCCAAGGAACATTCACTCCTCCATTGAACTATGACTATGAAGAAGAATTATACATGTATGTTTACACAACGCTTACAGACGACACAACACATACTAACGACACAGCCTATACAACATTCTTAACAATACCATCAACAGACCTTGCAATAGACGGAGTGATAGTAACAACAGAACGTTGTAACCTTGTGAACTATGAAGTACAAACCAAGGTAAAGAACGTAGGAGAATACCAAGTAAACTCAAACAACACAATAGAACTAAAATATTACTTTAAAGAACGTCCAAACCAAATAGTAACAGAACTATTAACCTTCCCTTACACAGACCAAACAAACGGAGTGAACTTTAATAACCTACAACCAGGAGCGTCTTTGACATACACATTTAATCAAACATCGAATATCTATCCAACAGATTTGAACGATGATACACTACACTTGGTAACAATAGTAAAAACAGTAGGAGACCATCAAGAAACAAATGATACATTATCAACTGCTAAAACAGTAATATCAAAAGTATCTCCACCAGCTCCAACAGTAACTCACGACTACATTCCTTACGGAACTTGGGGACACCCATCAGCAGAACAAGTAAATAATTTACCTATAAAGTGGTTCTCTAATCAATATGCGACAACACCATTCTATGCACCAACATCATACAATGCTTCAAAGAACTATACAACCACACAATTATTTGCCGATACAACATTCTACCTAATGGTAAATGCAAGTGGAGCATATCCTTGTGCGAGTGAATTTACACCAGTAACAGTTTACTTAGACCCAAGAGCAGATGTAGATGCTTCAGTTTCAGCAATAGTAGAACCAATACCAGAAGGTTGGGTTTATATGGAATTAGGCGATACAATAAAAGCAATGGTGTGGAATTATGGTACACAACCACTTTCAAACTTTAATATCTCTTATAGCATAAAACCAACATCACCAGCCACAGCAGAAGAAATAATAGTAACAGAAACTTGTACTGAATCAATAGCGCCATTAGCGTGGTATGTATATTCGTTCAATCAACTTGCAGATATGTCAAATGTTTCAAAGACATATAAAGTTAGAGCGTGGGTAGATGCAAACAATGATTACACAGCATTGAATGACACTAGCGAATATGTTTTAATCAAACCAAAAAATGGAGCGAATATCTATACATTATCCCAAACACCAGGAGGCGAGGAATCGTTAGACATCACAAGAGTTAAGTTAGGTGCAATGGAATCAGTTTCTAACGCCTCAGGAAACAAATACACAGATTATACAGTAGAAATTCCACCAGCAGTATTATTCAAAGGAGTAAACGACGAAATACAAGTACAAGTCGATAATTCTTCTGCAATGGAAGCAGGTAGTGTAGTAGGAGGTTGGATTAAAACATTCTTAGATTGGAATAGAGATGGAATCTTTGCGGAAGATGAATGCGTGATGAGTGATACTATTTGGTCAGGACAAACAGCAATAAACCCTGTAACAGTTCCAAGCGCAACACTATCAGGCTTAACAAGAATGAGAGTAATTCTTGCACAAGGAGGAAATCAAACAACAATAACAGATGGAAGTTCTGCTCCAACAAGAGGAGAAGTGGAAGACTACAAAATATTAGTTCGCACAGCAGAACAAGTAAATGCCGAATTACAAGTATTTGTTGATCCAGATCAATTCTTATCAACCTCACAACAAAATGTTAGTGTTCAATTGAAGAACGCAGGACTTGATGCCTTGACATCAGCAACAATAACATGGCAAATAAATCAAGATCCAGAACAAGTGTTCAATTGGAATGGTAACTTAGCAACCGGAGCTTCAGAAACTGTAGCCTTAGGACAAGTAAATTTACCATTAGGAAACTCTACACTAAAAGCCATTGTTAATGTAGCAGGAGACAATTACCACGAAAACGACACAATAACAAAAGTTGTACACGTATTCAAAAAAGTAGTAGTGCCATATCAAACAAACTTTGATGAAGAAGAAGGAAACGATGACTTCTTTGCCTATGACGTAAGTACAACTAACCCTACAAACTGTTGGGAATTTGGAACACCTGCAGCAAGCAATAGTAAAATTAATGCACCATATTCAGCACCTAATTGTTGGAAAACAATGCTTGAAGGTAATTATCCAGCTAACAATGAAAGTTACCTATACACACCAATATATGATATAGGAGTTGTGAAACCAGATACAATGAGCTTTATGTTGCGTACAGCTTTTGCAGCAGGAGCATCAATGCACGTTGAATATCTAAACTGGGAAGGAAAGTGGGCCGTTTTAGGTACAGTAGATGACCCTAATGCAACAAACTGGTACAATACAGAAGAAGGATTTACAACAACAGCAACTTGGAAAGAAGTTATATATTCACTAAAATCAATCACTCACTTATTTGGTAATGAATTACAATTTAGATTTGTCTTCAAGAGTGCAACATCAAGAAGTGAAGGAGTAGCAATAGATGACTTTGAACTAAAAAGAGCAAAGAGAGATCAAGATGCTGGTATAATAACAATCAATTTAGAGCCAAATGATTTACCAAATTATGGTTCAAACTTCTATCCAAGAGTAGGAATCATGAATTATGGAGCACAAGTGTTAGACAATGTTGAAATATGCTACATGGCAGAGGGTATGTATATACCGATATGTGAGACATTAACAAATGCAGGCATAGAACCAGATGACACAATGCACTATACCTTCACACAAGGAACTTACTTAGCAGTAGGAATGCCAGATCCATTTAACTTATGTGCATTCACAAGACTAAATCCAACAGACGTTTATACAGATAACGACTCTTGTTGTGTATCAGTTGTGATAGGACCACTTCAAAAAGACGTTGGAATCGTAGCAATCACTTCACCAGGAGAACAAATCGTATCAAACGACAACATAGAAGTAGCAATCCACATTAAGAACTATGG
This sequence comes from uncultured Bacteroidales bacterium, assembly GCA_937901525.1. Lineage (GTDB taxonomy): Bacteria > Bacteroidota > Bacteroidia > Bacteroidales > P3 > Onthomorpha. The sequence goes on from CALDHX010000080.1 coordinate 13,270, forward strand.
ATTAGATCCAGTAAGTGAATTACCTGTTGGATTCAGCGTATCAGGCGGAACAACCGTAACAGAAACAGTGTATTTCACACCACCATTATACAACGGAGATGAATACATATATCGTTTCAACGAAAGATTCCGTGCATCATTTGGAGCAGTGAACCTAAAATGTTGGACAGGACAAGAAGGAGACTATTATCACGACAACGACACACTTTACAAACGATTAGAAGGAACAAGTGCAACAAGAGACTTGGAAGCAAAATATGTAACAATTGACGATGCCGATCCAACAAATATGTCTGTTCAATTAACCTTTATGAACCGTAGTTCAGTAGGAATTGGAGATATAACAGTAGGATACTACTTCAACGGAGATAATACAAATGTTGTGGAAGAAACATATAGATTAGGCAATATAGTTCCATCAGGAACACTTGCACACCACAAGTTTGAAGCCGAACTTCCAAGAGCAAACGGACCTTACTATTCAATTACCGCATACGTATCGGCAGCAAATGAAAACGATAGAGAAAACGATACAACAAGCGTGCTTTATATGGGATACAGAGATGGCGTTGCTGACACAATCTTTGTAGAACAAACAGCAGCAGAAGATTGTAAAGTTCAATTAATCGCACACAATGCCGGAACAATAGGTGGAACAACACAAGTAAGAGCACATCTTGTTCAAAACGGTGATTTCGCAAACAAAATAACTCAAACATTCACTTGGGAATATGATGAACCAAACCCTGAGTTAGTAAGATATATGAACTTTGAACAAAGAATACCAAAGAATGCAGACGGACAATATAATCTAATAGCATGGATTGAATATCCATACGATGCAGACCACAGAAACGACTCAACAAATATTGTAGTTGTTAAAACATACGTTGGATTAGAAGACCAAGATGCAAAACCAAACTTTGAGTTAGAACAAAACCAACCAAATCCATTTGATAACCAAACTTCAATAGGCTTCACACTTCCAGAAGCTGGCAATGTGGAATTGGTAATAACAAACAACTTAGGTCAAATAGTATATCAAAAAACAGGATCCTTCCCACAAGGAAGAAGCGAAATCAAACTTGAAGACCTTAACTTAGCAGAAGGTACATACTACTACACAATGTACTACAATGAAGAAAAACAAGTTAAGAAGATGATAGTTGTTAAATAATAAGCAATAAAACATCAAACCCAAAAGGCGAAGTTTCAAAACAAAGAAACTTCGCCTTTTTTCTTTGCTTTATTTGTTTTTTTCAAAGAAATATTTCTATATTTGCAACACATATTCAAAATATTATGCAAACTCTTAAAAGCATAACCTACCTTTGCAAGAAAGTGGAACGTACATCGTAAGAATAAAGACACGAAAAGGCTTTGCAAACAAAAAGATTGTGATAGAATAAATCAAAGAAAAAATAAAAAAAAGCAAAGAAAAAAAATTTTTTTTCTTTGCTTTTTTTTGAAAAATCAAAGAGTTTTTTTTAGAAGTAAATATCTCTTTCTCCGTTTTCTATTTTGCAGAGATTGTCTTCTATTTTTCTTATAAGTTCTTTCTTTTCTACTTCGGCAAACATTGATTTTATCAACTCTACTCCTTTCATCTTGGTTTCTGCTGAGGCAAAATCTTCAAGGTATTCTCTGAAAGTGAACATCGCATTAGGCAAGCAGTATTGTTTTATCAAGCCTGGTTTTGCTAAGTCCATAAAATCGCCACCTACTCTGTGTTTTCTGTAACAGCCTGTGCAGAATGAAGGAATGTAACCTCCGTCTATGAGTGAGGAAATCACCTCTTCAAGTGTTCTATGGTCGCCTGTTGAGAATTGTGTGCCGGTTTCTTCCTCTTCGTGTGCGTATGAGCCTGGGTTTGTTTTGCTTGCAGCAGAGATTTGACTTACTCCGTATTCTATTAGTTCGTTTCTCATTTTGTCGTTCTCTCTTGTAGAAAGTATTATGCCGGTATATGGCAATGCAATACGGATTATGGCTACAAGTTTTTTGAAATCATCATCGCTTACAGGGTGTGGAATATTTTCTGCTGTTGGTGCTCCGATTGCAGGCTCCATTCTTGGAACGGAAACCGTGTGTGGACCACAGCCATAGCACTCTTCAAGGTGTTTTGCATGCTCCATCATTGCCAAAACTTCAAATCTATAATCTGTAAGTCCGAATAATGCACCTATTCCTACATCATCAACTCCTCCTTCCATAGCTCTGTCCATTACAGTCAAGCGATAAAGGTAATCTGCCTTAGGTGTGCCTGCTGGGTGAAAGTCTTTGTATTTTATTTCATCGTATGTCTCTTGGAAACAAACGTATGTACCAATTTTTTCTGCTTTTAATCTTGCAAATTCTTCAACTTCCATTGGTGCAAGCTCTACATTTATTCTTCTGATGTAGTCTTTGCCTCCTCTTTCTTTTACTCCGTAGGTTGTGCGTATTGCTTCAACCATATAATCGGTGCCGTTTTTGTTGTTTTCTCCACAAATCAAAAGAGCTCTCTTGTGTCCTTGTTTTAAAAGTGCAGAAGTTTCTTCGGAAATTTCTTGCATTGTAAGAATTTTTCTTTTGATTAGTTTGTTGTCTCTACGGAAAGAGCAGTAAGTACAATTGTTTACGCAAATATTTCCTGTATAAATAGGAGCGAAAAGCACAAGGCGTTTGCCATATATTGCTTCTTTTACTGTTTTTGCAGTTTCCATTATTTTGTGGATAGTATCTGCATCTTTTACTCTTAACAAACAAGCAACATCTTCAAGATTTAAGCCTTTTAATTTTAGGGCTTTGTTTAATATTTCATTAACCTGAGAAGTTGTAGGTATTTGTCCTTCTATCAAATTATAGAGTTTATCTCTATCAATGAAATTAGTGTTACGTTTTTCTATATTCATATTATTGATTTTTTTGATTCGTTATGTTTTTTGATAATATTGATTTTACTTCTACGTCTTTTAATCTTCCGATTTTGCCTGTTAGGGCATTGATGTTATCGGAAGAAGTTTCAATGATTAAGGTAATAATATTTAAGCCTTTATCTGGCAAAGGTAATCCTTGACGAGCTAAAATAAAGTCGCTGTACTGAGAAATGATTTCATTTACCTGCCCGGCTATTTCCCTGCGGTATATGATTATACTTACTGTTCCTATTCTCTTTTCCATTAGTTTGTTGCTTTTGGATTAGATTCTACTTTTTTTCTTGATGTTAAGCATTTGCATTGAACTGTCTAAACGATATATTCTTTGGAAATGCTCTTGCAAATATACAATATAAATGTAAAATATCAAGACTTTATTATGTAAATTTGTATTTTTCTTAAAAATAATTATCTTTGCAAGGTGAAAACCTATTAAAATATTTATGTTATGAAATCTAAGAAAGTTTTAATCTTAATGCTCTTGTCTTTTTTTGCAATGAATGTATTTGCACAAGATAATAGCAAACAAAAAGAAGAAGAACCCGCTATTGTTTATTATGTAAAGGAAATTACAGCTGAAAATGTTTTGAAATTATATAAGCTTTTGGGTGTTGATTTTCAAGGAAAAACAGGAGTGAAGATACATTTTGGAGAAGAAGGAAATAAGAATTTTTTAAATCCTGAACTGACAAGACTTTTAATGCAAGAAACAAAAGCGACATGGGTTGAAACAAATGTGCTTTATGTTAGCAAAAGAAGATTTACCGATAAACATATTGCTTTGGCTAAGCAACATGGATTTACTTTTGCACCAATAGATATTTTGGATAAAGATGGAGAAATAGATATTTCAACACAAGGAATGGGATTGAAGCACTATAAGAATGTGAAACTTGGAAAGGGTTTTATGGATTATGATAATTACATAATTTATTCTCACTTCAAAGGTCATGGCTCTGCCGGATTTGGTGGTGCAATCAAGAATATAGCAATGGGACTTGCCTCTCCTGGTGGAAAAATGGCTCAACATGCATCGGATATTCCTCAAATAAATAATCCAAGTGAGTGTGTGAGTTGTGCAAACTGTGTAAACAATTGCCCAGCCTCAGCAATTAGTCTTGATGGTCAAGTTCATATAGATACAACTAAATGTATTGGTTGTGCAAAGTGTATTGCAGAATGTCCTTTGAAGCTATTCTCTCCTAAAAAAGTTAAATTGGACGGAGATATTTTCTTGGAAAGATTAGTAGAGTATGCAAAGGTTGCTACAAGTCTTAAACCAATGGTGTACATTAATGTTTTGGCAAATATTTCTTCTGTTTGCGACTGCTCTTCTAAGGCACCTGCTCCGTTTACACAAGATATTGGAATTTTGGCTTCAAAAGATATTGTTGCAATCGACCAAGCAAGTTTAGATTTAGTTGCAAAAGGACATCAATGTGATGATCCTTTCTTGAAGGAAAGCGGAAAGAGTGGTAAGGCTCAATTGGAATATGCTGAAAAGCTTAAAATGGGTAAGAGAAATTATATATTAGTGGAAATTAAATAGAAGATTTATGAAAAAATCTTTTGAATCTATTTTTTTAATTCCTGCATTCATTTTTTTCTTTCTTAGTTTTGCTTTTACTTCTTGTGTAGATGAGGGGGATTACACAACCTCGTCTTCTGTGGAGTTGAAGTTTAGTAGCGATACTCTTAGTTTTGATACTGTTTTTACAACTATTGGTTCAACAACTAAAATACTTATGGTATATAATAAGGAAAATCAAGCTGTAAAAATAGATAGAATAAAATTAGGAGGTGGAGTTGCAAGTTATTATAGGCTAAATGTTGATGGAGATACGAGTCTTGTTGCGAAAGATATTGAAATAGGAGCAAAGGATAGTCTTTATATTTTTGTGAGATTAGAATTAGATTACAATAATCAAAGCAATCCTTTGTTGATTGAAGATTCTATTGAGTTTATCTTTAATAATAAAAGTCAAAAAGTGCTTTTGCAAGCCTTTGGACAAGATGCTTATTATCACAAACCAAGTCATTATCTTTTATCTCAAAATCAAAGTGGAGGCTATGATACAATTTGGTTTTCAATGGCTCACGAAAATCCTGAGAGTTGTGGCGTTATTGTAAATGGAAATGATATTGAGTGGAAAAATGATAAACCTCACGTAGTATTAGGCGTTTGTGCTGTGGATTCTGCTTACACTCTTAATTTAAATGCAAATACTAAAATACATTTTCAAAATTCTGCTGAGTTTTGGGTCTATAAAGATGCAACACTTAAAGCAGAAGGAGATGTAAGTCAGCCAATAGTTTTTCAAGGTCTTAGATTAGATGAGTATTATAAAGATATTCCGGGACAATGGGGCTGTGTTAGGTTTATGGCTGGTTGTAAAGACAATGTTTTGAATAATGTTGTTGTGAAAAATGCAACAATTGGTATTTTGGTTGATACTTGTGTAACAAATAAGCCTACAATAGAAATCTTGAATACAAAAATTGAAAATTGTTCTTATATAGGGCTTTATTCAAGAGGAGCTGTTTTGGATATGAAAAACTCACTTATTCAAAATTGTGGTAGTTATCTTTTAGCACTTACTCTTGGTGGAAATTATCAGTTTGTACATTGTACTTTTGCTAATTACTATAATTACAAAACTCGTACAACTCCTTCGCTCTATTTTAATGATTATTATTTAGATGTAAATGAAAATGTGCAGTATAGAGCAATTGAAAGGGCAGAGTTTTATAATAGTATAGTTTATGGTGCTCTTTCTGAAACAGAATTAGAGTTTGATATGATTGAGCAAAGCCTTTCTGCTATAAGGTTTGATTATTGTCTTGCAAAATATGATGTTGATAATCAAAATGTGAACTTATTTACAAATTCTATCTTTAATGAAGAGCCTTTGTTTGTAGATGTTTCGCAGGGAGATTTGCATTTGCAAGAAAATTCACCTTGCATAGGAAAAGGAAGTGGGGTTTGGGGCTATAATTTACCATACGATATAGAGGGAAATTATCGTTTGGACCCTCCAAGTATTGGCGCGTATGAATATAAACCGCAGACAAAAATTAAGATTTCTAAGAAAAAATCGTAGTAAATAGCGAATAATTTTGTATTTTTGCACGATTATTGTTAAATAGTTTATAAGGTAAAAGAATATATTAATTACAAATTTCATTTTAAAAAGATGACAAAAAAGTACGTTTATACTTTTGGTGGTAAGACCGCAGAAGGCAAGGCAGATATGAAGAATCTGCTTGGGGGAAAAGGAGCAAATTTGGCAGAAATGTGTCATTTAGGATTGCCTGTTCCAGCAGGATTGACAATAACAACAGAGTGTTGTACAGATTACTATGCAAACTCTTGTCAATTGCCAGAAGGCTTAATGGAACAAGTGAAAGAAGGTCTTAAAAACGCCGAACAAGTAATGGGAATGACCTATGGAGATAAGGATAATTGCTTGTTAGTATCTTGTCGTTCAGGTGCAAGAAGTTCAATGCCAGGAATGATGGATACAGTTTTAAATATAGGATTGTGTTCTGCTACAATTCCGGGATTGATAAAGAAAACAAATAATCCTCGTTTCGTGTATGACTCATACAGACGTTTAATAATGATGTATGCAGACGTTGTAATGGAAAAAGCAGAAGGCTTAGAACCTTGCAAAGGTGTTGGTATCCGTCGTTTATTAGATGATATGTTTGATGAATACAAACATTCAAAAGGATATAAGCAAGATACAGACCTTACAACTGAGGATTTGATGTATTTAGCAGAAGAATTCAAAAAAGTTGTAAAAGAAAACATCGGAGTAGAGTTCCCTGATGATGCAGAGAAGCAATTAGAAGGTGGAATTAGAGCCGTTTTCAAATCTTGGAATGGTAAAAAAGCTGTTGCATATAGAAGAATCGAAGGTATTCCTGATGATTGGGGAACAGCAGTAAACGTTCAAGCGATGGTATTCGGTAACATGGGTAATGATTCTGCAACAGGAGTAGCGTTTACTCGTAACCCTGCAAACGGAGATAATCAATTCTATGGAGAATGGTTGATAAACGCACAAGGAGAAGACGTTGTTGCAGGTATTAGAACACCAAATCCATTGAATAGCGAAACAAAAACAGAACAAAACAAGCACTTGCCATCAATGCAAGAAGTAATGCCTGAAACATATAAAGAATTGTGTGATATAAGAGATATTTTGGAAAAGAATTTCCGTGATATGCTTGATATAGAGTTTACAATTCAAAACAATAAACTTTATATGTTACAATGCCGTGTAGGAAAAAGAACAGGTGTTGCAGCAGTTACAATGGCGATGGAGATGCTTGGCGAAGGCTTAATCAATGAAAAAGAAGCAATTTGCAGAGTATCACCAGAACAATTAGACGAATTACTTCACCCAATCCTTGATGCAAAAGAAGAATCTAAACACACAGTGATAGCACAAGGCTTACCAGCAGGTCCAGGCGGTGCAGTAGGAGTGATAGCTATGACAAGCGAAGAAGCAATGCGTCTTGAAAAAGCAGGAATAGCAAACATCTTGGTTAGAGAAGAAACAAACCCAGAAGATGTTGAAGGAATGCGTGCAGCAACAGGTATCTTAACAGAAAGAGGTGGTATGACATCTCACGCAGCCTTAGTTGCAAGAGGTTGGGGTAAATGTTGTATAGTAGGTTGCAGTGCTTTGAAAATAGATATGGAAGCAAAAACTGTTTCAATGGGTGGAAAAACTTACAAAGAAGGAGATACACTTAGCTTAAACGGAACAAAAGGAACAGTTTACGAAGGAGCAGTAGCAACAATAAATGCATCAGAAAACGAATTGTTCAAACAATTCATGCAATTGGTTGACAAATACAGAACAATGGGCGTTAGAACAAACGCAGACAACCCAAAAGATGCACAACAAGCAATAGATTTTGGAGCAGAAGGTATAGGATTGTTCAGAATTGAGCACATGTTCTATGGAGAAAATTCAGAAAAACCATTAGCTATATTAAGAAAAATGATTCTTTCTGGTTCAACAGAAGAAAGAAAACATTGGTTGAATGAATTGTTACCATACATCAAAGTAGCTGTTAAAGGAACAATGCAAGTGATGAACGGAAAACCAGTAACATTCCGTTTGATTGACCCACCTTTGCATGAATTTGTGCCACACACACAAGAAAATGTAGAAGCATTAGCAAAAGAATTAGGAATTGCAACAGAAGAATTAAATAAGAGAATTGTAGCATTGGAAGAAGTAAACCCAATGATGGGATTAAGAGGAGTAAGATTAGGAATCACTTATCCTGAAATCACAGAAACACAATTCAGAGCATTATTTGAAGCAGAAGCTGAATTAAGAAAAGAAGGCTTTGATCCACACTTAGAAATCATGGTTCCATTGACAATATCTGTAACAGAACTTAAACACCAAAAAGCAATTTGCGATAGAGTTCACGCAGAAGTTGAAGCAGCAATGAGCGCTAAGATAGAATATATGTATGGAACAATGATAGAAATACCAAGAGCAACACTTGTAGCAGACAAAATAGCAGAAGTAGCAGACTTCTTCTCATTTGGAACAAACGACTTGACACAAATGACCTTTGGATTCTCTCGTGATGACGTAAATGGTATTTTAGAAACATATCAAAGCGAAAAAATAATTCCTGCAGATCCATTCCAAACATTAGATCAAGAAGGAGTAGGACAATTAGTAACTTTGGGTGTTCAACGAGGCAGAGCAACAAAACAAAATCTTAAAGTAGGAGTTTGTGGAGAACACGGAGGAGATCCAGAATCAGTTAAATTCTTCTTCAAAAACGGAATGAACTACGTATCATGTTCACCATTTAGAGTACCAGTTGCAAGACTTGCAGCAGCACAAGCAGCAGTAAACGAAAGCAAATAAGACTCAAAAACAATAAAACCAAAAAGGCGATTGAAATAATTTCAGTCGCCTTTTTTAATTTGAATAAAATAAAAAACTATTCAATAGATTTAAGGTAAGCTTCTATTTCAAAAGATAAGTTTTTTTCAGTCATAGAGGACATAAACTCTCTGAAAATATCAATATTTTCTTTTTCTCGGGTATCAACCAACGCTTTAATATATTCTTCTTTGTCTTCTTTTGTAATTTTTGTAGGAATAAGACCGAACTCAAATTGCAACATATTCATAATCAAACGAGCCATACGTCCATTTCCATCAGCCCAAGGGTGAATCGTTACCAAATTATAATGAGCATCAAAACTTAATCTATAAAGTTCATCAATAGATTTATTCTTGGCAGAAGTCCTTTCTTTATTAAGTTGCTCGCAAAACTCAGATAATTTCGCAGGAACTTTATTATAACTCATATAAGAACGACCTCCTACACCAGCAGAAACATTAAGTAAACGCAATTCTCCACGAGCAGAAGAAAACTCACCGAGCATAGTCTTGTAATCTTGTCCTGTGTTTTTCATAACAAGAGCCGAAAGAGAAATAAGTAAATCTGTAGAAATAGGAGTGTGTTGTTTTGCGTATTCAATTGCTTTTTCGTAAGCAAGTTTTAAATCAAGATTCATACTTTGTTCAATAATGCTTTTGCCTTTAAGGCTAATGCCATTATCAAACATAATTTGATTTTCCAACTCCGTAATAGTAGAACCCTCAATCGCAGTAGAATGAGTTATTAAAGAATAAAGATAAAACCTGTCATAATCAATTTGTTTATCAATACCCAATTCTTTGTACTTAATAAAAACTTCCTCTAAACTCTTTTTCATAATCAGTAATCTTACTGCAAAAATAATACATTTTTTATTTTATTATTCAATAACACCCCATAAACAGATTATTTTTTTTCATTAAAGAGTAAAATAAAACTAAGAAAAATTTAAAAGAGTTATGTGTTTTTTTAGATAAGAATGATAGAAAAGAAGTTGCGTAGAAACAATTTGTAAAATAAATTTGTTATTTTTGCACAGAAAAACAATTAAAAATAGAATTCTATGTCAGAGAGTGAAATGAATAGTTATAGATTCAGTTCTGGAGAGGAACCTTCTGATGAGATGTTGTGTCAATTAATGAAAGAGGTTGCGCAAGAAGTAAATGAAAGTAATGAAAAAGTATTGTGCAGTTTTTTTGAATCTTTACGAAAAGAGGCAAGTGAAATAAGAAAAACTTGGATTAAGGAATAAAGTTTTTAAAATTTATGAATAAAGCAGAACATCTCCCTTTGTTAATAGTGATAGCAGGACCTAATGGTTCTGGTAAAACATCTATAACATCTAAACTACTTAAACATGAATGGGTTGAAGATTCTGTTTATATCAATCCGGATAATGTTGCAAAAGAAATTTTTGGCGATTGGAACTCTAAGGAAGCAGTAATTAAGGCTGCTGATTATTGTGCTAAGTGGAGGGAGAAATGTTTGTTAGAGAATAAAAGTCTTATCTTTGAAACAGTGATGTCTGCCGATGATAAGGTTGATTTTATCTTACGAGCTAAAAAAGCAGGTTTCTTTATTAGAGTTTTTTTTATAGCAACAACAAATCCAACAATAAATGCAGCTCGAATTGCCAATAGGGTGATGAAAGGAGGCCACGATGTACCGATTACAAAGATAATATCGAGATACAAAAAATCTATATATAATTGCATAAAAGTTTCAAATGTTGTTGATCGTCTTTATGTTTACGATAACTCTATTGACGGAGAAGAAGCAAAGTTGCAATTTCGTTTAGTGAATGCTAGTGTTGAAAAAATATATGTAGACAAACTTCCTGAATGGGCTCAAACTATAATGCCTAATATAGAATTATAGATAGTGCTTATAATTTTTTCTTTTTCTTTTTCGTTATATTTTTATGAAAAAAGGCTTTGTAATTGTTTTTTTAGTGTTGTTTTCTTTTTTGCTTTCGGCGCAAGGCGTGAAGGAAATTTGCATTGGGGTGAATGAATATGCGAAAAATCTTCGTTCGGCTTATTATGAGGCGGAGATTTCTTTTAATGGTAGAGAAGATACTTTGTCTTATTTTCATAAGGTGAGTTTTCAAAAGAATAAATACAAGAATAAAATCTTTGCAAAGTTTAATTCTCAAATCTATTTTGGCGATGAGTTGATTCAACAAGTCTTTTGCGATAATAATCACTTTACTTTTGTAGATATTTATCAAAACATTGCCGAGCAATATGAAAAAGAGGATTATCAAACCTTTTTCTCTCAAATAGATACTAATCTTATTCCTGATTTTGTCTTTAATAAACCTATTTTTGACCTAAAAGCAATAGAGGAAGGCAATGTCTTGATGTATAAAGAAGAAGATACGCTAATCAATGACTTTGAATGTTTTAAGCTAAGGGAAGTATTCATAGAATTAGACTCTATTTCTCTTGAAAAAGTGCATTACATAAGAAAAAAAGACTTTCTTCCTCTTGCAAAACTCACTAAGTCTTGTTTTGTATGTATAACTCGCATAGATGAAAACACTGCTTTTCACAACAATAGATTTATATTTAGTGAAAAAGGTACAGGAATTACCTTGAAATATAAAAGCCTTTCAGCCCTAAAACAACAATGGGAAGAACAAGAAAGAAATCATAGCACATTTGCTTACGGAACTAAGGCTTTGGATTTTAAGATAAAAGATATAAAAGGAAAGGAATTTGAATTATCACAAAACAAAGGAAAGGTAATTGCTTTGGTTTTCTTCTATAATAATTGTTCTCCTTGTATTCCTATGCTTGATGATTTGCAGGAATTATGCAATCAATACAAAGAAAAGAAAGTTGAGATAGTTGCTTTAAATCCTGTGGATAGTAAAATAGGAGAGGAGGAAATGCAATCCTTTGTAAAAGAGCATAACATAACCTATAACGTTGCTCAAATACCAAAATACACAGTGGAAGAAATGTATTTAGTGCGTTATTTCCCAACAATTTTCATTATAGACAAGAAAGGTAGGGTGGTCTATTCGCATCAAGGCTATAACACCTTGTTTAAAGATAAGATTTCTGATATAATAGATAAGGAATTATAGTTTCCTACGCTAAGATATTTGAGAAAAATCTGCCGTTTTATGTTTTCTTGCCAAGTAGTTTCTTAACGGTTTATTTTCTTCGGCTTTCAATAGAGGGTCGTGTGAAATTATTTGAGCTGCAACATCTTTTGCTTGACTCATCATTAGTTCGTCTTGCACAATGTCGGCAATTTTCAATTCCATAACGCCACTTTGTTGAGTGCCTGCAATGTTTCCCGGTCCTCTTAGTTGCAAATCGGCTTGTGCAATCTCAAATCCGTTGTTTGTTGCACACATTGTGTTGATTCTAAACAAGCCTTCTTGCGACAATTCGTCTTTTGTTCTCAATATACAATAACTTTGTTCTTGTCCTCTGCCGACTCTACCTCTTAATTGATGAAGTTGAGCAAGCCCAAACCTCTCTGCGTTTTCTATTACCATAACTGTTGCGTTCGGAACATCGACTCCAACCTCAATAACCGTTGTTGCAACCATTATGTTTGTGATTCCCTCTTTGAAACGTTGCATTTCATAGTCCTTATCTTCGGCTTTCATTTGCCCATGCACAATACTGATTTGATATTTTGGCAAAGGAAATTCCCTAACAATGCTTTCATATCCGTCCATTAAGTCTTTCAAATCCATTTTCTCGCTTTCCTTAATCAAAGGATAAACAACATAGATTTGTCTTCCTAAATCTATTTGCTTTCTCATAAAGTTGAAAAGCGTAAGTATGTCTCTGTCGAAAAGATGCGTTGTTTGAATAGGTTTTCTTCCCTTAGGCAGTTCATCAATTACCGAACATTCCAAATCACCATAAACACTCATTGCAAGCGTTCTTGGAATAGGGGTTGCAGTCATTACCAAAACGTGAGGCGGAGTAGTGTTTTTGCTCCACATCTTTGCTCTTTGCTCCACTCCAAAGCGATGTTGCTCATCAATTACGGCAAGTCCAAGATTTTTAAACACAACATTGTCTTCCAAAATAGCGTGTGTGCCAATCAATATATTGACCTGTCCCTCGGCAAGAGCGTTTAAAAGTGGTTTTCTCTCTTTTTGCTTACTGCTTCCTGTGAGTAAACACACGTTAAGCGGCATATCTTTTAAGAAATTCTTTATGCTGTTGTAGTGTTGCTGAGCAAGAATTTCGGTAGGAGCGATAATTGAGGCTTGAAAACCATTATCTATTGCAATCAACATACACAAAAGAGCAACAAGTGTCTTTCCGCTTCCTACATCTCCTTGCAAAAGACGATTCATTTGAAAACCTGTTCGCATATCGTTGCGAATTTCTTTCACAACTCTTTGCTGTGCATTAGTAAGAGTAAAAGGTAGGTTGTTTTTGTAAAAGTTGTTGAAACTATCTCCAACAACCGAAAAGACAAATCCTTTATTTGCCGATTTATTGTTGTATTTCTTTACTTGGTTTTCAAGTTGCATAAAAAACAACTCTTCAAACTTTAATCTTATTTTTGCCTTTGCGAGATTTTCCTCATTCTTTGGAAAATGAATCTCTCTCAAAGCCCTTTCCCTTGTGTAGAGATTATAGTGTTTTGTTATGTATTGAGGTAGGTTTTCTTCAATTCTGTTTACTGCAAGCGAGAGAATTTCTTGCGTATATTTGGCTAAGGTTTTTGAAGTAAGGAAAGAGTTTTTCATTCTTTCGGTTGTAGAGTAAATAGGAAAGAAAGTGTCGATTGCAGTGCGTTTATAAGAAGCGAGAGTCTCAAATTCAGGGTGAGCAAAGTTGAATAAACCATTGAAAAACGTAGGCTTTCCAAAAATAACATAGTCAATGCCAAGAACAAAACTATCGCTAATCCATTTCAAACCTTGAAAGAAAACAAGTTCTATTGTTCCCGTTGAATCGGCAAGCGTGATTACAAGTCTTTGTCCTTTGCCTTTAAGGATTTCTTTCTTGATTGCTTTTCCTACAACTTGAATATAAGTCTCTTCACTTGCTATTTCTCGGATTTTTGTAAACTTACTCTTGTCTAAATAGCGAAAAGGGTAATGCTCCAACAAATCTGCAAAAGTTGAAATATTGATTTCTTTTTTCAGAATGTTGGCTTTCTTCTCGCTTATCGAGGATAAATGTTCGATTGGAGTGTCTAAAAAATCCATCATAAGAAAATATTTCAGCAAAGATACAAAGAAAAAACACAAAACAAAGCCATAAGCGAAAATAAAATTGTTTCCCCAAGAGTTAAGCCCAAATGCTTGCGATATTTTCAAACAAAAGATTTCTAATCGCAAATTTTAAGAATATAAGCCCTTAACTAAAAATCACTAAATCAAAGACTTAACTTTTTAAAGCCTTGATTTTGCCAAAAAAGTCTTTGATTTTTGCGATTTTTTCGCTGTTTTTTGCAATTTTTTCATTGATTTTCATGCAAAAAAACCTTGATTTAATTTTTTCTATCCTTGATTTAGAAATTTCTATCCCTGATTTAGAAAATTCTAAACGAGCTTTTCGTAAAAAAACTCCAAATTTGCGAAAAATTAACCCCAATTTTCGTCAATTTTTCGCAAGAATTTTTGCAAAAATCCCAAAATGAAATTTCCGCAAAATAAAGGTTTTTGTCTGTGAATTTTGAGTTATGAAATTAAGAGTTTGTATAAGATTTTTTTGTGCTTTTAAAAAATTGTTATACTTTTGCGAAATAGTTATTAACCTTTAAAAAGGATGTTGAAAATGAATAAAATAAAGATTTTTAGTTTGATTGCAGTATTTACTTCGTTATTTATTGGCTTTGAAAAATTGAATGCACAAGATGTAAGTAAGTTTAAATGCCTTAAAACCTTATATGGACATTCATATTGGATAGTATCCGTAGCATATAGTCCAGACGGCAAAAGGATTATCAGCGGTTCAGGGGATAAAACCATTAAGATATGGGACGCAAATATAGGGAGATGTCTTAATTCCTTAGAGGGACATTCAGGTGTTGTCACTTCCGTAGCATATAGTCCCGATGGCACAAAAATTATCAGCGGTTCAAGAGATAATACCATTAAGATATGGGATGCAAATACAGGACAATGCCTTAAAACCTTGGAGGGACATTCAGATTGGGTCGTTTCCGTAGCATATAGTCCCGATGGCACAAAAATAATCAGCGGTTCATTGGATAGAACCGTTAAGATATGGGATGCAAACACAGGAGAATGCCTTAAAACCTTAGAGGGACATTCAGATTGGGTCAATTCCGTAGCATATAGTCCCGATGGCACAAAAATAATCAGCGGTTCGTATGATAATACCATTAAGATATGGGATGCAAACACAGGACAATGCCTTAAAACCTTAGAGGGACATTCAAATTGGGTCCGTTCCGTAGCATATAGTCATGATGGCAGTCGCATAATTAGTAGTTCAGATGATTATACCATTAAGATATGGGATGCAAACACAAGAGTCTGCCTTCAAACCTTAAAAAAAGATTTGCGCCATATCTATTCCGTAACATTTAGTCACGATGGCAGTCGCATAATTAGCGGTTTAATAGATAAAACCGTTAAGATATGGGACGCAAACACAGGGGAATGCCTTCAAACCTTGGAGGGACATTTAGATTCGGTCCATTCCGTAGCATTTAGTCCCGATGGTACAAAAATTATCAGCGGTTCATCTGATGAAACCATTAAGATATGGGGAGAGGAATAGGGATTGATTTTATAATATAAAGAAAAACGCTCGTGAGTCTTAGTTTAATTCAGACAAACGAGCGTTTTGTTTTTTTATTTACATGAGATTTTTTTTATACCTTTGTAATATAATTTGCTGATATATGGAATATGGAAGATAAATCATTAATTGAGTCAATAGAAATGCCTGATGAGGATTTGATGAAACTTGCTGATAATATTGTAGCGTTGATAGAAGAGAGCAAACAACAGTTAGCAATTAGTATTAACCGAACTATCAAAACTACATATTGGAATGTTGGACGATATATTGTTGAATTTGAACAACAGGGTAATGCAAGAGCAGTCTATGGTGCGAATTTGCTTTCTCGTCTTGCAAAAATTCTTCGTGCAAAAGTTGGACGTGGTTACAGCCGTCCAAATCTTAATAATATGAGAAAGTACTATTTAATGTTTTCTTCTTGTCAGACATCTGACAATTCTGAGTTTGCAATTTGTCAGACGTCTGACAAATTAACTTGGTCTCATATTTGTGAACTTATAACTATTGATGATGCTTTGGAAAGAAAGTTTTATCTAAATGAATGTATTGCAGAAAATTGGACAGTTAATGCTTTGCATCGTCAAAAGGAAAGCGGTCTTTTTATGAGATTAGCATTAAGTAAAGATAAACAAGGAATAATGGAACTTGCTCACAGAGGGCAGGTCGTGCAGAAAGCAGAAGATGTTGTGAAAGACACTTACACATTAGAATTTCTTGGATTTGAAGATAAAAAGCAATACAAAGAAAGTGAATTAGAACAGAAGCTTATTGATAATATGCAGAAGTTTTTATTGGAGTTAGGAAAAGGATTTGCTTTTGTTGGACGTCAATATGCTATAACAATCAATAATACTCACTATCATGTTGATTTAGTTTTCTATCATAGGATATTGAAATGTTTTGTGCTTATAGATATTAAACGAGGAGCAGTAAAGCATAAAGATATTGGGCAAATGAATATGTATATGGGGTATTTCGCCAAAGAAGAAAGCGTTGAAGGTGATAATCCTCCAATAGGTATTGTTATGGGACATTATAAAGATGAACTTATGGTAGAATACGCTACGTACGGAATGGATTCTAATTTATTTGTTTCAAAGTATGAATTGTTTTTGCCAAATAAAGAAGAATTAAGAAAGTTAGTTATGAATATTTTAAAGTGAATAATAAAAGTAAAATGGCGTTTCGGTTTTATGAAACGCCGTTTTGTGAATATAATCCCTTAACTAAAAATTATAAAATCAAATACTTAACTTTTTGACTTCTTGAAAACGCCATATTTTTCTTTGTTTTAGTGTGATTTTTTCTTGATTTCAGACAATTATTTCTTTGTTTTATTTTATTTTTTCTTTGCTTTTTCAAATTTTTTCTTTGCTTTTTCAAATTTTTTCTTTGCTTTTTTTCATTTTTTCTTTGAATTATTTTTCCAAAGCATAAATCCGTAAAAATTAACCCTTATTTTCATCAATTTTCGCAAGAAATTCCACAAAAATCCCAAAACAAAATTTTCGCAAAATAAAGGTTTTTCTCTGTAAAACTTTGAAAGAGGAAAATTAAGCGTTTCTTTAATGTTTTTTGTGCTTTAAGAAATTTGTTATACCTTTGTGAATAGAAATTAAATCGCACAATAAAGCAAATAAAATGAACATAGATAAAGAAAAATTAGAGAGTATTGAAGCGAACACCTCTGTAATATTAGATGAAATCAAAGAATACAAAAAAGCCTTTGAAAAGAAAATAGACGTAACCAAGTTTAAATGCCTTAAAACCTTGAAGGGACATAAATATAGTGTCAATTCCGTAGCATATAGTCCCGATGGCACAAAAATAATCAGCGGTTCAGGGGATGAAACCGTTAAGATATGGGATGCAAACACAGGAAAATGCCTTAAAACCTTGAAGGGACATTCAGAAACTGTCTATTCCGTAGCATATAGTCCAGACGGCACAAAAATAATCAGCGGTTCAGAGGATAAAACCATTAAGATATGGGATGCAAACTATGGAGTATGCCTTAAAACCTTGAATGGACATTCAGATTATGTCTGGTCTGTAGCATATAGTCCCGATGGTACAAAAATAATCAGCGGTTCATTTGATAATACCATTAAGATATGGGACGCAAACACAGGAAAATGCCTTAAAACCTTGGAGAGACATTCAGAAGGTGTCTATTCCGTAGCATATAGTCCCGATGGCACAAAAATAATCAGTGGTTCAGGGAATAATACCATTAAGATAAGGGACGCAAACACAGGACAATGCCTTAAAACCTTAAAGGGACATTCAAGTGTTGTCTCTTCCGTAGCATATAGTCCCGACGGTACAAAAATAATCAGTGGTTCATGGGATAAAACCATTAAGATATGGGATGCAAACACAGGAAAATGTCTTAAAATCTTAGGAGAACATTCATATTATATCTCTTCCGTAGCATATAGTCCCGATGGCACAAAAATTGTCAGCGGTTCATGGGATGAAACCATTAAGATATGGGATGCAAACATAGGAGAATGCCTTAAAACCTTGGAGGGAGATTTAGATTATGTCTTTTCCGTAACATTTAGTCCCGATGGCACAAAAATAATCAGCAGTTCATATGATAAAACCATTAAGATATGGGGAGAGGAATAGGGATTGATTTTCTAATACAAACAAAAAACGCTCGTGAGTCTTTGTTTAATTCAGACAAACGAGCGTTTTGTTTTATGTATTTAAAGAATTATTTTCTTGGTGCTAAGCCTAAGATTTCTCTTGCTTCGGCTGAGGTTGCTATTTCTCTACCTAATTCTTTTGCAATGCGAACTACTTTTTCTACAAGTTCACCATTTGATTTTGCTTTTACGCCTTTTGATAGGTAAATGTTGTCTTCAAATCCTACTCTTACGTTTCCGCCCATTGCAATCGCAGCTGCTGCCATTTGAAAGGCAGAACGTCCAACTCCTGTAACGGTCCAAGTTGAGCCGGCAGGGATATTATTTACTAACCACGCAAGATTGCTAACTGTTGCAGGGGTACAGCCCGGTACTCCTAAGACAAAATTGAATTGCATAGGGTGTCCTGGTACTTCTCCTTTGCGTGCCATTGTTAAAATGGTGTCAAGGTGTCCCATTTCAAAGCATTCGTATTCTGGTTTAATGCCTTTTTCTATCATTCTCTTACCAAATGCACGCATTGTTGGCATTGTGTTGTCGAAAATTTCGTCTCCAAAGTTGCAAGTTCCGCAATCAAGTGTTGCCATTTCAGGTATTGGATTAGTATTTGTTGAATCTAATCTTTCATCTGGGCTCATTCCTACTGCTCCTCCTGTGGAAGGAATTATGATTACGTCAGGACAAACTTTGTAAATCGCTTCTTCGCATTCTTGAAATCTTGCATGATTTTGTGTAGGTGTGCCATCGTCTTCTCTAACGTGTAGGTGTACGATTGCAGCTCCTGCATCTACTGCTGATTTTGCTTCTCTTACTATTTCTTCTACTGTATATGGAACGGCAGGGTTTTGTTCTTTTGTTACTTCTGCTCCACATATAGCAGCTGTTATTATCAATTTTTCCATCGTTTTCTTATTTGTTGTTTCTTTGACATTGTTTTGGAACTACGCATGTGCCACTTGCTCTACATACAACTATTGGTTCTGCCAATACATCTGCTGCTGAATCTGATATGTCTGTTCTTGGAGCGATTACTTTGCGTGCTTCAAATTTCATCTTACGTGATGTGTTTCCTACGTGTGTGATTTCTCCTACTGCTTCAATGTAATCTCCTGCATATACAGGTGCTAAAAATTCTACATTGTCGTATGCACAGAATAATCCTTCGTCTCCGTCTTGTATAATCAAAAGTTCTGTTGCTACATCTCCAAATAGATTCAACATTCTTGCTCCATCTACAAGGTTTCCGCCATAGTGAGCATCGTGAGCGGACATTCTCATTCTTATTATTGATTTTGCTGCCATTGTTTTATTGTTTTATTTTGTTATTATTTTACTATGTAATCTACAAATAAGTAAGGTGTTTTTATAGCTTCTGGTGCTATGTTTTCAACTGTTTCTTTTACTTCTGCTATTACTACATCTGCTGCGGTAGCCATAAGAGGATTGAAGTTTTGGCTTGTTCCGCGATAGATTAAGTTACCATATTTATCTGCAACTGATGCTCCTATTAAGGCAACATCTGCTCTTAATGGAAGTTCTAAAAGGAATTCTTCTCCGTTTACTTCTATTACTCTTTTTCCTTCGCCTGCAAGTGTGCCTAATCCTGTTTTTGTTAGAAAACCTCCTATGCCTGCTCCTCCAATTCTTACTCTTTCTGCCAATGTTCCTTGTGGTACTAATTCAACTTCCATTTCGCCGTCTTTCATCTTTTGTTCTGTCACAGGATTTGTTCCTATGTGAGAAGCGATTACTTTTTTTACGCAACCTGTTGCAACTAATAATCCACTACCTTTTTCAGGATAAGATGTATCGTTGCATATTACTGTAAGGTCTTTACGTCCTGCTTTTGCTAATGCTTCAATTATTCTGTTAGCACTTCCTGCTGCTAAAAAACCTCCAATCATTATTGTCATGCCGTCTTGAATCATTTCGATAGCTTGGTCGATTGTTATTTGTTTGCTCATATCGTATTTGTTTTATTATTGTATTACTTTTCTATTATCTTGCAAAGATAACGTATTTTATTTACTTGGCTGAATTTTTTCAAAGAAATAATTTAAAAAAGTAAAGAAAAAAAGTTTTTTTTCTTTGATTTTTTTTAAAAAAACAAAGAGTTTTTTGGCTGAATTGTAGTGTTTGTTATTTTTTTCATTATCTTTGCACAATTAACTCATAAATTATTAAGAAATATATGTACACTGATAGTTTTATAGCAAATGTTGCGGTAGGTATTAAAGAGAATTGGGATTTGCCTGCTTTGAGTGATTATAAGAAAGAACCTATATATTATAGAGAAGTTGCAACTCAAATTGCAAAGATTCATTTATTGTTTGAACAATCGGGAATTGAAAAAGGAGATAAAATAGTTCTTTGTGGTAGAAACAGCTCTTCTTGGGCGATTATCTTTTTTGCTACACTTACTTACGGAGCTGTTGCTGTTCCTTTATTGCATGAGTTTAAGAGTGATTCAATTACTCATCTTGTAAATCACTCTGATGGAAAAATTCTTTTTGTTGGAGATGTTGTTTGGGAGAGTTTGATTGCTGAAAATATGCCTAAATTATCTGCTATCATACAAATGCAAGATTTTGATTTGGTTGGTTGCAACGATGAAAAGTTTAAAAGCGTATTTGATAACTTAGAAAGTGAGTTTGCTAAGAAATATCCTCTTGGATTTACAAAAGAAGATGTAAATTATCAAAGAGATAATTTAGATACTTTGGCTTTAATAAATTATACCTCAGGAACAACTTCAATTAGCAAAGGGGTAATGCTTTCTTATCGTTCTTTGCTTAGCAATTATATGTTTGCTTGTGAGGTATTGCCTAATTTGAAACCGGGAGATAAGGTAATTTCTATGCTTCCTATGGCTCACATGTATGGATTGCAGTTTGAGGTGATTTTTGAGTTTATAAGAGGAATACATATTCATTTCTTAACTCGTATTCCTTCTCCAAAAATTATTGCAGAGGCTTTTGCAAGAGTGCAACCAGATATAATTATTTCGGTGCCTCTTATCATTGAAAAGGTTTATAAGACAAAACTAAAACCAATTGTAGATAAAAAATCAATGAAGGTGCTTTTAAGAACACCTGTTATTGATACTATCATAAAGAATAAAATACTTACTACTTTAATTGAGTCGTTTGGAGGAAAATTCTATGAAATCATTATAGGTGGTTCAGCATTTAATAGAGAGGTTGAAACATTCTTTAAGAAAATTGGTTTTCCTCACACAGTAGGCTATGGAATGACAGAATGTGGACCTATAATTTGTTATGCAGATTGGAAGAATCATAAATTAGGTTCTTGTGGAAAAGCCGTTCCTCGTATGGAAGTGAAGATAGATTCGCCTGATGAAACCAAGATAACAGGAGAAATACTTGTAAAGGGTGCAAATGTGATGATGGGATACTATAAAAACGAGGAAGCAACTAAGGCTGTGCTTACCGAAGATGGTTGGTTACATACAGGAGACTTAGGAATTAAGGATAAAGACGGCAACGTATATATAAAAGGTCGTAGTAAAAATATGATTCTTGGCGCAAGTGGACAAAATATCTATCCGGAAGAAATTGAAGACTTGCTAAATAGTATGGAACTTGTTAGCGAAAGTTTAGTGAAGGAAGAAAATGGAAAATTAGTTGCCTTAGTATATCTTGATCAAGATTATTTAGATACAGGAAATATAACCCTATCGCAAGAAGAAATCAAAAATCAAATCAAAAATCAAGCAAATCAAGTGCTTTCTTCTTATGAACAACTCTCTGCAATATACTTGCAAGAAGAAGAATTTGAGAAAACTCCAAAGCGTAGTATAAAACGTTATATTTATATGGGTAAATAATCAAAAATTAGAAAGGAAATGAAAAAGATACTTTTAATTGCGACAACTCTTTTACTTACATCATTGTCTTTTGCACAAAAAACACCTTGTAATCTAATAGAGGAAAAAGAAAATGGAAAGACAATGTATCGTGGAGAAAGAAATTATGTTGGAACAAATTACGAAGATTTAAGAGTTTGTGTGCAATATCTATATGATGGAGAGAATCATTGTTTGGAATTAACCTTAGACCCAAGAGAAACCTTGACTGTGGAAGAAAATACACCTGCATTTATTCAATTCTCCACAGGAGAGGAAGTAGAGATGAGTTTAAGTAAAATTATAGTTAAAGAAAACACTAAAAAAATAGGTTGTAGATATGTCGTTAGTGAGGAAAACAAAGAGTTGTTTTCACAAAAAACAATTTCTGCAATATATTTTTCTTCAAAAGACTATCCTCAAATAGAGATTGCAGAGCTTAACAAATACACAGCAAAGAAACTTATGGAAAGATTCAACTGTGGCATGAGTACATTAGGAAAATAAACAAGAGAAAAGAAAGATAAAAAATATAAATATATGAGTACAAAAGTAACAAAGCAATTAGTAAATCCTCAAAGCATAGTTGTAGTAGGAGCAAGTAATGACACTGCAAAACCAGGTGGTGCAATACTTAGAAATATCATTGAAGGCGGATTTAAAGGACAATTACACGTAGTAAATCCAAAAGAAGAAGAAATACAAGGTATAAAATGCTCAAAAACTGTTAATGAATTACCACAAGTAGATTTAGCAGTTATAGCAATAGCAGCAAAATATACAGAAGAAACAGTTAGAGTTCTTACAGAAGAAAAAGGAACAAAAGCATTCATTATTATTTCTGCTGGATTTGGAGAAGAAAGTCATGAAGGAAAAGAATTAGAATTAAGAATTGTTTCTTTGATTGAAAAAGCAGGAGCTTGCTTAATCGGACCAAATTGCACTGGAATATTTACACCATATCATCATGCAATTTTCTCAAAACCTTTCCCAAAATCATCACCAAAAGGAGTAGATTTCATAACAGGTAGTGGAGCGACAGGTTGCTTTATTATGGATATTGGAATGCAACAAGGACTTCACTTCAATCACTGTTGGGCAGTAGGAAACTCAGCACAATTAGGAATAGAAGATATATTAGAATACCACGATGAAAGCTTCGATCCAGAAACTTCATCAAAAGTAATATTGATGTACATAGAAAACATCAAAAACCCAATGAAACTCCTTACTCATGCAAAGAGTTTGAGAGCAAAAGGCGTTAGAATAGCAGCAATAAAGTCAGGTTCTTCAGAAGCAGGCTCACGTGCAGCTTCATCACACACAGGAGCGTTGGCCTCACCCGATGTTGCAGTAGATGCATTGTTTAGAAAAGCAGGCATTGTTCGTTGTTACGGAAGAGAAGAACTATGTACAGTAGGAAATATCTTCACTTACCCAGAATTTGAAGGTAAAAACATAGCAATTATCACACACGCAGGAGGTCCAGCCGTAATGTTAACAGACGCATTAAGCAAAGCAGGAATGAATATCCCTCACATAGAAGGTGCAATGGCTGATGAATTGCTTACAAAACTATTCCCAGGTTCAGCAGTTGGTAATCCAATCGACTTCCTTGCGACAGGAACACCAGAACAACTTGGAACAATTATAGATTACTGCGATACAAAATTCGATAACATAGATGCAATGTGCGTAATCTTTGGAACACCAGGCTTAGCACCAATTTACGAAGCATACAGAGTGCTTTCTGAAAAAATGAAAACAAGCAAAAAACCAATCTTCCCAATACTTCCTTCAACACTTGTAGCAGGTGATGAGGTAAAAGAATTTGTGGAAATGGGAAATACATACTTTGCAGACGAAACAGTATTTGGAAACGCAGTAGGACGTATAGTTGCAACACCAGAAGCTGCAAATGAAGAAGACACTGTAAAGATAGACGTTGAAAAGATTAGAGAAATAATCTCACGTTGCCCAGATGGATACCTTGATGTTAAGTTAATGAACGAATTACTTGATGCAGCAGGAATCAATCACGCAGTAGATATTTCAAGTGATAATGTAGAAGATATAGTTGCTTTTGCTAACAAAACAGGATACCCACAAGTAATGAAAGTTGTTGGACCTGTTCACAAATCTGACGTAGGTGGAGTATCGCTTAATGTAAAAGACGAAGCACATGTAAGAGCTGAATTTGAAAGACTAATAAAGATAAAAGATACTTATGCGGTTCAAGCATACCCAATGTTGTTTGGAACAGAAATCTTCATAGGAGCAATGCGTACACCATTGTTTGGACACCAAGTACTTTGCGGATTAGGCGGAATATTCGTAGAAGTATTGAAAGATGTTCAAGCAGGACTTGCACCAATCGGAGTTGCAGAAGCAAAAGCAATGATAAAACGTTTGAGAGGCTACAAGATTATTCAAGGAGTAAGAGGACAAGACCCTGTAAACGAAGACTTGTATGCAGATCAAATAGCAAGAGTTGCAGCATTAGTACAAGCAGCACCAGAAATTGCAGAAATGGACTTAAATCCACTATTAGGCTCACCAAAAGCAGTAGTTGCAGTTGATGCACGTATAAGAATAGAAAAATAAGTCTAAATACACAAACAAAAAACGAAGTCTCAATTTTGGGACTTCGTTTTTTTTATTTCAAAAACCGATAAATCCAAATTATTTGAATTGAATAATATCAGCACTTACAGTAATAGTTTTCACATATACTATTCCAAAAATATTATGAGCAGATTTTGTAATAGTATAGTTAGTTAAAGCTTGATTTGCTTGTAAAGCAGCAGTTTCTTTTACTTTGTCAATAGCTTTTTGTTCAGGATTGCCTCCGCAAAATCCTAAAATATAAGTTGCAGATGCACTTTCTTTAACCGTTTTTATGTACTCAAAATTTGCAGAATTAAGGATAACCATATTATTATCCATATTCATAATTTTGCTGCGAGTCACACAGCTACTCATTCCTAAGGCTACAAGAGCGATAGCTAAGATTGTTAATACACTTTTTTTCATAATAAATAATTTTTTGTTTTAATAACATTGTTTACTTACTGCAAAGGTATGAAGTTTTTCTATTGTAACAAAGCAAAAATAGATAAAAATAAATTTTTCGGGGGGGTAAAACTATATATTTGAAAATTAATAAAATAAGTCTGAGAAAAAGAAAAACAAAACGCTCGCAAGTCAAAAGAAAACTAAGACTCACGAGCGTTTTTTTTGTGGTTAAAGTTTTTATTCT
>CALDHX010000081.1 GCA_937901525.1 uncultured Bacteroidales bacterium
ACTTCTTTCTGGCAGTACAATTTTAGATACCGTCTATGACGTAGAGTTTTTCTTACCTTTCGAGGTCGCCACTCGTGAGTACTCCACTCATATATTAGATACTTTCTACGTATATCAAGATACAATTATAGATGGCAATAGGATAGACGACACTGTTATTGTTATTCAAGACACTATTTCCTTTGCAGATTTCATAAATAACAGAGAAGATAGCCTATCTATTTCTATTATAGATTCTATATGTTTAGTTAGAGACACTCTCTCTATCATTCCAGAAAACGCAAGAATTATAGCTTCTCTTTTAGATATAAAACGAACAATTAGAGCAGAAGAACATCAAGAAGGACAAACAATTTTAAGCTGGTTTTATATATATGGAGTAGAATATGGTCTTATCCCACATAGCGTTACACACAATGGAAGAAGATACACAGTTACTTCTATAAGAGATTTAGCTTTTAGTTATTGCCATTATTTAAACAAAATTCATATTCCAAATACAATTACTTCTATTGGACGTAATGCGTTCTATAATTGTTACAATTTAGACACTGTTTACATACCTAATAGTGTTACTTCCATAGGAGCATTTGCATTTCAAGGTTGTGATAATTTGACACACGTTACTTTACCTCAAAATGCTACAATTAGCAATACGGCTTTCTTTGAAGCAGGTAAAGAAACTGCCTATTTTAAAGATAATGACGGATTAAAATATCAGATTATTCCTTTAAATGAAATTGAAAATTATAATTTCTATAACTGTGGAGCGATAACATTCCGTTTAGGCAACAACACATACGCTCCAAACGAAGTAATGGTCTTTCCTTATGAAAGCAATGCTTTAGAAAGTGCACTTACGATAAAAGACATTGTTAATATTCCTCTTAGAAATTCAAGCTATGAAATAAGAGAACACAATGAAACCATATATACAACAAACAATAACTATTATCCTTATTTAGAAAATTCTTGTGTCATTAGCGATAATGTAATAAAACACACGATATATATAGCTAATGACACAATACTCGTTATTAAAGAAAATAATGACACAATAATAAAGGCTCAATACACAAATGATACTACAATATGTATCAACAATGACACAATATATATAAGCAACAACACAATATATATTGGAAACGAAACGATACATACAGAAAATGATTCAATATATAGATTTGAGTTCAACATTAGATATTGGAAAAAAATAGAAAATTATATTGAAAGGTACTATCCTGTAACCAAAATAAAAGAATACGCATTTGAAAATTACAGAAATTTACCTTCTGTTACTATTCCTAACACTATTACCTACATTGGAGAAAATGCTTTTAGCGGTTGCAGTAGATTTGAGACGATTTCTATTCCTAAAAATGTTTCACATATCGGACGTAGTGCATTTGAAAATTGCAGCAATTTAACAACTTTAAATTATAACGCAATAAATATTGAAGAATTTGAGAAAGAAGACTATTATCAATTCAAAGGTTGTCCTATCTCTTCAATAAATATTGGCGACAGTGTTCAAAAAATACCAAATAACTTTGCTTATAATTTAGATAGTTTGACTTCTATTACTATTCCTAACACTACTATTTCTATCGGACGTAGTGCATTTGAAAATTGCAGCAATTTAGCTTCTGTTACTTGCCTTTCACTAATTCCTCCTCAAATTGAAGACTCTTTTACATTTAAATATACCCGTGAAAACAAGACTTTATATGTTCCTTGCGGTAGTTTTGAAGCCTATACCGACACAACAGATAACGTTTATTGGGAAGCATACTTCCACAAAATACAAGATGATTGTGGAAATGTAGGATTGTATGATGTAAACAGCGAAGAACTTACCTTCTATCCTAATCCTACAAGCGGAAAAGTTACTTTTAATCAAATGATAGAACAAATAGATGTAATAGATATAACAGGAAAAAATATTGAAACATTCTCTAACACATACGAAATAAACATTGAAACTTTGAAATCAGGTGTTTATTATCTCCGATTATTATATGAAGATAAGGTAATGTTGAAAAAACTTATTAAGCAATAAACATATTAAAAAAAACAATAAGGAGGAGAATCTTGATTTAATTTTCCTCCTTTTAATAAAACTTTTCCCCTACACTTAACGCCGAATGCGTGCGATATTTTCAACTTTAAGATTTCTGATTGCAAATTTTGAAAATATAAACAATTAATAAAAAACACTAAATCAAGAACTTAACTTTTCAAAGACTTGATTTAGTGTTTTTTTTCTTTGTTTTCTTTGATTTTTTCCTTGATTTTATCTGATTTTTTCTTTGCTTTTTAAAATTATTTCTTTGAAAAAATTATTTTTTTCTTTGATTTTTTTCATTTTTTCTTTGATTTATTTTTTTACCCCTTAGTGGTAGAAGCATTACCTTAGGAAGGTAATCCAATTACCACAACGAGGTAATCTTATTACCATAGGAAGGTAATTTTTTTTCTTCACATTTGAGCTTAAAATCTTTTCAATAAAAAACATTTGTGCTTAAAAAAATTTATTATACCTTTGTAGTCTGAAAAGAAAAATAACGAAAAATTATGCCTATGGTAAAAGAAAAAGAAAGATAATTAGACTGAGTTAAATTTTTACGACATATAAAAGCGTTTTTGCTTATATTTTACTATTTGAAACTTGGACACTTTCAAATAATATCCTAAGAAATAAGTAGAAAACGCTCACGAGTAATATCGTGGGCTTTTCTTATTTAGGATATTAGGTAGTCCAAGACCTCAAATAGTAATAAGAAAAAAGTCCCACGTTTTTTTATGCCTTGAAGTCAAAGAAAGAAATTAAGTAATCGCCATTTGGGACTTGGGCAAAGTAAGTTGAAAATTAAAAAAAAGAAAATTATGTTATTATTGTTTATTCTTGTAATTGTACTTGTTGTAATAATTTTGACACAAAGAAATAAAAACGAACACAGTCAAAGCATAAAAGAAGAAAATACATGTTCAGAAAATGTAATAGTTGAGGGAGAGGCTCCTTATTCTAATTATGCGTTAATTTTAGGGATAGTTTCTTGTTTTACATCCGTATTTCTTATTGGATTAATATTTGGTATAATGGGATTAGTCTATGCAAATAAAGGATTAAATCAGTATAATGAATGTCCTCAAAGATATATGAGTAAATCAAAGTTAGAGATAGGTAAAATCACTTCTATTATAGGAATTGTTATTGTTGGAGGAATGTTGCTTTTTGCGCTAATTTTATCTCTATCTATGCCGAAATTTTAGTTGTTAGCCATAAAAAAAAAGAAAAAAACATGAAAAAACTATTTTTATTATTGGTTTTAAGTTTGTTTGTTTTCTCTTGTGATAAGGCAAAGGAAGGAAAAACAGAAGAAACTAAAATTCCAAAAAAGATTATAAAAGGATTAAACGATGAAATTCAAGATACGTTTTTTGGAGTTAAGTATGGGGCAAGTCAAGATGAAGTGATAGAAGCTTTTGCAAAAGAAAATTTTTATCCAAGTGAGTTTAAAACAGATATTCGTCTTCAATTCTTTAAACGAGATGGTAAATATGGAATGAAACAGAAATATTTTAGTTTTGGAAATATGGAATGGGAATGTATAGGAGTGCATTTTAGAAATAATAGTTTTTGTGGTATTGAATTTTTACGAGAAATAGATAATAAAGAAAAGGCATTAACCGAATTTGATATGGTATTATCTACTGTTTCTTCTAAGTATAAAATGATAGAAAGTAATGAGTCTAATATTCCAGGCGTTAAAATGTATTTTGGATTTACGAAAGAAAATATAGCAGTTGGTGTTCTGCTTGATGAAAATGAAGGTTTGATAGGTTTAATGTATGCAGATAGAAATCTTTCATCTCTTACAAATGATGAACTTTAATAAATAATTAAAATTTATTTACAATTGGATTATTAACTCCTGATATAGGTTTTTATTTTGGCTTACTATTATAATTTTAGGTCTATTGTTTGTTGTAATTCCTATAATAGTCTTTGTTATTGTGGTAAGAATAATCAATAAAAGAGATAAGAAAAATAAATCAACCAAAGATTTATTTTGACAAACGAGCGTTTTTGTTTTTTATTTCTTTGAGTTATTAAACTTCTTTTTTTAGTTCTGCAAATAAATCAACCGGACCTAAGTGCCACATCTTTGTATTTTCGGTTTGAAGTTTTTGATAAAGTTTTGAGAAATAGACTTTCTTAATTGCTTCTAAAAGTGTTATCCCTCTATCTTGTGCAAGCATTGTGGATAACCAACATATTTTTGATGGTAAAAGCAGATATAAATTTTCTTGGTTAATCTCTCCTATCATAATTTCACCTCCTTAACTTCTAAGAATTTCAATTCGCTTAATGCTTCTTTTGTATGGAACAAATATTGATCAACTAAATTATAAGTTTTCAATTCTGCAATTAACATTTGCTTACTAATAATGCCTCCTTCATATAAAGCAAAAGAAGCATATACCTTATCATTTGCCACAGGTCCATAAACAATATCGTATTTATGAGTAAACTCTATTTGCATTCGGTTTTTCATTACAAAATCTACCCATTCCTCTGTTGGTTCATCAAATATTAAAGAATTAAAATTAGGTAACTTCTCTTCTTCAAAATGATATAAATTAACAAAACCAATAGAACGTTTTTCTTCTAATAGTCTGCGTTTTACCCAAGCAAGAGCTTGCTTATAAGAACTTGTTGTATAAAATCCATCTCCATAATCTAATTTTCTATTTGATTGACGTATTTCAGGTTTTTCAACAATTTCCAAACTACCATGGTATAATATCATAGGTTTTCTTTTTTTCGTATTTCTAAAAATTTATCTATATCTTCTAAAATCCAATGATGATTTTGTGTGTGTAGTATTTCGTAATGTTCTTCTAAGTATTCAAGCAATCCATATTTAGAAAAAATCTCCATTGCTTCTGCTCCGTCTATTGCTTTTGCATTTTTGTATTGTTCTATACAAAAAGAAATAAAATAACTCAGGTCTCGTTGATGTTTATCCATTGCTTGCTTTTTGGTTTTTATGAGAAATCCGCAATGCTTTGCGTTTTAGCATTGCGGATTCTTTTACTTTAATTGCTTAAAGTCTTATTTTATTAAACCTCTGTTGCGAAGTAGTGCGTTTAAGTCTGGTTCTGCTCCGCGGAAGTCTTTGTATAGTTGCATTGCGTCTTTGGTGCTACCGCTGCTTAGTAAGACTTTGAATTTTGCTGCTGTTGCTGGGTCAAAGATATTGCCTGTTTCTTTGAATGCTTCAAAGGCATCTGCGTCTAAGGTTTCGCTCCATGTGTATGAATAGTAACCTGCGCTGTATCCTCCATCACCAAAGCAGTGTGAGAAGTAAGTTGAACGGTATCTTGGTGGGATTTGTGTTAGCATTCCTATTTTTGCCATTGCGTTTGCTTCCATTTCTTGTGTGTTTACTTTTTCTCCTGCTTTTACTGAGTGGAAACACATATCTAAGTATGCTGCTGCTAATAATTCGCTAAACATAAATCCTTGGAAGAAGTTGCCTGATGTTTCCATTTTCTCAACCATTTCTTGTGGAATCACTTCTCCTTTTTCGTTTTTAGCGTACATTTTCAATACTTCTGGTTGTAAGCACCAGTGTTCTAAGATTTGTGATGGTAATTCTACGAAATCTCTTGCTACGTTTGTTCCTGATACTAATGGGTATGTGCAATTTGAAAGTAATTGGTGGATAGCGTGTCCCATTTCGTGGAATACTGTCAATGCTTCATCGGCTGTAAGTGTTGTTGCTCCGTTTGGTGATTTTGCATAGTTGAAACATACTGTGATAATTGGAGTTATGTTCTTTCCGTCTTTGCGTGATTGTCCTCTGTATTCGTTACACCATGCTCCTGAACCTTTTGATGGTCTTGTGTATGGGTCCCAATAAAGTATTCCTACATGTTCGCCTTTTTCGTTCTTTGCTTCAAATGCTAATACGTCTTCTGCGTAAACTGATATATCTTTTCTTTCTGTGAAACTAATGCCGTATAGTTTTGTAAGTACGTCAAAGCATCCTTGTCTTACGTTGTTGATTTCAAAGTATGGACGTGTAAGTTCTGCGTCAAAGTTATATTTTTGTTGGCGTACTTTTTCTGCATAGTAATACATATCCCATGCTTCTAATTTTGCTCCTGGTACGTCTTTTGAAAGCATTGCTTGGAATTGTGCTGCTTCTTCTTTTGCTACTTTTACTGAATATGACAATAGATTTTCTAATAAGTCAAATACTGCTTTTGGTTCTTTTGCCATTCTTTCTTCTAATTGATAGTGTGCGAATGTTTCATAACCTAAAAGTTGTGCTTTTTTTGCTCGTAGTTCAGACATTTGTGCTACTAATGCATTGTTGTCTGTTTCGCCTCCGTTGTTGCAACGATTAAC
This sequence comes from uncultured Bacteroidales bacterium, assembly GCA_937901525.1. GTDB lineage: Bacteria > Bacteroidota > Bacteroidia > Bacteroidales > P3 > Onthomorpha. Next base: position 6,422 of record CALDHX010000081.1, read on the forward strand.
TCTTGCATTGAAGATTTCTTTTCTTAAATCTCTGTTGTCAGCGTATGTAACAAATGGCATAAATGAAGGGTTGTCAAGTGTGAATATCCATTTTCCTTCTTGTCCTTTTTCTTTTGCTAATGCTGCTGCTTTTTCTATTTCGCCTTGTGGCAAACCTTTAAGGTTTTCTTCTTTGTCTATAACTAATTGATATGCTTTTGATTCTTTCAAAAGGTTAGCATCGAATTTTGCTTCTACTTTTGTAAGTTCTGCATTTACTTTTCTTAGTTCTTCTTGTTTTGCTGCGTCAAGTAATGCTCCTGAACGTACGAATTTGTTGTAGGTTTTTTCTAATAATGCTAATTGTTCGCCTGTGTATTTTTGAGAATCTTTTGCGTCATATACTGCTTTGATTTTCTCAAATAACTTTGCGTTCATTGAAATATTGTCGGAATGTGTTGCCATCATTGGTCCGACTTGTTCATTTACCTTTTGTAATTCTTCTGATGTGTTTGCTGCCATCATATTGAAGAATACGCCTGCAACTTTTGAAAGAGTTTCTCCTGCATAATCTAATGCTGCTATTGTGTTGTCGAAGGTTGGTGCTTCTGCATTGTCGATTATTGCTTGGATTTCTTTGTTGTGTTCTTCCATTGCTGCTTCAAAAGCTGGCAAATAGTGTTCTACTTTTATTTTTTCAAATGGGGCTGTCTCAAATGGTGTGTCCCATTTTTGTAGTAATGGGTTGTCTGTTTTTGTTTCTTGTTTAGAACAAGATGCTAATACAAGCCCTGATACTAAAATTGTCATAAGTGTTTTCTTCATACTATTGTTTTATTAATTTATTATTTTATTATTCTTCTGTTTTTTTAAATTTGAATTTTGGTTCTTCGTGGTTTAATAGTCTTTTTATGTTCTTTCTATGTGTCCACAAAATGAATATTGCAACTAAGATTGCAAAGGCGAGTTCTATTATGTTGATTTTTTCATTTATTACTCCACATCTTATGCAGTAAAAGAAAGGAAATGATATTGCTGCACTCATTGAGGAAAGGGAAACATAGTGAGAAAGGATAAAGACTACAACAAAGACTGCTAAAACCAAAGGTATGATTTTTAAGAATAGGCCTATTACTATTCCGAGCATAGTTGCTACTCCTTTTCCTCCTTTAAATCCTGCAAATATAGGTAAGGCGTGTCCTATTACACAGAATATTCCTACGCATAGTTGGTATAAAATCATATATTCACTGTTTGCGATTTCCATTCCAAAGTAGCGTGATAAATAAATAGCAAGCCAACCTTTGAAAGCGTCAATGCAAAGAACAAATATTCCTGGAAGTAGTCCTAAAACTCTTATTGTATTTGTCGCTCCTGCGTTTTTACTTCCTTTTTCTCTTACGTCTATTCCGTAAAATGATTTTCCTATCCAAACAGCTGATGGAATTGAGCCTAAAAGATAGGCTACTACTAAGCCTATTACTAAGGCTAATATTACGGGTATTGTGATTGTGATTGTCATTGTTTTATTCCTCCTCTTCTGTTTCTGTGTCTTGGTATTCTTCTTCTTGACCTAATTCAATTGTTCTTATAAAATTACGTTTTTGAGCCGGTGTTGCAACTCTATATACATATATTTTTCCGCTTTCTGTTTTAAATTCTCTATCATCTCTTGGAATTTCGTTAATCATTTCGTTGATTGTTTCGTTTGATGAAAGAACGTCCATTGCTGATCCATTGTATTCAAAATAATACCAATGATCTGGACTTGCTTCTATGTATATTCTCAATGTTGGTGCTAAGGCTCCTTTTAGTAATTGTATGCGTGTTCTAATTGTTCTATTGACTTGATATTTTCCTACTGTAGCTAATTCAAAGTTTCCTTTTCCTATGTATGAACGTAGTACAGGATCCCATTCTAATTTTACGTCTGAGAAGAAGATTTTATTTTTCATCTTCTTTGGAAGTTCTTTCCATTCTCCTGTTGCAAGTAAATCGGTGTACCATTCATCACCTTCTTCTTCTCCAAGTAAGTTATATAGGTATCTTTTATAGCCTGAGGTTTCAAATTCAAATTGTGTTAGATTTAAGTCTTCGTATAATTCTAATCCTATCAAGTCTATGATTTTTTGTTCAAAAGGAAAATCTAATGCTAAGGACATTTGCAACTTCGCTTCGTCTTCTCCGTTTACTATCACTTTACCATAGTTGTTTGTTTTCATTAAATCTGATGGTAAGAAGCCTAATTTTATTTCTCCTTCTCCTTCTGATTTGCAATTTGTTTTGTTAAATGATAAGTATGGCGATAATATGTTATCAAAGTCTTCTATCTTTTCTTTTGAGGCTACTAAATATTGATTTTTCTCTTTTACAAATGTTAAGAATCCTTTGCTTTTCAACATTACATTATCACCTTCTGTATCGTAGGTTAGGAATGTTGTTTGTGGTCCAAAGTTATTTGGATTAAACATTATTGAAGTTGTTACTCTTCTTCCTTCTATATCGGTTGGAGCTTCTGAAATTGGAATGTAAATATGCTTAGGATCTAATTGTGCTGAGAATTTAATCCAAGCTGAGCCGTCTGCATAACAATTTGTTGAGAGTTGTACTCCTCCATCAAATGAATAGTTTGCTTCTGCTGCATTTAATGTTACATCTCCAAAGAAATCAAATGCTGAACTTAAATGTAAAACTTCTTCTTTATTGATTACTCCTTTTCCTATTGTAGTTCCAGTAAGTGGATTTATTTCTTTTAAGAATATTGGATGCTTCTTATTGTCTTCATCTATATAGTCTATATAGCCGTTTGCAGAGTATAATTTTGCACTTTCAATAAATATTCTTGCTTGATAAATCTCATGTAATTTATTTTGTGTGTTTGCTAAGATTTTTACATCATCTAATGTATCCATTTGTGCACCTGGATAAATTGTTAAGCTACCATCTGATGGACGAATTGCTATATCTGCACATTTTACAACGTAAACATCTTCTGTAAACAATTTATTTTTATTTAAATCCATATATGCTTTTGGAGAGTTGAAGTTAAATCCTCCTTGATTAGGGTGTTGTGATACGAACTTCGCTCCAGGGTGTGGTAAATCTACTGCTTCTTTAAGTGGTTTAGATGCAAAATCTCCTAATTTTGGTGATTGTGTGTCTAATAATGCTAATAGCTTAGATTGCATTCCCCATTCAAATTGATCTATGTAACAAACGTATTGTATTATCGGTAAGTCGTTTTTCTTTACGCCTTCATTTGATTTAAAGAATCCTTTTTGTTCTTTAAAATCTACCGTAGATTTTACATTATTTGTTTGAAATGCTATTGAGTTTCCATCTATGGCATTAATTTTTATACTTGATGTATCGGCAGAGTAAGCATCTTGTCCAAAACGTGTATAAGATGATGAAACAATTAATTCTTCACTTTGAGTACTTCCTTGTCCTGTCAATCCTTTTGGTGAAACAATTAAAGAACCACTATGTACTGCTGCCGAATCATACATATAGAATGGCTCTGTTTTTTGTTCTACCAACATATAATCTTGTTTTGGGTACCAATGTTCTGCTGCGACAGTTGTAGTTGCGTCAGCAAAAGCTACACTTGCGCCAACTGCTCCTTTGGAGAACGTATTGAATTTTTGAGTTTCACAAAACATTGAATCAGGGTGAAGAATAAACATCTTAGAATGTGTTCTTGATGCAAGATAATCTAAATATCCTGTTGCTAAAAGACCATTCGCACTTAAATCTATTGATTTATATATTTGTCCTTTACCTTTATAGATTGGTTTTCCTGCCTGAGGAGTTTCTATCTTAAATCCAAGAGAGTAATCTCTCATAACTTGAAGCGGTTGATCTATGTCTTCAAAAATTCCTGCAGACTTAAATACTCCTGTAAAGAAGACACTGTCGGTTCTAAATCTATATAGATTCTTTACTTCAAAAGGATCTACTTTGTAATAGAAACTATCTCTTTTATAAACTCCATTTTGTATGTTTTCATAGTCATAATACACATAACTTTCTGTCAAAGAAGAAAGAATTGGATAGTTCTTTAATTTTTTTATACTACTTTTATTATTTGGAGCATCGATTAATAATTTACATTGCAAATCTTGAATTGGAGTTTGTATCATTACAAACTTTGTTGTGTCTTCAAATAAATGTACAAAGAAGTTTAAACTATCTACATCTGGTAAATCAAGTGAGAAATTATCGTATGAAAATTTGTAACTCTTACCACTCAAAGTAAATAATCCTGCTTTTATGTCGCCATCAAATTCAAAGTTTCTATTTTTCTTCATTTTGATAGCTCCATTCTTTGGATTAATTACAACATTGTGTGTATCACTAAGAGTAAAGGTCTTTATACCGTTCATTTGCAAATCCATATCGGAAGTATTCAATACGATATTTGGTTCTCCCTTGGTTGCAGAAACAAAACGTAAAGCATCGTAATCTATTTTCTTATTTTTTGAAAGAATGTAGTCATATAGTTTTTGTTTAACTATTGCTGTTTCTCTATAACTTTCATAGACAATGAATCCATTTAATGCTAAATTCATCAGCATCATCTTTGCTTGAACTTCGTCTAACTTAATAAATTTTGCAAATTGCTTAACGGTAAATTCGTTTTTATTGTATTTATCTGTAAATTGCTTAACTCTATAAAGAGGATTGACCGATTCTATACCTTGAAGTTCATTCCATTTATTTTCTGAATAATAGTTATTACTTTCAATTACAGCAAATGCTTCACGTTTTGGCCCTCTTATCGCACTAAATTCTATATCTTCTTTATCTAAATGTGCATAAACTGCCTCTGTATATATATCTACACAATGATAACTATCAACCCATGGACTTGCTGATATACCTTCTTTGTAATCTATGAAAGATAATTGACGGGTAGATTTATTAAAATTCATTTTAGTACTTGGGTGATAAATTGAGTCCTGATTTGTGTAAATTGTAATCTTACAATCTTTTGTAATTATACCATCTCTACTAAATGGGTGTTCAACAGCTGATGCTCTAACATAGATTTTTCCATTTTTATAGAAGCGAAGTTCTGCAGGAGTTACAACATCTCCCGTTCCAATCACTGTTCCTCCTTGTTGAGTAAAGCCTCCGACATAATCAACATCAGGATAAAGATTTTTTATTATTTCTGCTTTTTGGTAAGATTCAAATTTAGGATAATTTTCCTTTGCTTTCTTCTCTCCACATCTGTCTTCAAGGGTTCCTCTCAATTTATACGAAAAATATTTCTTATTTGTAAACCAAACACTATCTGCAAACAAATAAGCCTTGTTAAGAGATGCCCCATAATCACTAAGTTCCACAAAAACTTCATCTTGTGAAAGTCCTAATTTACTCCAATCCACAATTCCACCTTTACCTTCAAAATAACTATCTTTTAAATATAGTCGTCCAAGTGTTGAATGAATTGTATTAGAGTCTTGCATTGAGCGATAAGTTAAATCTATTTCGCTAATAAATTCTGCATATACTCCTCTTTCTTTATCTTCTCTAAAAACATAATCACCTGATGCTCCTATATACCAATGAGAACTTTTTGATTTATACAAACAATCCTCTTCAAGTAATAGTAATGTGTTTTCAACTATTTCATTAAAAATTTTAGAATTATGCTTTTCTATACAATTCTGCATAGCTTTCAACCATTGAGTATAACTTTCTGGTGAATGTTTTGATGTTTGAAAAGCAAGTAATGTTTTAAGAAAATCAGATAAGCCAGTTCTTATTTTAATGTTTTTCTTATACATTACTTGTGATAGTTTTGCAATATCATTTCTTTGTTGAAGAGTAACATTTGCCAAAGATTGCTCAAAACCATCTATCAATTCTTTAAATTCTTTTTTAGAATCTGGTTTTAAATTCGCATCTGAATTTAATAATTCTTTAAGTTCGCTAACATAAGTATCTGCTTGTCCAGAAAATCCTTTAAATTTCTGAGCATTTACATTTGTTAATCCTGCTAAAAGAAAAACAAATAACAAGGTTCTGCTTAACAATTTTCTCATTTCTTATATTTTATTTACTTTTTTTTACAAGTCGCATTGCTGCCCAATTATCTTTTGTTTCTACATCTGTAAGATAAAGATCATATAATTTACATTCTGCTTCTAAAATCTCTACATCTTGCGAATAAAAACCACTTAAAAACAAAATTCCACCCTCTTGGATAGATTTTGAATAAGTTTCCATATCGGCAAGAAGGATATTACGATTTATGTTAGCAAAGAAAACGTCAAATTTCTCGTTTTCATCAAGCAAATTCGCATCTCCTAAAAGCACATCTATTGAAACAGAATTCTTTTCTGCATTTTCTTTTGCGTTTTCTGCTGCCCAAATATCAATATCTATTGCTTTTGCGTAAGAAGCACCCATTTTCATAGCAAGAATTGCAAAAACACCTGTTCCGCAACCCATATCCATAATTTTCTTGTCTGCTATCTCTTCTTTTGAAATAAAATTAATAATTAAAGAAGTTGTTTGATGATGTGCTGTTCCGAAAGACATCTTCGGTTCTATGATAATATCATATTTTACGCCCTCTTGCTGAGGGTTAAATGGAGGACGAACTACGCAAAAGTCTGAAAAACGAACAGAAGGATAATCTTTTTCCCATTCTGCATTCCAATCCTTTTGCTCAATCTTTTCTTCCAAATAAGAAATCTCTAATCCTTCAACAAAACTTAAATTTTCTTGTGCAATTTGCTTTACTTTATCTAAGCAATAGTTTTCTTCCGAACAATATGCCTCAAATCCTTCTGTTGTATCCACAAAACTATCAAAGCCAATTGAGATTAGAGCGTCTTTAAACACGTCTGCAATCCATAGACTCTCCTCTTCCCACTTTTGAAAGTGAGAAAGAGTAATATTTAACTTAATGTAATACATACTAAAAACTACGAGCGATTTCAATAAAGTCTGCACTCTTCAATGCAGCTCCTCCAATAAGTCCACCATCTACGTCTTGTTGAGCAAAAAGTTCTCTTGCGTTCTTAGGATTACAACTTCCACCATAAAGAATTGAAATTTCTTGTGCTACATCGTCTGAATATTTCTCAGCAATCAATCCTCTAATGAAAGAATGTACCTCTTGTGCTTGTTCTTTTGTAGCTGTTTTTCCTGTTCCTATTGCCCAAACAGGTTCGTATGCTACAACTACTTGTTGAATTTGCTCTTTATTTAAGTGAAATAATCCTTCTACAACCTGAGAACGTATTACATCAAAATGTTTATCTGCTTCTCTATCCTCTAATTGTTCTCCAACACACACAATCGGTGTAATTTCTACTTCAAGCAATTTATCTACTTTTTGAGCAACGTCTTGATTGGTTTCAAAGAAATATTTTCTTCTTTCACTGTGTCCTACAATGCAATAATCCATATTCATAGAACGCAACATCTTTGCTGAAACCTCGCCTGTATATGCTCCGTCATCGAATTTTGATACATTTTGTGCCCCAACGAAAAACTCTACATCCTCTGCTGCATCTCCCACAAGTTCAAGATAAGGAAAAGGAGGACAAACCACTACATCTACATCTGTTGTATCAAATTCTCTTAACGCTTCTGCTATATCTGTTATTAATTCATCTGCATCGGAAAACGTTTTATTTGATTTCCAATTGCCTGCTACTATATTTCTTCTCATAATTATAAAAGTTTTATTATTAACGTTTGCAAAGGTAAAAATATTCCTAAGAAAAAAATAATTTTTTCAAAGGAATATTTTAAAAAATCAAAGAAAAAAATAAAAAAAACAAAGAGTTTGAAAATTTGTTAGTATGAAATCAATTTGTCTATTTCGGATTTCACAATATCGACACTTATGTTTTCAATACAAGGATAATGTTCCATTTTATCATTTAATTGAGTACAAATACCAGCACAATCAAAGCAATCCATTTCATACCTAATTGCAACAGGGAAATATTGTTTCAAATCATCAGAAACAGAATCTAAATCATACGGATGAAATCTTTTTGTAAAATGTCCTGGACAGATTACAATACTCTTTGTTCTTACCATAGCAGATATATGAGCTGCAACAGTATCATTACTTATTACCAAATTGGCAGTGTTAATAACAGAGCACAATTCAAGCAAAGTTGTTTTACCTACTAAATTCAAAATTTTATTAGGCTTTTTTACTGAACGCAAAATATTGTCTGCAATTTCAATGTCACCATTTCCTCCACACAAAACCACAAAAGAAGAAAGTTTATCAATTAAATTCACAAACTTTTCGCAACCCCAATTTTTTTTCACCTGACTTGCTCCTATAAAAAGCACAACATAGTCTTTCACCTGATTAAATTCAGGTATCTCAAAACACAATTTCGGTAAAGATGCTTTAAAATCGCAATCAAAAAACTTGGAAACAAATTCAGCATTACGCTTTAACTCCATCTTATCTTCTTTATCTGTTTCAATCAAAGAAGAATAAAAACCGTTTGATTTTGAAAGCAATTTGGTCAATATCTTACTGCGTTTTTTCTTATCGGAAATCAATTTGATAAATCTTGATTCTGTGTTATTGTAATCTTGTCCGAAACCGATTTTTCTTTTAGCACACACATTTCTTACAATGGTATCTCCTATAAAATAATCTCTTGAAAAAAGAGGATTCAAAATCAAATCATAACGTTTAGTTCTTAATTTTTTAAGTAATTTGAAACGATAAATCGGATTAAAAAACATCTTTTTTGTATCCAAAGTTATAATTTCATCAAAATAGGATACGTTCTTTGCAATCGAAGCAACAGCAGAAGTACACAACAGAGTTATGTTTCCATTCAATCTTTTTCTTATCTGAGAAGCAGAATCCAACCATAGAATAAAGTCTCCTATATTATCCGTTCTTAATATTAGAATATCGGATTTTGATTTAGGTTTTATGAATCTTAAAAAGAAACTTTCCAAATCAAACAAGAAAATAATAGAGTGTAATAAAAGTTTTTTTATCATTTTGTTTTCTCCGCCCAAATTATTGTTTGGAAACCATAATAACACCAAGTATAATAGTTAGTTTTGTTTTTAATCTTAGAAATTGGTTCGGTAAGACAACCTATCAACCAAGGCAAAAATGGTTTGTGTGAGATAGTAGAATATAATACAGACATATTATTTTCTTTCAAAATTTCCAACACCTTTTCATAAGAAGGTGGAAGGTCTTTGTGGGTATTATCATCATAATAATTAAGAGTACCTTGTCTTGAAGGAAATTTCACACTCTTTTCTGAGGGAAATGACAAATACAAACGACCCTTTGGTTTTAACGCTTTAATCATTGCGACTAATGTTTCTTCTCTTTTGTTACAGTGTTCCAAATTATGAGAAGACAAAACTACATCAAAACTATTTGACATCTTTAATATCTCATCTGAAAACACATCCGGGGACACTAAAATATAATTATCTGCAACATTAGTCTTTGTTTGATTATAGTCAGACACATCAATACCTGTATAAACACAAGATGGCAATATTGATTTTATTAGACTTGGCGAATCGTTTCCACAACCGACATCTAATACACTTGGATTAGAATTGTTTATAGATTGCAAAAATTCACCCTTCATACGAGGGAAAATAATGCGTCTAAATATTCTTGTTATTAAATTAGATTTCACACTAAATACTCTTTACAATATTAACTTTTTGCGAAAGATTCAATTTTTCACCTTTTATAACAATTGTGTATATACCATTTTCACAATCATCACAACTTAAATCCATTGAATTTTCACCTACTTTCACTTGTATATCTTTTGAAAACACAACGTTTCCATTAGAATCATATAGGGTTAGAACAGATAAACATGATTCCTCTGCCACAAAATCAATTTTCCATTTACCGTTTGTAGGATTTGGAATAACTTTCAAAACTTCTTTTTCTTCAAAAAACACAACTTCATCTCCTAATGGAACATAACCTTGCGGTACAACTATCGATTCTTTCAAAGATTCGCTCTCATCAATCATTCGAGGAATATCTCCCATACAAAGTTTTATACAAGTCTCACAAGTGTCTCCATCATTTATTATGCTATGACAAAAACCTTCACTATGATTTTGATTAAACGTAGTTGTAAATGTAGGTTGTGTAGATAAGATTTGAGTGCCATATCTCCAAGAATGCTGACCTCCTTGTTCATAAGCAGAAAAAGTAATCGTGTTAGGATGATCAGAATTTTCCATAGTCATAGAGAACCTTGCTTCACAATAATCATACGTTACCTCTAATTCTGGCCACAAAGTAGAGTCTGAGCAATCGCTCGATGAAAAAGCTAAATTTCTATAATGCGCTTCGTTTTGCAATTTCAACAAAAAACCATAATTATTACCCGATACCATACTTTGCACCATAGCAACAAGATTTGAATTACTTACACTGCAATTCCAATTGTACTCGGAAGTAGATTGAGGTAAAGTAAATTGATTCACTGTCGTTGTTGTAGGTTGAGTATTCCAAGTAACAGTATTTTCATCCCAAGGATAAATTACTTGTTGCACAACAACAGTATTTGCATAAAAGCCAGAGGGAGCACCAGGATAAGAAGTATTTCTATCTGCATTTGTTCCATAAAGACGCAATGTTACACTCAATATTGTAGCATTTTGAGGAATTGAATCCAAACCTGTAAAACATAAAAGAGAACGCACAGTTCCACCACTACAACCAATAGCATTCCATGTCCAATCTTTCATCCACAAAACAGTATCATTAGCAAAATTCATATCAGCAGGAGATATACTATCTATTGTAGCTATACAACCATTATCATAATTCATTATTGCTACATCTTTTCCTATTACAGCATTAGGTTTCAATATTACGGTTGTTTGAGCATAAGAGATTGCACAACCAAACAAAGCAATCAATAAAAACATACCTTTTTTCATAATCATTACATTTAAGTTATACTACTCCCCATTTTTAGATAGGTTAATTATCAAATTTAATATCAATATATTATCTTACGTTTGCAAATTTACCATTTTATTTTATATCAGCAAAATGTTTTATCTTTATTTTTATCTAAACTATTATTTTTAATACTTTTTTTAACATAATAAGAACTCAATAAGTAATAAATCACAAACAATGTGAAATTACTCAATAACAACGAATACGCAACTCCTATCTCACCATAAATAGGAGCAGTAAAACTAAACAAAAAATAACTCAATCCATTTATAATTACAGAGGTTAAAATAGTAATGTAATTCTTTTCAAAATAAGTGAAATAGTTAAAAAAGAAAAGATTAAGTGAAGCGAAAATCTGTGCAAGACACAAAGGAGGTAAAATACTCATAATAAGAGAATAACTCTTTGGGAAAACACCCCAATTTAACAATATCCACGCTCCTATATATATTCCCACACAAAGCAAAAGCAAAAGAATAAAAATTCTAAGTCCATTCCTATCGGTTTTTTTCTTTAAAAGACTTAGGTTTTTCTCTTGTAAAAAAGATGGTAACCAAATAAAATTAAACGATTGATAAACTATCACAGGAATAGTTGCAAGAAGTGATGCCAAATTATAGACTGCCACAACCCCTACTCCACAATAAAGCATCACAAAGTGTTTATCACCAAAATTAGTTATAGCATTCAAAAGAGCAACAAAAGAAAGAGGAAGACCAATCTTCAAACCCTTACGCAAATAATATGAAGAAAATTTAAGAGTAAAGTTTTTGCAAAGGAAAATAGCGAAAACCCCACAAAGAATAAGTTCTACAAGATAAGTAATTGCCAAACGCAAAAGAGCAGCATCAGCATTGGCAGCAGTATAAAGAAGAATAATTGCCAAACCGTTTGCAAAAAAGAAACGGATTAAATTAAATGCTTGAATATTCTTTATTTTCTCTGCTGCAACGAAGTAATAAGTCAAAAGATTGGAAAGAACCATCGATGCCATTGCCACAAAGAGATAAGGACGATAAGTATCATAAGAAAAACCACTTACATCGTTATTGCGATTGATAAAAGAAAAGAAATATTCATCAATCCCCGTAAAAGAAAGCAAAGAAAAAATAACAATAAGCCCAACAACAAGCGTAAGAGAAAGAGTAAAAAGCATACTACCTTGTGCTTTCTTATCGTTTTTTGTATCAGCAAAAAGTTTAGGTACAGAAGCATGAAAACCAAGTGTAAAAACCAAACTCATTGCCATAGCGAAACTATAAAGATAACCATAAACCCCAAACTCTTCACGAGTCATAAGATGAAGAAAAACAGGTATTAGCAAGAAATTAGCACCTCTTACCAACACATCAGTAGAAAAAAGCGAAAGAAAACGTCTTAATGCTACTTTATTTCTATACGTTTCAATACTTTTTTCCCAAAACGATTGTTTATTTCCTCGCATATATTTCCTCTCATCATCATTAACTCACTACGAAGTGCAGGAGCATTCACACAAACAAAGAGAACCTTGTCGTAAACATAGATTTTCTTAGTTAATTTCTTAATAAAATCACCCGTAATCTCTTCCCAAACCTTAATAATCTCCTCTTGATTAAAATCAGTTGGCACTCCAAGCGATTCTAAAAAGCGTTCCATTATATTTATAATAGGTTGCTCACTTGCTTCGCTTAAACCTCTTGGTTTTATGTAATAATCCTTGTTCATAATTTAAAGATTTTAGTCTTGTCTTTCAACGCTTCACCAATCATTTTCTCAACCCTTTCAAGATGAGTATCGGTAATAAAAACCTGACCAAAGCGACCATCTTCCAACAATGCTAAGATTCTACTCACCCTTTCAAAATCAAATTTATCAAAAATATCATCTAATAAAAGAATAGGTTTCACACCCATATTCTTTTGAAGAAAATCAAATTGTGCAAGCTTTAACGCAAGGAGAAAAGTTTTTTGTTGACCTTGCGAAGCATGAGTTTTAATAGGCATTTGTTTAAGAGAAAAAATCAAATCATCTTTATGAACCCCTACGGTTGTAAATCCAACTATTTTATCCTTTTCTCTATTTTCTTTAAGCAAAGAAAGCAAATCTCCCTCAAAAGTTAAATACTCCAAGTTCACCTCTTCTTTATTTTGAGAAATGAATTGATAAAAGTTATTCATCGGTTGAACAAACTCTGAGAAAAATTCCTTTCTTTTCTCTTGAATCAACTTTCCATAAGAGGCAATTTGCTCTTCCCAAATCAAGAGATTTACTTCATCAACATAATTATATATCTGAAAAGCTTTCAACAATTTATTTCTTTGTTGTATTGCTTTATTATAACGAATAAGATTTTGAAGATAAATCTTATCTTGTTGCGAAATAATAATATCTATGAATTTTCTTCTCATCTCACTCCCACCCGTAATCAAGATATGATCATTTGGAGCAATCATCACTGTTGGTATTTTACCAATATGCTCCGAAAGACGTGTGTATGCTTTACCTGAATGTTTAATTTGTTTTTTTCCTTCTTTTTTTAACGTACAAGAAATCCTCTCTTCCACACCATTAAGAGAATAATCTCCATGTAAAGCAAAGAAATCTTGTTCATACCTTATAGAATGAAAATCGTTGTTATTGAAAAAACTCTTACAAAAGCTTAAATAATAAATAGCATCAAGCACATTTGTTTTGCCAACTCCATTATTGCCAACAAAACAATTGATTTGTGAAAAAGAAAACTCCTTTTCTTCTATGTTTTTAAAGTTAGATATTTTCAGTTCTCGCAAGTACATAATCTCTTATCTCCTCCATAAGCCACATAGGTGTTGATGTAGCTCCTGAAATTCCTATTCTACTATATTTTTTCATTTCTTCAATATCAATATCCTCTTTTTCGGAAATGAAATATGTTTCTTTTTTGTGCCCCTTACAAAAATCAAAAAGATAATTCCCATTGCTTGAATGCTTACCGCTTACAAACAAAAGTGCATCAACACTATCAGCAAAAGATAGTAAGGTTTTTGTTCTTGAAGCCATTCTTTTACAAATACTATCCGTAGGATAAAACTCCTTATTGCCTACTTGCAACATTTTTTCTCTAATAATATTTGTTATCTCTTCAAACTCTTCTTTGTTTTTTGTTGTTTGCGAGAAAAGATATATTGTTTTAGTAAAGTCTAAGGCTTCAATATCCTTTTCACTACTAATGACTATTGCCGTATTTTCACTTTGTCCACAAAGTCCTATCACTTCTGCATGACCCTGTTTGCCGAAAATAACTATTTGACTTCTACTTTTATCCATAGAATCGTAAGCCTTTTTCACATCTTTTTGCAATTTAAGCACAATAGGACAAGTAGCATCAAAAAGTTCTATGTTATTTTTTTTCGCAACCTCGTATGTTGAAGGCGGCTCTCCGTGAGCTCTTATCATAACTCTACAATCCCTTATTTTTTCTAAATCAGAGACATTTATAATTTCAAGACCAAGTTTTTCAAGTCTATTGATTTCCATAGAATTATGCACTAATTCTCCAAGGCAATAAAGCTTACCAAACTCTTTTAGACAATTCTCGCTCATCTTTATTGCACTTGTTACTCCAAAACAAAAGCCTGCTTCTTTTTCTATTAAAACTTCCATAACAAAAAAGGGAATTTTATTTGCAAAGGTAAATATTTTTGTAATTTTGGCGACTAAAAAACACTAATAATGATTGAATTTAAAGCTATAAAACCTACGGATAGAAAAATTTTTGAACAATTTTACACTTTTAAAACTATTCAAAACGCTGAAAGTTCTTTTGCTAATCTTTGTGCTTACGCATTTATTTATAACGGAGAATGGGCTATAATAGATGATTGTTTAGTTACAAGAATACATTTTGAGAAAAACAAAAACATTTGCTATCACTACCCGATAGGAAATGGTTGTAAAGAAAATATTATTGAAAAACTAATAAATCTTTCAAAAGAAAACAATCAAAAAATGTGTGTAATTTGTGAGAGAAAAGAAAAAAAGCCTTGCTTTGAAGAACTTTTTGAAATAAAAGAAGAAAGAGACTTTTTTGATTATCTCTACCTTAGAGAAGACCTTGCAACACTAAAAGGGAAAAAACTACAACCTAAAAGAAATCACATCAACAAATTTATTAATAAATACAACTGGAAGTTTGAAGAAATAACCTCCTCAAACTCCGAAGAGTGTATTTCTTTACTTAAACTATGGCAAGAAAGAGCAATTGAGAAGAATCCGGAATTAAAAACCGATTATGAAAAAGAAAAAAGAGTGATTGAGTATTTTTTCTCTAACTTTGAGGACTTGGATTTGTATGCAGGAGCAATTAGAGTTGACGAAAAAATAGTAGCATTCTCTATTGGAAGTAAAATAAACGACAATACTTTTGATATACATATTGAAAAAGCAGACAAAGATTATGAAGGAGCCTTTGCAATCATAAATAGAGAAATGGCTATTCATATAGATAAAAATTATATCTACATAAATAGAGAAGAGGATTTAGGAATTGAAGGCCTAAGAAAAGCAAAACTAAGCTATAACCCAATAAAATTAATTGAAAAATATTTTGCAATACTAAAATGAATAGCATAAAACAACAAGCAAAAGAGCTTTGGAATAAAACTTTTGGCGATTCTTTTGAATACATAGATAAGTTTTTTAATCTATACTTTAAAGAAGGAAATTTTTTCCATATAGAAGAAAACGGAAAGCTATTATCTATGCTTTTTGCAACGCATCATAGACTAAAAATAAATGATAATATTCTACCGATTGCTTACATAGGAAGCGTTTGTACGGTAGAAAGCCACAGAAATCAAGGCTTGGCAAATCTTCTTATGCAAAAAGCCGAAAAAGAATTAAGTAATCTTGGAAAGCAAGCCGTAATTTTAATTGCAGCACACGAAGGATTAGTTCCTTTTTATGAAAAAATGGGATATAAACTCTGTGGAATAGAGGGTATAAACAAGACTTATTTCAAAGAAATAGAAAACAAAAATGATTTATCTCAATATAGTATTGAAACAACAAAAAAGTTTGATTTTGAACTTATAAATAATGTTCAACAAAATAGAAATAACTGCATAATTCACAACGAATCAACCCTCAAACTCTATACTATCACTGATTATGATATAATAAACCTTTACAAAGACAAGAAAATCATTGCTCAATGCGTAGCAATAACCGATTGGAATACAATAGAAGTTTTGGATTGTTTTTGTTTTGAAGAACAAACTGCCGAATTATTTGCTCAAAAACTATCTATTGAATACAAGAAAGACGTTATTTTAAAGTATTTTCCTAATGAAAATTCAGAAATTGCTTCAACAATAGAAATGATTAAGCCTTTAAATAACCTAAATAAAAGCCTTCCTGAAAAGGTATTTATGAGCTTAAATTTAGATACTTAATTCTAAGAAAAAAAATCAAAGAAAAAATAAAAAAAAGCAAAGAAAAAATTTAAAAAAGCAAAGAAAAAAAATTTTTTTTCTTTGATTTTTTACAGCCAATAGCCCAAACTTATCAAAAAGACTGATTTTCCGTCAAATACGTTCTTTAATTGAGAGTTAAAAAATTGATAATCGTAACCAAAACGAAGTAGAACTTTTCTTCCAAACTCAACTCCTGCCATTGCAGAAAAGCTCCAAATATGAAAAGTATTCTTACTTATTCCATATTCGTATAAATCTTTCCACGAAAGAGCGTATGTTGCACCTAAACCAAGGAAACCTTTAAGAAAAGGTAAGCCTACTTTCCATTTTGCATAGATTGGCAACTTAAAGTTAGAGAAACGCTCAGTAAAGCTACCGTTTTGAATATGAAAAGCTTTGTTCTCATACATTAAATCTATCTCTGCCCCTATTCCAACTATTGGTAAAATAAATTCTGTCATAAGTCCTCCGTTCAAGGGCGCAGTTTCTAATATTGATTCATTAGGAGAAAAACCTGCTATCACACCTGCACGAAAATTATCAAACTGTGCATTTGACAAAAAGGAAGCTATTATAAATAAAACTATAAAAAAGGCTTTTTTCATATCACATTAATTTTTTTTATTACCTTTGTATTATGAAAAACGCTTACATTTATATTTTATTGTTTATTTTTCCATTTCTAACTCAAAGTCAGACTTTAAGGTTTGAAGAAAACAAAGGGCAATGGGAAGAAAATATTTTCTTTAAAGCTCGTTTACAAAATGGAGCTTTATTTGTTGAAAAAGACGGATTATTGTTTTATTTGAACGATGTAGAGAAACATCAAGAAAAAAAGACTAATTCAGCCCATGCTTTCAAAATAGAACTTCAAAATCCTTTGCAAGCAAATATTAAAACAAAAGACCCACTATCTTCTTACTCTAACTTCTTTTTAGGAAAAGACCAATCAAAATGGGCAAATAAAGTAAACGGTTATCAAGAAGTGGTTTATGAAAACATTTTCAAGGATATAGATTGGAGAGTTTATTCCATAGATTCACAGTTAAAGCACGAATTTATTCTAAAAGAAAATGCAAAAGTAGAAAACATTATTTTAGAATATAAAGGTCTTGAAAGCATTAGATTAAGAAACGATGAACTGATTTTAGAAACTTGTTTAGGAGAAATAGTTGAACAAAAGCCTTACGCTTATCAAATAATTGAAGGAAAAGAAGTAGCAATTGATGTGAAATTTATCTTGAAAGACAATCGTGTTTCCTATAAAATAGGAGACTATGACAAGACTCTGCCTTTGATTATTGACCCTGCTCTTATTTTTTCAACCTATTCTGGTAGCACAGCCGACAATTGGGGTTTTACTTCCACATACGATGCTTTTGGAAACTTGTATTCGGGAAGTATTGTTGACAATATTGGTTATCCAACTACGCTTGGGGCTTTTGTAGATACGTATGCTGCCGGTTGGGATTGTGCTATTAGCAAATTTTCGCAAGATGGCAGTCAATTATTATTCTCTACTTATTACGGAGGCGACCAAAGTGAAATGCCACATAGTATGATTGTTAATCAATACAATGAATTAGTTATTATGGGGACTACTGGTAGTTATAATTTTCCTACAACTCCATACGCTTTTTCGGAAAGTTTTTCTACCGGTTCTGCCATTACATACGATGGAACAGTGATTTTTCCTTTTGGAGTAGATATTTATGTTAGTCGTTTCTCAGATGATGGCACTGCTTTGCCGGCTTCTACTTACGTTGGTGGAACAAATAATGACGGATTAAACTATCGCGAAATTTATAACGCAAGTCAAATGATTGCTTACTTGGGTAATGATTCTCTTTACGCAAATTATGGAGATGGAGCAAGGGGGGAATTGATTACTGACGAGCAAAATAATATTTATGTAGGAACAACTACTTTTTCTAATGACTTTCCTGTAACTCAAAACGCTTTTCAAACTACTTTTGGTGGGAAACAAGAAGGTGTTGTCTTTAAGTTAGATTACGCTTTACAAACAATGATTTTTTCTTCTTTTATTGGAGGAGAAGAAGATGATGCTGTATTTTCTATTGATGTTGATACCTCTTATAATCTTTATGTAACAGGCGGTACAATCTCTAATAATTTTCCAATAACTAATAATGCTTTCGACACTGTCTTTGATGGAGGGGCTACAGATGGCTTTTTAGCTTTGGTTTCCTATAACGGAGAGGAATTACTCGCTTCAACATTTTTCGGTTCTAATAGATTTGATTTATCTTATTTTGTAAGATGTGATAGAAATGGTTATCCTCATATTTTTGGTCAAACAAAAGCTGAGGGTAGTGATTTGATTTTTAATGCAAACTACAATATTCCAAATAGTGGTCAATTTATTGCAAAATTTGAACCTGATTTAAATTCTCTTGTATGGAGTACTGTTTTTGGAACAGGTAATAATCAAATAAATATTTCCCCAACAAGTTTTGCAGTTGATGTATGTGGAAGAATTTATGCGGCAGGTTGGGGACGTTTGTTTAAGTATATAGTGCCAAGTACAACACAAATCTTTGGAACTAAAAATATGCAGATTACAAATGATGCATATCAATCTACAACCGATGGACAAGATTTCTATATTATGTCTTTATCTCACGATGCTTCTTTATTAGATTATGCTACTTTCTTTGGAGAATTTAACAATTCTGCAACATACGGCAATGATCACGTTGATGGAGGTACTTCTCGTTATGATAAATATAGCAATCTCTATCAAGTTGTGTGTGCTTCTTGCAATGGAAGTCAAAATTTCCCTATTACTCTAAATGCTTGGAGCGATTCTAATCATGCAAGCAATTGTAATATGGCTGCATATAAGTTTCAAATTCACGATGACTTTGCAGTAGCAGATTTTACTATGCCTGCTTATATTTGTTTTCCCGATACTGTAAATTTTGTCAATATTGGACGTGGCGATAGCTTCCTTTGGGATTTTGGTGACGGGACTTTATCTTCCCTACCTTCTCCTTCTCACTATTATAATCAACCAGGAATATACGATGTTAAGTTAATTGCATATAAAAACTATGGCTGTATTGCAGCAGACACTATTACAAAACAAATTATCCTACTTGATTCTAACACAGATACGCTTCCAACACTGCAAGCTTGCAATGGGGATTTGATTCAAATAGGAATACAACCTTATCTGCAAGATAGCGTAAGTTTTCAGTGGATTCCAAGCGATGGATTGACTAATCCTAATGCACCAAACCCTTACGCTCTTGTTTCAGGTAATGCAACTTATCGTTTAGTTATTGAAACTTCTACTTGTAATGATACTTTAATTCAACAAATCATTACAAGTCCAATTGATAATATTAATTTAATAACTCAAAATGTTTCTTGTCCACAAGAAAGTGATGGTTTTGCTTTGGTTGATAGTCCTTATCAAGGAATGATTGTTGATTATAATTGGAGTAATGGGCAAAATGGTGTTGATTCTATTGGAGGATTGATTGCAGACAATTATTGGGTTGAGATAACTGATAGTTTTGGTTGTAAGATTCAAGAAAATTTCACAATAAGTACAATGTCTCAACTAAGTGTTAGTATTTCTATTGATACAAACGTGTGTGGAAATACTTGTAATGGGCAAATTCATCTTTCAGCTCAAAATGGAGTAGAACCTTATAATATATCTTGGACAGATTCCTCTCTTCAAGGTTTTGATTTAGTAAATTTATGTGATGGAGAGTATATTTTTACAATGCAAGATGCACAAGGCTGTCAAGTAAGTGATACTATTTGGCTTGAAAGTTTATATAACATTACAACTTCCATTACAAAAACTGATAATAATTGCCAAGAAGGCTGTGGAGCAACAGCACAAGTTCATGTAAGTGATGGTTTACTTCCTTATTCTTACTCTTGGTCAAATGGAGAAACAAATTTTTCAATAGAAGACCTATGTTGTGGAACATATTATGTGGATATAACAGATGCTAATCAATGTACTGCAAGAGATACGGTAGAAATAAGTTATGTAAATGTTTTATCTGAGGTTGAAATCTCTGCAAGTCGTTCAAGAGCTTTTGATGGAGAGGAAATTACTCTTAGTGTTGATTATATTCCTAATATGTATTGTTATTGGACTCCAAGCGAAAATTTATCTTCTCCTCTTTCTTTTACTACTAATGCAATAGTGTATGAGTCGGGTTTTTATTTTGTAACAGTAACTGATAATCATGGTTGCGAGGTTAAGGATAGTATTTTTATAGAGGTTGATGTAGTGAATTGCGAACGTCCAAATATTTATGTACCTAATGTATTTACGCCTAATAATGATGGAAAAAATGATGTTGTTTTTGTAAAAGGTGAATGGATTGAAAGTTTTGAATTTGAAATTTTTGATCGTTGGGGAGAAAGTGTTTTCTTTACCGATAAATTATCAGAAGGCTGGGACGGAACTTTTAATGGAAAACTTTGTGATGCAGCAGTTTATTTTTATAGACTTATAGTTCATTGTGCCGGTGGCAAGAAATTTGTTGAAGGTGGTGATATTACTTTAATAAGGTAAGATATGGCAAAAAAAAATAAATATTACGTTGTTTGGATTGGAAAGAAAACTGGGGTTTTTGATTCTTGGAAAGAGTGCGAAGAAAGTGTTAAAGGTTTTGAAGGTGCAAAATACAAATCATTTGATAGTTTGACTTCTGCACAAGAGGCATTTAATGATAACCCTGATAAGTTTATTTCAAAAAACAAAAAAACAAAACCTGTTTTACAAACACTCTTAACTGCTAATCTTCCTATTTATGAAAGCATTTCAACAGATGCTGCATGTAGTGGTAATCCCGGAGTGATGGAATATAGAGGTGTTTACACAAAAAATGGAGATACGCTTTTTTATTATAAACATAAACGTGGAACTAATAATATTGGAGAATTTCTTGGTATAGTTCACGGGCTTTCTTATTTAAAAAAACACAATCTTCCTCACCCTCTTTACACCGATAGCAAAACTGCAATTGCTTGGGTTAAGCAAAAAAAATGTAAAACAAAATTAACGCCCGATGAAAGCAACAAAGATTTGTTTGACTATATTCATCGAGCGGAACAATGGTTAGAAAGTAATTCTTATTCTACTGAAATCCTTAAATGGGATACAGAATCCTGGGGAGAAATTCCTGCTGATTTCGGAAGAAAATAAACTATTCCTCTATTGGTAGTTCTTCAAAATAATCTGTGTTATACAACGAGTATTTTATTTTCTTATCCTCTCCTATTGAATAGAAATATTTATGCGTTCCTTTTGTTCTTTCTTTCACGTATTTATTCATTAAGAAATTATACATATATCTTGCAGTCATTCGTGCTGTTTGATCTGCAAGTAAATATGCGTCATTAGGATTTAAAAGCGAAAGTTCAAAATCAGCATACTTCTTTCCTTCAACATCTTCTGTGAATCCTGTAAATTCATCTGTTATTTCATGACTGATAAATAATAATTTTCTACTTGTTGTATCAGAAAAATTGTACTCTAACCACACATTCATTCTTAAACCTGTAAGGGTTTTATAATAAACAGTGCTATCGGTATAATATTTTCCTGTCAGACTATCAATAACTGTAAATTCTTCTAATTCAATTTGCGAAACATTCACCGTATTAAAGCGTCCTGTTATCTTACTTACTAAATATTCTTGACGATAAATAGTAAATCCGTAACGTCTTAGCTCTTTTACAAAACTTTTATTATAGATATTTAAAATTTCTTCTTGATTTACTTTATCTATAATTTTTGTATATTTTTTTTGTAGTTCCGATTTTGTTTCTTTATCCAAAGCATCAAAACCAATCATTCTATTTATATTATCATTAACTAAGCTAATTCTATCGTCAAAAGTAATATAAATAAGCTCGTTTTTAGATGTTGTTTCTTGATTTTTCAAAAAACTTTTTACTATCTCTTGTGCTTGCAAATTTTTTGCAAAGAAAAGAGAAATTATTCCTAAGAAAAAAATTATTTTTTTCATACTTTTTTATTTTTTAATCATGCTTTAAAACAAAGAACCTTGCACTGTGTCTTTGTCATTTAACTCTATATTAATTTCTTCTAAATCTTCTTCGATTTCCTCTTCTACTTCCTCGATATATTCCAATGGTTCTAAAAATTCTATTGCGATGTTTGCGTCTTTTTCTATACGTTTTCCTTTTGCTCTATACTTTTTTAAATCCTCCAAACTCGCAACTTCTAATTCTTTATCACCTATTTTAACCATAGGAAGCCAATCATAGCTAAGTTTTAATAATTTTGCTCCTTCTTGTTCTTCAAATATATCTACTTTCTTATTGCTTAATTCTGGAATAAAACGTTTTAAGTAAAGGCTATTCGTAGTTTTCTCAGCATAGAATACTGATAAAGGTTTTTCTTTTACTAACTTTTCTATAAGAATTAAGTCATCATCAAAGTGTAAAGACAAATCATAACCCGTTATTCTATAAGCTCCCGAAGAATAGAAGGTCAAAATCTTGTCATCTTTGCTAAATTCGCCTAAATATGTTCCGTTTCCATCAGCATTTAACCTTTTTATAGAAGCGTCAAACCATATTTTTCTTGCACTAAGAGTAGAAATACCTTCTGTTTTCTTGGTAACAGAAGTTATTATTCTTGACGAAAGTGTATTACCTTTTGAAGTTCTTGATTTAATTGCAAGAGTTGCAAAATCATATTCCATTTTATTTGTTCGCATTCTAAGAGCTGGTTTAAGATTTATATTAACCTTTTCAGCCTCTCCATTAGAATTCACGCTCAAATAAACAATCTTTGAACCTTTTGTTCCTTGCGTCAAATCATATTCTTTACCTCTAATAATAGATGAAATATTAAATCTCTTAACATAAAACTTACCAAAAGCGCCGTCTTGATAAATCATATTATAGATTGTTCTTTCATCATTTTTTCTAAACACAGCAACATGAATAAGTTTCTTTCCAAGATATTCTTTCTCTTGAACTTTCTTTACAACAAAGGTTCCGTCTTTTCTTATCGCAATTACATCATCTAAATTAGAGCAATCCTCAACATACTCATCACCTTTGAGTTTATATCCAACAAATCCCTCTGCATAATTGCAATAAAGCTTTTCATTTGCTACTGCAACATTTGCCTCTTGTATGTAATCAAAAGAACGAATCTCGGTTTTTCTTTCTCTTTCTTTGCCGTATTTATTTTTAATTCTTTCAAAATAAGCAATAGCGTAAGGAATAAGATTATCTAAATCGTGTTGCACAGCCTTAATATCATCTTCTATTGCAAGAAGTGTATCATCTGCCTTGTCGCTATTATATTTTGAAATTCTATCTATTGGAATTTTTCTTAATCTATGTATGTCATCTATCGTAATAGGACGAAGTAGATTCTTAACAAAAGGTTTCAATCCCTTATCTATTTCAGAATCTATTTCCTCATCGCTCTTACATTTTTCCATTCTCTTATAAACACCCTCTTTTATGAAGATTTTCTCCAACGAAATCCAATTCCATTTTTCGTTTAGTTCACCTAATTCTATTTCAAGCTCTCTTTTGAGAAGGTTTACTGTGTTTTGAGTTGATACCTTTAAGATTTCGGAAACCGAAGCAAAGCGTGGTTTTTCATTTTCTATCACACAAGAGTTTGGAGATAGGCTAATCTCACAATCAGTGAAAGCATAAAGTGCGTCAATTGTTTGATCGGGAGAAGTATCGTTTGGAAGAGTTATTCTAATCTCTACTTCGCTTGCAGTGTTATTATCAATCTTTTTGATTTTTAATTGATTCTTATCACAAGCCTTTACAATAGAATCGATAAGTGAATCAGCCGTTACCGTAAAAGGTACTTCCGTAATAACAAGTGTTTTATTATCTACTTGTTTTATACGAGCCCTTACTCTCAAACGACCTCCCTGCAATCCATCGTTATATTTTTCCACATCCATCAAGCCACCTGTTGGAAAATCTGGATAAATCGCAAAATCCTCTCCTTTAAGTATAGCAATAGAAGCATCAATCAATTCATTAAAGTTATGAGGCAATATCTTACAAGCAAGACCTACCGCAATACCTTCTGCTCCTTGTGCAAGCAATAAAGGAAACTTCACCGGCAATGTATCAGGTTCTTTATTTCTTCCGTCATAACTTGGATGCCAACTTGTAGTTTTTGGATTAAACACAACTTCCAAAGCAAATTTTGAAAGTCTTGCCTCAATATAACGCGGAGCTGCTGCTCCATCTCCTGTGAGAATATTTCCCCAGTTACCTTGACAATCTATCAAAAGGTCTTTTTGTCCCATTGTAACTAAGGCTCCCGCAATTGAAGAATCACCATGCGGGTGATATTTCATAGTATTCCCAACTATATTAGCGACTTTGTTGTATCTTCCATCATCAAGTTCCTTCATAGAATGAAGAATACGTCTTTGAACAGGCTTTAAACCATCGTTAATATGAGGAACGGCTCTTTCTAATATTACATAAGAGGCATAATCCAAGAACCAATCTTGAAACATTCCTCTTATAGAGGTTATTTTGTGAGTATTTTCTTCCATTTTTTAAAGAAAAGATATTTAAAATTCTACTTTTGGTGCATTTTCTGCTCCCGATTGAGCCTCAAAATAAGGTTTCTTATCAAATCCAAACATAGAAGCAAAAATGCTATTTGGGAATCGTCTTACGCTTGTGTTATATTCGTTTACAACATCGGAATAACGTTGTCTTTCAACTGCAATTCTATTTTCTGTTCCTTCAAGTTGCGATTGTAATTCCAAGAAATTTTGATTTGCTTTCAAGTCTGGATATTTCTCAACCACTATATTCAATCCTCTAATTGCAGAAGAAAGATTTTCTTGGCTTTGTTGAAAGCTATTTAATTGCTCTTGCGTCATATTTTCTGCATCTATTTTCACTTGCGATGCTTGATTTCTTGCCTCAATTACCTTTAATAAAGTAGCCTCTTCGTGAGAAGCATAACCCTTTACTGTGTTTACCAAGTTTGGAATCAAATCCATTCTTCTTTGATATTGACTTTCTACCTTTGACCATTGCTTTGAGCAAGCCTCATCTTTGACAACTAAACCATTATACGCCTTTACAGCCCACGCAATTAGTATTACAACTATTGCTAAAACAATAATAATTGGAATAAACTTTTTCTTCATATCTTCTATTCTTTATTTTAATTCAACATTTCTTTCTTTTAGAAGCGTCCACCGCCTCCTCCACCACCGGAAAAGCCTCCTCCCCAACTTCCTCCGCCGGAAAATCCTCCTCCAAACGAACTTCCACTACCCATCCCTCCTACAATAACTCCCCCACTTCTTGGAATATCCGAATCAATATGTGATATATGATTACAATTCTTGCAACGATAAGTTTTTCTCATTACCCCATTTCTAAAAGATGTAGGATACCTCATTACTTTCTCCGATTGCTTATAATAAGTCTTTGCTTTGCAAGAAGGACACTCACTATAATTTGACAAAATCTTATCGTATGGATAAATTACCGTATTTCCACATTTCTCACATAGCCAAACATCATAATTTTTACTACCAACCTCCTCTTCAATCTGTGCTTTACGACTCAAATACGTATCTTCCTCCTTTTCGGATAATAGTCTCATATCATTTAAGCAACTACATTTCACAGTTGATTTTTTAATTCTTCTTATCGCTATGCAATAAATCCAAATCAAAAGGAGCAATAATGCAGGAAAGAAAACAATTCCTACAATTAACCACGGCAAAGATTTTTGTTTTAACGCCTTTATTTTCTCTAATTTATAGTTATTACTGATATGAGAATAACCCTTGTAAATCAATGTGATAGCAAGGACAAAAAAAATCAAAGAAAAAATTAAAAAAATCAAAGAAAAAATAGAAAAATCCTTTGAAAAATTTTCTTTTTTCTTTGATTTTTTTTCATAAGTCTTATCTAATAGAGAAACAACCTGCTCTACGCCCAAAATAAACCCTTCGTCCCATTTTTCTTGCTTGAAATAAGGAATCATATACTTATTTACAATTCTTGTAGATAAAGCATCGGTCAAAATTCCCTCAACTCCATATCCCGTTCTAATGAAAACCTCACGCGAAGCCTTTGTAAGAATTATTATTATTCCGTTATCCTCACCTTTTTTCCCTATTTTCCAAGCATCAAACAACTCCATAGACACATCTCTTGCAGAAGTATTTTGCTCACCGTTGATAGCAACAACTGCAATCTCTATTCCCGTTCTTTGATTCAAGGAATGAAGAAGCTGATTTATTCTATCGGTTGCAGAAGACGAAAGAATTGCATCTTGATTTGCAACATAACAATTTGCACAACTTGTTTTAGGGTTTACAATTTGCTCAACCGAGAAAGCAAAAAGGCTATTGAATTGAGCCCAACAAACAAATAATAAGAATAAGACAAGTTTCCTCATTAAAAATTCATTAGAAAAATCACGACAAAAGTAATATTTTTTTTTGAATTAAAGCATTTTTTACTACTTTTGCAGTTTCAAAACAAAAAAACCTTATAATAATTATGTCTGAATTTGAAAGAATAAAATGTTTGATAATAGGCTCGGGCCCTGGTGGCTATACAGCGGCAATTTACGCAGCAAGAGCAGATTTAAAGCCTGTTGTATTAGAAGGAATGCAAGCAGGAGGACAATTAACCATTACAACAGAGATTGAGAACTTCCCAGGATACCCAGAAGGCGTAGAAGGAAGCGAAATGATGGAGCAAATAAAACAACAAGCTCAGCGTTTCGGAACAGAAGTTCGCCCAGAAGTTGTAGTAAAAGCCGATTTCTCTTCACGTCCTTTTAGAATTGAAACAGACAATGGTAGCAAAATAGAAGCAGAAGCAGTAATCATTGCAACAGGAGCAAGTGCAAGATGGTTAGGTCTTGAAAGCGAACAAAAATTTATGGGAATGGGCGTTTCTGCATGTGCAACTTGCGATGGATTCTTTTACAGAAATCAAGAAGTTGCAGTAGTTGGCGGAGGAGATACAGCGTGTGAAGAAGCCTCATACCTTGCAAACACTTGTAAAAAGGTTTATTTAATCGTTAGAAGAGACGAATTAAGAGCCTCAAAAGCAATGCAAGAAAGAGTAAAGGCTAATCCAAAAATTGAAATCGTTTGGAATCACAAACCAAATGAAGTTTTAGGAGATGATAGTGGCGTTACAGCTTTTCGTTTAGAGCATTCACAAACAGGAGAGTTAAAAGAAATTGCAGTAACCGGCATATTCTTGGCAATAGGTCATAAACCAAACACAGATTTCCTTGCAGGACAAATAGAATTGAACAAAGAAGGATACATAATCACACAAGACAAGAGTTCAAAGACAAATATAGAAGGAGTTTTCGCAGCAGGAGATGTATGCGACCCTACTTATCGTCAAGCAATCGTTGCAGCAGGAAGCGGATGCAAAGCCGCAATGGACTGCGAACGCTTTTTACTTGCAAATCCATTAGCATAAAACAATGCAAGCAAAGAAAACATTTCTTTTTGCATTAACATATATTCTAATAAGTCTTCCTTTTCACGTCTTTTCACAAGAAGAAAAGGAAGACTCTCTACATATATCAAATATTTACTTCAAAGCCGACAACAAATCCTTTCTAATCGATAGCGTTCACAAGATTGAAAACGATTTATACTCCACTCACCGAGTAGATGCAACAAAACAAATCGACGCTCCTTTCTTTCAAACTCTCTCAACCCTTGGAGGAGCAAGCCAAAGCTTAGAATTTTTGGCTCAAAACCCTACTTACAACTTTCTACCCAATCTTTTCTTACCTTATTTCCACACATTAGAAAACATAAACTTCTATCAATTAAGCAATCCATATAGTTTATTGAAATATTCCAATGATATAAACTCCTCACAATACTTTACAATAATCCATTCTCAAAACCTTGCAAAAGGATTGAACGTAGCGGTGAAATATGACGTAAATTACGCCGATGGAATCTTTGCAACCTCGGAGGTAATGAACCAATTTTTTGATTTTACAGCAAACTATGTTTCAAAAAGTGGAAGATACCGTGCCTTACTTTCTTTCATTAGAAATCGTGTTTACTTGAATGAAAACGGCGGAATCTTACATGACACGCTTTGGACAAACCAATCATATTCAAAACCCGAAACCTACCCTACTCTTTACACAAGTGCATATAGCAAATACAAGAATTACAACATTTCTTTAACACAACACTACCTTTTAAGCAAAGAAAAAAAACTTGGAGCTTTGAGTCATCAAATCATCTATGAGGATTTAACACGACTATTCAACAATTTAGAAACACAAAGCGGAGATTCCATCACTCAAACCAACATAGAAAACACTCTTTCGTGGACAAACAAAACCACATCAAGCAAAAACTTTTTCATTCCCCTAAACATAGGAATCACACATAGAGTTTTGTCTTACAGCAACACAGACACCTATTTCAAAAATCAAGTTTCGCCATTTGCAAGTGTAGGATTAAACATAAAAAACTTTGATTTAGAAGGACGATACACACAAATATTCTCCGAAAGCAAAGAAAACGAACACCAAGCCTTTGTAAAAGCAAGTTATAAAAAAAGAATCACTCTACAAGCCGAGCAAAACAAAGCCTATGGCAACTATTACATTCAATATTACAGCAAAACAAATCCAACACTCACCAATAGCCTAAAACTAAACTACAACACAAAGAATTTAAACATAGATCTATCTTACAATCAAGTAGAAAACGCAACCTATATTGATGAAAACCTACAAATCATTCAAGTAAACGAAAAAGCAAACCTATTTAAAGCCAAAGCATATTGCGATTATTCATTTGGAATCTTCAACACAAAAGCACAAATGCTTTATCAAAAAACCGATAATCAAGAAGCGATACGCCTACCCGAGTTTCAAGCAAAAGCAAGCCTTGCAATAAAAGTCAATCTCTTTGGAGGAAAAATGACAAGCCTTTTTGGAGTAGATTTAAACTACTTCTCAGCCTACTATGCCGATGTTTACAATGCAGAAATTGGCTTTTTCACACGCCAAAACCAAGAATTGATAGGCAATTACCTTTATGCCGATGTTTTTGCCAACATAAAAATTTCACAATGTAACCTTTTCATTTGCCTTGAACACCCTTACGCAGGCTTGATTTCAAACAATTATTTCGCCACACCACACTATCCACACTCCGGTCTTAACTTCCGTTGGGGATTAAGTTGGGAATTGTGGAATTAAACCACTCAAATTTCGGGGAAACGGAATAATTCGGTGTTTCAAATTTTGGGGAAACGGAATAAAATAGCAAAATAAATTTTGGGGAAACGGAATATTTAACTATTTTTGCATAGTTAAAAATATTGTAATACTATGAAAAATAGGGTTTTTAAAAGAAAAATATACGACAAAATCCTCAAATGGAAACAAGAATCCAATGGAACGACTGCTTTAATGATTCAAGGAGCAAGACGAATTGGTAAATCTACTATTGTAGAAGAGTTTGCAAAAAATGAATATTCTTCATATTTGATTATTGATTTCAACAAAACATCTGAATTTGTAAAATCTCTTTTTGACGATTTAATGGATTTAGATTTTATCTTTTTACAATTGCAAACCATTTATAAAGTTGTGCTAAAAAAACGTAAGTCTGTAATCATATTTGATGAAGTACAAAAATGCCCAAACGCACGTCAAGCAATCAAATACCTTGTTCAAGACGGAAGATACGACTATATTGAAACGGGATCTCTTATAAGCATAAGACAAAACACAAAAGATATTACAATACCAAGCGAAGAAGAACAAATAAATATGTACCCTATGGACTTTGAAGAATTCCTTTGGGCATTAGGAGACCAAGTTTCTATTCCTCTTATAAGAACATTCTATGAAAAAAGAAAGCCTTTGGGAGTTGCACATCGTGCAAAACAAAAAGATTTACGCTTATATATGTTAATTGGAGGAATGCCTCAAGCAGTCAATGAGTACATAAAAACAAACAATCTTGCGAAAGTAGATGAAGTAAAACAAAGAATAATCAAATTATATGCTGATGATTTCTTAAAAATCGATGCAACAGGAAAATTAAGCAAGTTGTTTATGGCTATTCCTTCGCAATTAAACAAAAACACATTACGATATTATAGTAGCAGTGTAGTAGGAAAATTAACAAGCAATACAGTAGATGAATTATTAATCAACCTTGAAGACAGCAAAGCGGTGCTTATCTCCTATCATTCTAACGATCCAAACGTTGGATTATCGCTTACAAAAGATATTTCAAAGTATAAACTTTTCATAGCAGACACAGGATTGTTTATTACAATGGCTTTCTGGGATAAAGACTTTGCAGAAAACGTAATATACCAAAAATTATTATCCGATAAGTTAGAAGCAAATCTTGGATATGTATATGAAAATCTCGTAGCTCAAATGATTACAGCCACAGGTAGTAAACTTTTTTATTACACATTTGCAAAAGACGAAAAACACTCTTACGAAATAGACTTTCTTTTAGCAAGAGAGAATAAAATTTGCCCTATTGAAGTAAAATCATCTGGCTATAAAACACACTCATCACTTGACGCATTCAGAGCAAAGTACTCTTCAAGAATAAAAAATAGCTATTTAATCTACACAAAAGACTTTCAAATAGGCGAAAACGAATTAATGTACATTCCTTTCTATATGACAGGAATGATCTAAACAAAGAAAAAGAAAAACAAAACGCTCGTAAGTCAAAATAAAACTAAGACTTACGAGCGTTTTTCTTAAAATTTAAGAAAGTCAAAATACTATTAATCTTTCCCAACAACCTTGACCAAAATCCTTTCTTCTTTTTCGGCTCTTCTCTCTTGCCTTGCGATTCTTCCGACTTTTGTTTCGCTATCGCAATGTTTCGTAAAGTTTGTTGAGTATAAGGATGTTGTTCTCCTAAAATGGCTTTTCTTATTTCCAAGGCTTTGATAAAATATTCCAAAGCTTTGGTATGGTTTCCTGAATTACCGTAAACAATTCCTATGTTGTTGTAAGATCCTGCGGTATCGCGGTGCTTTTCTCCCAAAACGGCTTTTCTAATTTCCAAGGCTTTGAAATAATATTCCAAAGCTTTGTCATAGTCTTTCAGATTGTTGTAAACAACTCCTATGTTGTTGTAAGATATTGCGGTATGAGAGTGCTTTTCTCCCAAGACTTCTTCGAATATTTCCAAGGCTTTGAAATAATATTCCAAGGCTTTACCCCAGTCTCCCAAATTACTGTAAACAAGTCCTATGTTGTTATAAGACATTGCGGTATCGGGGTGATTTTTTCCTAAAACGGCTTTATAGATTTCCAAGGCTTTGTTATAATATTCCAAGGCTTTACCCCAGTATCCCAAATTACTGTAAACAAGTCCTATGTTGTTGTAAGACATTGCGGTATCGGGGTGATTTTCTCCTAAAACGGTTTT
>CALDHX010000082.1 GCA_937901525.1 uncultured Bacteroidales bacterium
TAATTTTTTCTTTGATTTTTTTTGAAAAAGTAAAGACTTTTTTTTGAGGCTTATTGTACTAAAAAAAATATCTCTTAGGTTTGGTAAATCATTCCTAAGAGATATTTTGTTTTTTCTTTGTTTTATTTTACTTTTAGAAGAAATAGGTAAATCCTAATTCTAATTGATTTGGATTTAGTTTTGTATTGTTTATTTCATGCACATTTACGCCTGTAAGATTACCACTTTTTATAGAATAATCATTAGCTATTGTAAAGTAATCTGCATCATATAGACTGTAATTCAAAAATATTTTCATACTTTTTTCTCCTATTTTAAATTCTGTACCTGTCCCAAAAAGTAAAAAAGGTTGTAAGTTGTCTCGAAATGTTATAAAATTTTTAGGTTCTATTCCCATTCCTAATTCATACTTTGTTGTATTGTTCAGAATCATCATACTTCTAAGTCCACCTCCTAAGGAAAAAGTCCAATCTATATTGTCTGAAATATTCCAATTATAGTTTACTGATAGTGGAATCTCTAATCCTACGTTGTAAACGCTTATATTTTCCGAATTAAAGCCTGTTGGTAATACTTTTTTCTCTTTGTCAAAGACTGAACTTAGTATGTCTGCATCTACAAATGAACATTTGAATTTTCCTGTTAATGAAAATGATTTATTGAATTTATATGTGTAATCAAAATGTAGGGATAAGGTTTGCCAATCTATTAGTGTGGTGCTTGCATATAGTTGTGTTTGTAACGCATTCTCATAATAAACATCATAAATTGCACTTGATGATAGGTGATTGTCTTTATCTGCCCACATTTCTGTTGAAACTCCAAAACCAAAGTTGTGTTTTTTTACTTCTTCTTGTGCACTTGCTATTTGCATTGCAAATATAGCAAATAATAATACTACTGTCTTTTTCATTGTTTTACTTTTTTATTTATTTAATTAATTTTACTCCTATTCTTTTAGTTATACAATTCCTCAAAAGCGATAGGAGTTAATAATTACTTTTGCGAAATTGTGCTTGTTTTCCTCGTTGTTTCGTTTTGTTTTTTAGTACTAAAAAAATTAATTGAAATTTCGTTTGCAAAAATATAATAAAAATCTTTAACTTTTTTTCCGTTTTTGAACGAGTTTTTTTCTTTTTTTACTATGTTTTTCCGATATAGAACAGGAATTTTCCTATTTTGAATATTTGTGTTTTTTTATTAAAATAAAGTATGTAAATTTGTCGCAGAATTTAGTTGTTGAAAAAGAAATGAAAATTGCAGTTGAAAGACTTTCTTGGAAAGAAATGTTCGACAAAACAGAACAGAATAGAAAAATAGGTTATGATGTAATGTATTGTGAGGATATTGAAATACTCAAAAATGATTACAAAAGATATACAATGGAGTATTTTGTTGATATATTTTTTGAAAGTGGAGAATTTTGTTTTGAGTTGAATGCAGAAAAATATCTTCTTACATCTCCAACTTCATTGGTTTTTCAGCCAGATAGCGAATTTAGGTTTATTTCTTGTGATAATCCCGTTATTTATATACTTATTGTTTCTAAAAATGTAAGAGGAGAACTTTTAGAAACTCACGCTAAGAATGTTTCTTTTCACTCTAAGATGAAGATTCAACCTTTTAGTAATTTGGTTTTAGATGAAGATATAAGAGATGCAAAACATTATGTGTTTGGAGCAAAGGAAATTCTAAATGCAATTGACAATCCTTACAGATTAGAGGCGTTTACTCATTTTAATATCTATCGTTATTATTTCTTTTTCTATAAAATATATGCTGTTAATTCCGTAGAGGATTATGGAAAATGCGAAAAGTTCTTACTTTTATTGGAAGAGAATTATTTTAAAGAAAAAGCAGTTGATTTTTATGCTGAAAATTTAGCTATTTCTAAGGGGCATTTAAATCTTCTTCTAAGAAAAAAGACAGGAAGAACCATAAGGTCTCATATAGATGAGCGTATTATTACAGAAAGCAAAAGATTGCTTTGTAAAACTGATTTATCCGTTGATGAAATTGCTGTAAAAATGGGTTTTAATTCTCTT
>CALDHX010000083.1 GCA_937901525.1 uncultured Bacteroidales bacterium
TAATATAGAAATGAAAACATTTATTTATAATAATGAAGGAGTGAAAGAATTATAAACCACTCTTTTTGAAAATAAATCAAAGAAAAAAAATAAAAAAACAAAGAAAAAAAATAAAAAAACAAAGAAAAAATTAAACAAAGCAAAGACTTAAAATGTTAAGATAGCAAAACACTATTAACCAATTAAAAAATAAAATTATGTTTTGTTATCAATGTCAAGAAACAGCCAAAAACACAGGCTGTACAAAACAAGGAGTATGTGGAAAAGACGCCACCCTTGCAAAAGAATTAGACAATTTGGTATTTGAATGCCAAGAATTATCAACCCTTAACCATCATTTGCGTTCACACAACCAAGACGACCTCCAAACAAGTCGCCTTATCACAGACGCACTCTTCACTACAATAACCAATACCAACTTTGATGTCGAATCGGTCAAAACTAAAATCCAATACCTAAGAGACAAAAAACACGAACTCAAAACCCGAGCCCACGAAAACCACATACCTCTTCATAATCTCAAACTAACCTTTCTACCACCAATATTAGGACAAAGTTCAATCCTTGAAGAACAAGACCAAGACCTAAGAAGCCTAAAACAACTCATTATCTACGGACTCAAAGGAGTATCAGCATACGCACGACACGCACAACGCTTAGGCTACGAAGACAATACCCTTTACTCAAACCTTGAAGAAGCCCTATCTCTTACACGACAAAAAGAAACAACCAAAGACCAACTTATTAGTTGCGTAAAAGGCGTAGGCGAATTAGGCATAAGAGCCATGCATCTCTTAGACAAAGCCAACACAATCACCTTTGGCCACCCACAAAACACCAAAGTAGAAACCAAAGTAGGCAATCGCCCCGGAATACTCGTAACAGGCCATGACCTACAAGACCTAAAAGAACTCCTTGATCAAACCATAGACAAACAAATCGACATCTACACTCACGGAGAAATGCTTCCAGCACACTATTACCCATACTTTAAAAAATATCCTCATTTCAAAGGCAATTATGGAGGCTCTTGGTGGCAACAAACCAAAGAATTTGAAAAATTCAATGGCCCAATTCTTTTCACAAGCAATTGCATAGTGCCACCACCAGCAAACGCCACATATCAAGATCGCCTTTACACCACAGGATCAGCCTACTTAGAAAACGCAAAACACATACCACTCGACTATGACACACAAACCAAGAAATTTACTTGCATAATAAACAAAGCACACCAATGCAAGCCACCACAACCCATAGACAACACAGAACTACAAGGCGGATTTGCACACCAACAACTCACAAAACTAAAACCACAAATCATTTCCGCAATCAAAAAAGGAGACATCAAGAAATTTGTCGTAATGGCAGGTTGCGATGGTAGAATGCCCGTAAGAGAATACTACACAAACTTTGCAAAAGCCCTACCTTCCGACACCATAATCCTAACAGCAGGCTGTGCAAAATATCGCTACAATAAACTCTCACTACAACCCAACCCACATTTTCCAAGAATACTTGACGCAGGACAATGCAACGACACCTATTCACTCATAGTCTTTGCCGATGAACTAAAAAAAGAATTAGGATTAAAAAACCTAAACGACCTTCCGATTGTTTATAACATAGCGTGGTACGAACAAAAAGCTGTCATTGTATTACTTGCTTTGCTATCACTTGGAATAAAAAACATAAAACTAGGCCCGACCTTACCAGCCTTTCTAAGCCCTGAAATAATAAAACTCTTACAAAAAGAATACAACCTAACCACCATCACCACAATAGAAGACGATATGCAGGAATTAGCCACAAGATAAAAACTTTAACAAATGGTAGCCATGAAAGCGAAAGCGACACCCGAGAGGGTGCCGCTCTTTTGATTTCTTCACAAAGGAAGATTCTACTACGGAATAATCCTTATTGTGAATTGCTTCAACTTAGTTCTGCAAAAGTACAATATTTTTTCAAATAACAAAGGCTTTATAAATATTTTTTATAACTTTGTGGCAATATAAATAGAAAAACTAACACTAATGAAAAAGATATTAGGTTTAGACTTAGGAACAAATAGTATAGGTTGGGCAGTAGTAAATGCCAACATTGAAAACGGAGAAACTAAAATAAAAAGCATAGAATCCGCAGGAAGTAGAATAATCCCAATGGATGAAGGAATTATTGGTACTTTTGAGCAAGGAGGTAATATTAAATCTAAAACGGCAGAAAGAACAAGATTAAGAGGTATTAGAAGGTTAATAGAAAGATCAAAATTACGAAGAGAACGTTTAAATAGAGTTTTGAATTTAATGGGA
Source organism: uncultured Bacteroidales bacterium (assembly GCA_937901525.1). GTDB lineage: Bacteria > Bacteroidota > Bacteroidia > Bacteroidales > P3 > Onthomorpha. The sequence continues at coordinate 2,310 of CALDHX010000083.1, forward strand.
TTTTTGCCAAAACATTATTCTGTAAAACTTGACAGATATGGCAAATTTATTGATGAATCAGAGCCTAAGTTACCTTGGTCAAAAGATGAAAATGGAAAAAGTAAATTCTTGTTTCAAGAGTCTTTTAATGAAATGTGCGATGAGTTTAAAAGATCAAATTCAAATATTAAAAATATTCCGTCAGATTGGACAATATATTATTTGCGTAAAAAAGCTTTAACCCAACCTATTTCAAAATTTGAATTAGCGTGGATACTGCTTAACTTTAATCAAAAAAGAGGATACTATCAATTTAGAGAAGAAGAAGGAGATAAATCTAAAAATTCTTTTTATTGTGAATCTAAGGTATTAAAAGTAGTTCCATTAGAAGATGAAAAAGATAAATATCTCATATCATTAGAGAATGGTATAATAGGCTTAATGGAAAGTAAAACCCAATTGAATTGGGAAAATAGAATACGTGAATTTATTGTAACAAAAGATGTTAATAAAGATGGCGAGGAAAAAATTAAGTTGCGAGTCCCAAAAGATACAGATAAAGATTTAATATGGGAATCAATAAAATCTGAAACAGAGAAGATTTTGACTTGTGAGGAGAATAGAAAATTTGTCGGAGAATATATTTATGATGAATTATTAAAAAATCCACAACAAAAAATAATAGGTAAATTAGTACAAGTAATAGATAGAGAGTTTTATAAACAAGAACTGATACAAATATTAGAAAAACAAAAAGAGTCAATTGTAGAACTGAATAATATACAACTATTTAATGAATGTATAGAATCATTGTATCCTAATAACAAAGCTCATCGGGATATGCTAAATCAAAAAGATTTTACTCATCTATTTGTAGAAGATATACTATTTTATCAAAGATCTTTAAAAACAAAGAAACATTTAATTTCTAATTGTCCGTATGAAACACGTAAATACGAAGTAAAATGTGTAACGAAATCACATCCATTGTTTCAAGAATTTCGTTTGTGGCAGTTTATTTCTAACTTAAAAATTTATAAAAAGGGAGTTATAGATCAAGATTGCACAAACCAATTTCTAAAAACGGAAGAAGATATAGTAGCGTTGTTTAATTTCTTAAATAATAAAAAAGAAATAGGGCAAGATTCTTTACTATCTACTCATTTTAAAATCAAAAAAGAAGACAAAGAAAATTATCGTTGGAACTATGTAGAAGATAAAAAATATCCATCTAATCAAACACATGCTTCTTTGGTGGCAAGATTAAAGAAAATAGGTGTGTCTGCTAATTTTTTAACAAAAGAAATAGAAGAACATCTTTGGCATACATTATACTCAATTAGTGATAAAAAAGAAATACACAAAGCTTTGTTGAAGTTTGCAAAAAAATACGGCATAGAAGATTCTATAAGTTTTGCAGAAGAATTACAAAAAGAGATTTTTCAAAAAGAATATGCTTCTTATTCACTTAAAGCTATAAAAAAACTCTTACCACTAATGCGATGTGGCGATTATTGGAAAGAAGATGATATTGATACAAAAACAAAGGAAAGAATAGAGAAAATAACAACGGGTGAGTTTGATGAAGAAATAGATAATAAGGTTAGAGAAAAATTGCAGAACTATACAGATATTTCTCAATTCAAAGGTCTTCCTTTATGGCTTGCTTGTTATGTTGTTTATGGACGTCATTCCGAAGCAAAGGAAATTACTAAATGGGAAAAACCAGAAGAAATAGATGATTTTTTAATAAAATTTAAACAACATTCTCTTAGAAATCCTATCGTTGAACAAATTGTTACCGAAACATTAAGAACGGTTAGAGATATTTGGAAACAAGTGGGAAATATTGATGAAATACATCTTGAATTAGGGCGGGATTTAAAGAATGATAAAGAAACAAGAAAAAGAATAAATCAACAAAATATAAGTAATGAAAAAACTAATATAAGAATTAGAAAAATATTAAAAGATCTCAACTATGAGTACTCAATATCAAAACACGAAAGATTTAAAATCTATGAAGACTTTGCTTTAAGTAATCTTAAAAAAGATGATGAAAAGTATGAATTTATAGAAAAAATAAAAAAGGAATCAAATCCTACTAAAAGTGAAATTGAAAAGTATAAACTTTGGCTTGAACAAAAATATAAATCTCCTTATACAGGACAAGTAATTCCTTTGTCAGAACTTTTTTCAGATAAATATCAAATAGAACATATAATTCCGCAAGCAAGGTATTTTGATGATTCATTTAATAACAAGGTTATTTGTGAAGCAAATGTAAATAATTTAAAAGATAAAAAGCTTGGTTGTGAATTTATAAATGAGCATGGTGGAGAAATAGTTCAATTGTCCAATGGAAAGAGTGTTACTTTATTTACATTAGAGCAATATGTAGAATTTGTACAAAAGAATTATGCAACCAAAGAGCAAGAAAACAAAAGAAACAATCTTTTAAGGACTGAAATTCCAGAAGACTTTATTCATAGACAATTAAACGATACACGTTACATAAGCAAATATGTTAAATCACTACTTTCAAATATTGTTAGAGAAAAGCGAAGTGATGGAACATATGAAGAAGAAGTTACATCTAAAAACATAATTGTTTGCTCAGGTGGAACAACAACAAGATTGAAACAAGATTGGGGTATGAATGATGTTTGGAATAGAATCATATTACCACGATTCCAAAGATTGAATCAACTAACAGAAAAAAATGAATTTGTAACAATAAAAAATAACAAAGAAGAGCCTATTGTTCCTGATGATTTAGTGAAAGGATTTAATAAAAAGAGAATAGATCATAGGCATCATGCTATGGATGCAATAGTTATTGCTTGTACTACTCGAAGTCATGTAAACTTATTAAATAATGAGGCTGCTTTGTCTGAAAATAAAGCAAGTCGTTATCAGTTACAATATAAATTAAGAAAAAGAGAAAAGGTTATAATCAATGGCGAAGAAAGAGAAGTGTTTAAAGAGTTCTATAAACCTTGGGACACTTTTACACAAGATGCCGAACAAGTATTAAAAAATATAGTCGTAAGTTTTAAACAAAATCTTAGGGTAATAACAAAAGCGACAAATAAAACGCAGTATATTGACAAAGAAACAGGAAAAGTCAAATTCAAACCACAAGAAAAAGGAGAATTGTTGGCAATTCGCAAATCATTACATAAAGAAACTGTTTTTGGAGAAGTGAATTTACGAAAAATAAAAGATATTAAACTTTCTGAAGCATTAAACAAACCACAATCAATAGTAGATAAAGAGTTAAAGGCAGAGGTCTATAGATTAAAGGCATTAGGTAAAAATGATAAAGCAATAATCAAACATTTTAAGGAAAACAAAGATGTTTGGGAATCTGAAATCGAAAATGATAAAGTTGAAGTTTATTACTTTACTAAAGATACTAATGATAAATATTTTGCAACAAGAAAAACTATCGGTGATATTGTTAGCAAGAAAGAAGATATTGAAAGTATAACTGATACAGGTATTAGAAAGATTCTTGAAAATCACTTAGAAGCTAATAATGGAGATATTGAAAAAGCATTTTCACGAGAAGGCTTTGAGGATATGAATAGAAACATTCAAAAACTCAATAACAATAAGCCTCATCAACCTATTTACAAAGCAAGAAAATTTGAAAAAGCAAGTAAATTTGCAATAGGAGAAAAAGGTGCAAAATCACAAAAGTTTGTGGAAGCAGCCCAAGGAACGAATCTATTCTTTGCTATATATGAATTAAATGCTAAAAGAAGTTATGTTACTATTCCTTTAAATCTTGTGATAGATTGTCAAAAGAAATATAAAAATAATTGGAAAGAACAATTAGATAGTGTATTAAAAGAAGAAAAATATGTAAAGGATAGTAAGGCTAAATTATTGTTTGTTATTTCTCCAAATGACTTAGTTTATCTTCCAACACAAGCAGAATCAAAAACAAAACAGTATGCATTTGATAGAAATAGAATTTATAAGTTTGTTAGTAGTAGTGGTAACCAAGCTTTCTTTGTTCCTTATTTTATAGCTAATGCTATTATAAAAACAACTGAATTAGGTGCAAATAATAAAGCTGAACGTGCATGGAGTGGAGAAATGATAAAAGAAACTTGTATTCCTATACAGGTTGATAGATTAGGTAATATTAAACCTTTATGATATTATGATTAAACGCACGCTTTGTTTTACTAATCCGGCTTATTTGTCTTTGAAGAATAATCAATTAGTAATAAAACTTCCGGAAGTGGAAACAAATTCTTCTCTTCCGGAGGATTTTAAGTCAGAGGCAACTAAAACAATTCCGATAGAGGACATAGGAATAGTAGTTTTAGACAATAAACGCATAACAATCACGCAAGGGGTTATGGAAGCCTTGTTAGAAAACAATGCGGCAGTTATAACTTGCAACGAAAGTCATCTTCCAATCGGAATGCATTTGCCTTTGGTTGGCAATACCACACAAACCGAACGAATGCGTTATCAAATAGAAGCTTCTTTGCCACTGAAAAAACAACTTTGGCAACAAACAATTTCAGCAAAGATTCAAAACCAAGCCGCAGTCTTGAAACAAATGAGAGGAACAGAGGTAAGGAATATGCTAAAATGGGCAAGTGAAGTAAAAAGTGGAGACAGCGAAAACCTTGAAGCAAGGGCAGCTGTTTATTATTGGCAAAACGCTTTTCCTATGATTGAGAATTTTACTCGTTCAAGAGAAGGCGTTTCTCCTAATAATCTTTTGAATTATGGTTATGCAATCCTAAGGGCAATAGTTGCAAGAGCATTAGTTTCAAGTGGTTTGCTTACAACCTTAGGTATTCATCATCGTAATAAATACAATGCTTTTTGTTTGGCAGATGATGTAATGGAGCCTTATCGTCCTTATGTAGATAAACTTGTTATGCAACTCTATGATAAATATCCCAACACACAAGAATTAACAAAAGAACTTAAAGCAGAACTTCTTTCTATTCCTGTCTTAGATGTTGTAATCAATGGCAAACGAAGCCCTTTGATGATTGCAGTAAGTACAACAACATCTTCTTTACAAAAGTGTTATGCAGGAGAGATTCGCAAAATTATTTATCCAATTATACAATAAATGAATTAAGTGCAAAGGTTTAGCGAATATAGGATTATGTGGATAATGGTGCTTTTTGACCTACCAACCGAAACCAAAAAAGATAAAAAGGAACACGCAAAGTTTCGTAAAAATCTTTTAGATGATGGTTTTACGATGTTTCAATTTTCTATTTATATACGTCATTGTGCAAGTAAAGAAAATGCAGATGTACATGTAAAACGTGTTAAAAGTTTCCTTCCTCTTTATGGTAAAGTTGGCATCATCACTATTACCGATAAACAATTTGGAGATATTGAAATATATCATTGTGGTAAACCCGAAAAAGCCCAAACCGCAGGACAACAATTAGAACTTTTCTAATCCTAAAAATAAACCTTTTCTTTATAAAACCCTTTAATCTTCCTTTGAAAATTAAATCCTATTACCATATATAAACAACAGAATCTGCGTTCGTTACACAGATTCTGTTGTTTATGCAAATGCAAAGATACTAAATTGAAAGCAATTCACAACGAAAATGCTAATTTGTCAAAAGATTTATCGTTGTTTATGCAAATGC
>CALDHX010000084.1 GCA_937901525.1 uncultured Bacteroidales bacterium
TTTGAAGTGGCAGCAACTACTCCGTTTGCTGAAGAATATGCTCCAGAAGGTTATTTTGAATGGGCGAAAAACAATGAGAATAAGATTGCAGGTGTGGCTGCTATGTATATTCCAGAAGATGTAGCTAACAATTCTGTCGAATCATATAGTAATACAAAGCTTCCAAACAACAATGCACAAGTATTTGAAGGAGAGAATGGTTATGATTTGATGCTTTCTCACAGAGATGAAAAAATGAAAGAGCCTAAATCTTCTCAAACCCCAGAAGAGGTGGTGCAACAAGCAAGATTGGAAACTGTACAAGCACGCCACTTAATGGAACAACAAAGATTAACAGAAGCAGGTTATGCTACAGATGCAATGCTTAATGCTCTTGAGGAGAGAACAGAAGTGGAAAACAAATTCTATCAGTTATTGGTGAACTTCGGTGTAACGCTTAATGCAAAGACTCCAGAGCCAACAAGCAATGGGTATTTGGGTAGTATCTCTAATCAACGTGCAGTAAAAAACTTACCTAAAGAAGCAAGGGAGGAATTACTTAGCGCAGCAGCAGAATACAAGAAGGCAGTGGTTAATTACAAAAATACCGAAACACTTGAGAAGAAAATAGCCGAACTTCCTTTACCTAAAAACGCAGAAGCAATAGAACGAAATGAAGAAACTATCCAAAAATCACGAGCAGTTCTTAATCGACTTAAAGCGATGAACAATGCTTTGATTGATATGATGATGGAAGATGGAGACTTCTCTTTTGAGAAACTTGTTGTTACAAGTTACTTGGATAAAGATAATGGAGAGTTAGACGAGGATGGATTGAGTGCTAAAGATAGGTTAGGTATGGAACTCTCAAATAAAAATCAGTCTTTAAGCGCAGAAAGAATACTTACTATTAGTGAATTTGAAAAAATCTTCAATAGTCTAAAAGAGAAAACAAGAAAGCCATCTAAAAAGAAAACTACTATAGATGGTCTTTCTGAAAGTGAAGTAGTAAAGTTACACATTAAGAAACAGAGAGGTGGAAAAAAATATGTTTATGTAGCCAAAAGCGATTATGAATATATAACTAATGAGAAAGACTTTAGCGAATGGATACAGACTTATAGAGAGGTTGATGGTGTATATAAAAAGATAAACAATGGAAAGACTAACCTTGTAGAGATTTTAGACGAGAATGGAGAACATAAGTATGAGCAAGTTGTTGAAGAGAAGGTAGCTGGCAATCTGCAGACTATAAAAACAGACAGGTCTCCAAAGGCAATCGTAGGAAGATTGTTGTCCGACTTGCGAAATATGAAATCTGCAAAAGGTGTTGACAATGTAAATGTATTCAAAGACCAAATAAAAACTCTTAAGAAGAGAGTTGCTTCTTTGGCTAAAGCGATAATGGAATCTGATATTGATGATACTATTAAAGCTAATTTATCGGACCAAATAGATGTTGTTTATTTTTCGGAATTAGAAAGCATAAAAGAAAGTAAGGAAGATAATATAGAAACTCCTGTTCCTTTGAAAGGAAGTGTCGCAGATGCAATATCTAAAATTCGCACACAACAAAAAGAAGTCAAATACACAAGAGATGTAACAAATAAAAAAACAGGAGAAACTACTACGAGAAATGACAAGCGTAAAGAAAATGTTCATGAATTAATAACTACAAAAGAAAACCAAGAAGCATTGCAGTCTTTAATAGACACCTTTGAAGAGATAGAGAAAACACTGTCTTCAAAAGAACAATCAGAAGAACAGGTAGAAATTTTCAAAGAACTTGAAGCAAAAGATATGGCGTGGAAAGAAGAAGGTAGTGAATTCGGGGATAAAGAATTGGAAGAAGAAAAAGAAAAAAAAGCCAATAGGATAGCAAAATCTAAAAAGACTTCAAGAGAAGTTGAGTGGCTTGAGAAAGATAATTTTGAAGACTATGATGATTTTGCTCCAAGCGATGAACTATTCCCTGACTTGCTCTACGACAAAGGTGAAACAGAAGGAGCTAAACCTATCTCTGAAAAAAATAATGAGGTTTTAGCATCTATCTCTAACCTTATCAGTAGACTAAACCTTCAAGATAGGGTTTTGGTCGCAATGAACCTCGAACAACTCGAAAAGATCAACGAACAAGCATACAACGCAGAGGTAAATAAAGAGAAAGTGAGAGGTTTCTACATACCAAGCAAACACCAGATAGTGTTGTATGTGCCGAACTTACTAAACAAAGGTAGTGTGGAGAATGTTATCTTCCACGAAGGCATTGCTCACTTTGGATTGCGAGAGTTGTTTGGAGAAGAAGGGTTTAATAACTTCTGCAAGCAAGTTTGGAAGGTAATGTCTTTTGAAGATAGAAAGGCAATGATAGAATATGTAAGGGGAGAAGACTACGAAGGCAAAGATAAAAAAGAAGTTGAGAGACTATTAGAGAAAGTTACTGAAAGAGAAATGCTTGCGGCAGCAGATGAGTACATTGCTCACTTGGCACAGACTCCTGCCTTTGTAGAATACTTAAAGAACAGAAACGAACAAGAAGCTGTTAGTTGGATGAATAAAAAATGGAAGAAGGTGTGCGACCTTATCCGTAAGATATTCAAAAAACAAACAGGTGTAGATATTATGTCTAACGAAGAAAAGATAATGGATGCTTTATATAGAAGTTATCAATTGTTAGGAAGTGAGGAGTATGCTACATTCTCTTATTATCGTTCACTTGCAGAGCAAATGCGTAAGTACGATGTGAAGGTGGGAGAGATAAACGAGGAAGAGTTGTTTAGCAAGAAGAATTCGCAAAAATATCAATCGGCTTCTTCCGATAAATCGGCAGGACTTAACCACAGCTTCTCAATTGATGTTGATGCGAATTATGCACCAAAGGTAAAAATAAATAAGGAAATTGCAAAAAGAGAATTGATAGCTTTAGGAAAAGCATATCAAGGAATAAAAAAAACAAGAGGATTTATTGGTGATTTAGCAAAGGCTTTGGGCGACTATAAAACTAAACAAACGTATTATTTTGAGTTTAGAGATAATAATAATAATGTTTATACTTTGCGTATAAGTAACCATAATGTAAATGGAGATAACAAAGGTAATAATGAGGAAGAAATTAGTATTGTACTAAAATCTCGTCGCTCTCCTAATACACATACACCAAAAGCAAATTTAAAAGAGTATGTTTATTTCAAGGAAGAT
>CALDHX010000085.1 GCA_937901525.1 uncultured Bacteroidales bacterium
GATGACCTTTTAAGGACTGCTAACATATTAAACTTCTTTATATACTCCAAATCCCAAACAGGGTGTTTTATGTTTTGACCTGCATCTGCAAAATAGTGAGCAAAAATCGGTGTAACTGTTATTGTGTCTAATCTTAGTTTGTATAATACATTACAATACAATCCTACATTTGCCATAAAACACACTGCGATATCATTTCCTCCAACACAAGTTGTTTTTAAATTGCCTTTCTCATCATAAGAATAAAATGACTGCATTGCTCCTACTAAACGTTTTGCGTTTCTTATATTCAAATTATTTTTATCAAACCAATGTAGTGTAAAAGCTCTACCTGAATACCAAGTTTGCGAAGTATTATCAACAGCAACAATACAAATATAATCTGATGTTAAGCAAAAATCATTGATTTGTTCTATCTTTTCTACATTTGGTAAATACCATAAGTCATATTGATGATTTACTCCATTTGTTGTACGTGTTATGTTTAATGTTGCTAAACAATGTCTGTATTTTAATGTATCCATGTACCACGCTGAACCTATTTCATTCAGACTATTGGTTTGAACTTGATTTTCTCCTGTGATTTGTGGCTCTACTATGTTAGAATTTGGTGGTAAGGGTAATTCTGGTCCTGAGGGAAATTCAGGATCAAAACCTGTTCCTGGTCCTTCTACAAAATAAGGATTGCCATAGAGTTGTATTCCTACGGCTGCTACTACTGTTTCGCCATTATTTTTGTTGTAGGCTTCTACTCTGAATAGGTCTTTGGTGGTTCGGATTTCTGCGTATGTGATTGATTGATTAGAATTACTGAATAAATCTCCTACTCTAACGTATCCTATTATACCTTTTGTTGTATCTATTGCATCGGGTTTATTTCCTACAAAATATAAGGTGTCTTTAAGTATGGTAAAATCGTTAATTTTGTATCCAATTGGCAGAGATGCTGTTATTGTTATAAGTGTATTCCCTTTTTTTAGTAATCCAAATGTTGCTTGATAGTTAGAATCTATATTATTTAACACAACTGATGTGTCATTTTTCCATCTCACAATTTTGGAACTATGATCTGTTACAAGATTTGATGATGTCGAAACATGATATTCACTAACTTCTTTTACCGAATTATCCGGTGTGAGAATTTGGGCGTTGGTTTTTAAACCAAATAGCAGTATTAGAAGCACTGCTATCAAAGATAAATTCTTTTTCATAAGGCGATATTTTTATATTAATGCCACAAAATTAAAAATATTTCTTTGATTTAGCAAAATAAATCAAAGAAAAAAATTATTTTTTCTTTACTTTTTTACAAGGAAAGTAAGAATTGGAAAAATGGTTTTTGATTTAGGGTTTCAAAGCCTACTCTCGCCCCTATTTCTATTGGTAATTTAATTCCAAATACACATAGATTAAAGCTAAAATCATTACCAAAACTTTGATAAATCTGTGTATCAAAACTTCCAATATCATAAAACGGTTTCACGCTTACTCTTTTTATGTAAAATATCGGCCCAACAATCCAATCAGGATAAAACAAAGGAACGTTAAACGTTAAACCTGCTCCATAATATTTTGTAGGAAATTGATTTTTCACTCCTCTGATAAAGTCTATCTGATTTTCAAACTCGTATCCTTGCGCGTTATTGTTGTTATATTGATAAGCAAAGTTTAATTCTGTGCTACTATTTTTAAAGAATAAAGGCAAATAAAGTTTTGTTGTAGCAGATGTGATGTTTGAAACATTGTTTCCAAGTGTAGAAGATTGAGAAAACTCCATTTCAAAGCCTTTTGTAGGAGTTATATCATTGTTTGCCTTTGCGTGCAAGTGCGTATAAGAAACTCCATAGCCTAATATATTATATGGATTTGAAACATTCTTTTCAAGCTGACTAAGAGTATATTTAAAATCTAATTGCAATTTATTAACCGTTCTTCTTCTGCTCCAAGAATATGGAAGACCTATATTAACTCCTGCTAAATATTCTTGTTGCAATTTATTGTCTGAAAAGTTTCTTAGTTTGTATTCTGCCTCCAAATCTATTATTGGATAAAATCCACTATAAGTATAAGTCATATAAGCCCCGTGCCAAGAATCTTTTACATTGTATTTATATCCTACTTGAAGGATTGAAGTAGATAAAAGATTTTGAGAAGAAGCACTAACGCCTAATCCGAAGTTCACTTTCTTTAAATTAAGGAAAATAGGTAGCCAAGAATGAAAATTAAATAAGTTGTTTATTTTCTTATATTCCTTACTTTCATACTTTATAGCATCGTCATATTCTATTGGTAGAAGGAAATTTTCTTGTCTTTGCAACTCTTCAACAAAGATTTGTGGCTTATTTTTTTTGTTAATGTCTAAATTTTGATTTCCCTTTGAAGATTTTGCAAGAAAATATCCATCACTATTATAAGCCGAAACAATAAGTTCATTCTCTTTCAAGCAATATCCACCTAAACCAAATGCCGTTTCGGTTAATTGTTTTGCTGTTTTAGAACTTAAATCGTATGCTATTAGCTCATATTTTGAATCAATATCCTTCAAGAAATAAAGAGTGTTATCACTACATCTTAAATTAGAAATATTATCGTAAGAAGGTGAAAGAATTTCTTCTTTATTTCCATTTTCCACCTCTACCCTTACTATATTTTTTCCTTTTGGAGAGGTTTCTATTAGGTAGATATATTTTCCGTCTTCGCTCCAAGCAGGATAAGATAAAGCATCGGAAGAAATTATTCTTTTTATTGTATAGTTTCTTTCTTCATCAAAATTCAAAACAACTAAACTTTGAGCATATTCGTTTGTAGATTCTATACACGCTATTTGATTTTCATTTATCGGGGAATAAGTTGGAGTAAAGAAAGTTTTGTTTTTGGTTAGCCTTTTTGTTTTTCCCGAATATATATCAAGCTCTATTATATTTGCGTATGTCTCTTGCTCCCAACGTTTATCCAATGCGTTTTGCGAATAAAGCAATTTACCATTTTTATAATCAAAATAAGAGTGCATTAAATAAGGTAATTTTACTATTTCTTCTAATCCATTTGGAGTATATTGCACTAATTTTTGCACCTCAAAAGAACTCGATTGCAAAGCAAGGGTTGTGTCTTTTCCTATTAAGATTGGATTTAAATAATGAGTGTAATACTCTTTCTTTATGTTAAATGTGTCTAATTTTGACTTATTTTCTTTCTGAGTTAAGAATTGATTATAATCCTCTTTCCAAAGAGGGACTATGCTATCTATCAATTCTGCATAAATTTTTCTATGTGGCAATTTCAAGTTTAAGCTATCTGCCGTATTAAACCAAAGAAATTTCCACCACAATCTTGCAGTTGTGTTCATTACATCTGCAAAAACATCTTTTCCATATTTGTCTCTTGCGTATGAAGCCATATAATATCCAAACACATAATCGTTTGGAACAAAATCTTTCATACTTTCAAGTTTTGCTTTATGGAATTTATATGCTCCTTTTTCAAGAAGCTGAGCCTTAAATTGATTATAAAACTCTGGATTTTGACCTCTACCTGTTGAGGCTAAGGCAGTTTCTGCCAAAACTGCATCTCCTTCTATAAACCAATTAGGAACAAGCAAAGCATTCACTCCAAGTAGGAAATGTTCTCCTAAAAGATTTGTTAAAGTCTTTGAAACACCTTTATAAGGAGCATAAAATTGACAAGCATGACGATATTCGTGAATAGCCAAATGCCAATCCCACGGATAAGCAAAATAAGTTGGTGAAGGAGTTGGATAAAATTCCAATCTTTTTGGTGCCCATGTTGTCATACCATTTGACTTTGCTGTGTAGGGGTGAATTAAAATTGGAATTTTTGGAGCATTCGTTCCAAGCGTTGTGCCAATGTGAAAAACCATTGTATCAAGCACAAGAGCAAGTCTTTGAGCTCTTGCTTCATAACTTTGTGGATATACTAATTGAAACTCATTTGTGTTGATTTCTCTCCATTTTACTCTTGCTTTATCTGTTTTGCTAACATTATATTGAGCAAACAAAGAAGAAAAACACATCAAAAGAGCAATAAACACAAAAGCCCTCTTGCTATTTTTAACAAGAGGGTTTATGTTTATATGTTTAAGTAAATTATTTTTGTGGAACATTTTTCAAAGTTTCTACTAAATAATTCCAGAATAAACTTACAGAAGGTATATTCACTCTTTCATCAGGTGAATGTGGGTTTTGGATTGTTGGTCCAAAAGAAATCATATCCCAATTTTTGTAAACACCACCTAACAATCCACATTCCAAACCAGCGTGTATTGCCATAACTTTTGGAGTCTTTCCATAAAGTTTGTTATATGTAGTTTGCATTGTAGAAAGTATTGGACTTTGCATATTAGGCTTCCAACCAGGGTATCCACCTGTGAATTCTATTTCTCCACCTGCAAGTTCTATAACACTTGCCATCATTTCTGCAAAATCTTCCTTAGCACTATCAACGCTACTTCTTAATAACGCACAAGCCTTTATTTGTTTTCCATCGCTTTTTACTATTGCAAGGTTAGAAGATGTTTCAACAAGATTTTCCATTGAATCACTCATTCTGTAAATTCCATTAGGACAAGCATAAATTGCACGAATCACTCTTGCCATTGCAGAAGAATCTATGAAACTTTCTGGATTTGCTGTTTCTTCTAATGCAATTAAGATTTCAGGCTCTACTGCTGAAAGCTCGTTTTTGATGATTTGAGTAAGATCTGCAAGAATTTGTTTTCCTTCTTCAACCTTTGCAGCAGGAAGTGCTATTGTGCAGAATGCTTCTCTTGGGATTGCATTACGCAAACTACCACCATTTATTTCGCAAACTCTAACATCTACTTTTTCTAATGCTTTTAAAATTCTGAAAAGTATCTTATTTGCATTTCCTCTTTGAAGAATGATGTCCATTCCACTGTGTCCACCTTTTAATCCTTTGATTGATAAAGCAAATGCTTTGTAAGAAGAATCAAAAGCCTCTGTTGTGTAATCAAATGTAATAGTTGCATCAATTCCTCCTGCACAACCTACATAAAGTTCGCCTTCTGTTTCTGAGTCAAGGTTAAGAAGAATATCTCCTTCCAACTCTCCTGCTTTCAATCCAAAGGCTCCTGTCATTCCTGTTTCTTCATCTATTGTTATAAGAGCTTCTATTGGGCCGTGTTCTAAGGTTTTGTCTTCCAAAACAGCCAATGCTGCTGCTACTCCTATACCATTGTCTGCTCCAAGTGTAGTTCCTGTTGCTTTTACCCATTCTCCTTCAATTCTTGGAAGGATTGGATCAGTTAAAAAGTCGTGTTTTGTATCGTTATTCTTTTGAGGAACCATATCGCAGTGTGCTTGCAAAATCACACCTTTACGATTTTCCATTCCTTTCGTTGCTGGCTTACGCATAATCACGTTTCCAACTTCGTCAAGCTTATATTCTATGTTATTTTCTTTTGCAAACTCAACTAAGGCTGCAACAATTTTTTCTTCATGTTTTGAAGGGTGTGGAATAGAACAAATCTTATCGAAATGTTTCCATAAGCCTTTTGGCTCTAAGTTTAATAATTCGCTCATAATCTTATTTATTTATTGTTATTTTAATCTACCTTGCCATATAAACGTATTGTTTGGAAGTTTTAGTCTTTTAATATCTATTTGCTTATCAAATATTCCATAGACCGTAGCACCACTTCCCGAAAGTGAAGCATAGATTGCACCATTCTTATACATCAATTCTTTCATCTCTTCCAAAATCGGATACTTAGGAAACAAACTATCTTCAAAATCGTTCTTCAAAACCCCTCTCCACTCCTTTATATCGGGTAAAGATGTGTAATCTACTCCACTTGCTTTTGGCACAACACCACGATAAGCCTCAGCAGTAGAGATTCTTAGTTCGGGTTTAACAAGCAAAACGTAATACTTACTTAAATCAAGTGTTATATCCTTAGATTTTTCTCCCTTTGAAAAGACGTATCTTGGCTTATTGTTTACAAAAAACGAACAATCGCTACCAATCCTTGCTGCAAGGGAAAGCATTTTCTCTTCTTTGATTCCAAGATTGAAAAGAAAATCCAAAAGTTTCAAAGTAAAAGTTGCATCAGAGCTTCCTCCACCTAAGCCGGCAAAAGCAGGAATTTGTTTATGCAAATGAATATTTAAATAAGGTATAGACTTATACTGCTCTCTTAAAAGATTAACTGCCTTTATGCAAAGATTGTCTTGTGCAGAGGTATTTCCAATATCTAATCCGCTTATTTTAAAACAATCTTGCTTTGCATCGTTTGGCCTAATCTCTAAAACATCACACAAATCCACAGGATAGAAAACAGATTCTATATTATGGTATCCGTCTTCTTTACGCTTTTCTACAATACTCAGCCCAATATTTATCTTGCAATTAGGGAAAAAAATCATTTCTTTTTCTTTTGTGCAAATATACAAAGAAAAAAGGAAAAAAAGCAAAGAAAAAAAAGAAAAAAATCAAGAAAAAAAAAGATTTTTCTTTGATTTTTTTTTGCAGGATTTGCAGACTACCCT
>CALDHX010000086.1 GCA_937901525.1 uncultured Bacteroidales bacterium
GACCCTACTAAAAAAGTACTACTGTGTAAATATTCAAAACAAAAAGTAAAACTTGGAACAAGTTACAGGTACACTGTTCGTGCAGTAAACGGCGAAGTTATGAGTAAATATACATCAACTTCTACCCTTAAATATAACGTTACGCCGACAGTTAAAATTGCAAATGCAAGTAATGGTATAACAGTTAGTTGGTCAACTGCGGCAAACGCAACAGGTTACACGGTATATAGGAGTGAATATAACACTAAAACTAAAAAGTGGTCTAATTGGAAGAATATGGGGACTGCAAAGAAAGACAAAACTTCCTGGACTGACAAAAAAGTTAAAAGTGGTGTTAAATATAAATATACTGTAAGGGCTTGTAATGGCTCTATAAAGAGCAGTTATAAAGCAAGTGCTAATCTTCTTTATCTTGCACAACCAACTGTAACAGTAAAAGCAGTTTCAAATGGTGTGAATGTCAGTTGGACACAATGTTCAGGTTCAAAGGGTTACACTGTTTACCGTGCAGAATACGATGCAACTACAAAAAAATGGTCTAAATGGAAAAATATGGGCACTGCAAAACAAGATAAAAAGTCATGGACCGATAAATCTGCAAAGAAAGGTGTAACATATAAATACACAGTTCGTGCAGTTAATGGCAATTCAATGAGTGCTTATAATTATATGAATACAGCAAGTTTTGCAAATGACGGACACTACCTTAATATTATTGCAACAGGTTATGATGAAAATGGAAACGTAACAGGAAGCAGCATTACATCACTTGCAAACGCAAATAACGTAGTAAAAGAATGGAAATACTTTGATTTAACCCCTTTAAATGAATGCGTAAAGGTTGTTTTCACACTTCAAACCGATGATGACTCCGGTTATGGAATGAATATACCTGCATATTTCTGTATAGACGCATTTTCTTACGCAAACACACTTGATGAAACAACACCATGCGATGCACCAACTGAACTTTTGGTAAGTAATATTACAGAAACCACAGCTGAAATCATTTGGAACGGAGTAGCAGACACATACGAATTAAAGATAAACGCTTCAGAAGTAGAAACACTTATAGCTACATCAAAAACATTGACAGACTTAATTCCTAATACCACTTATACAATAGAAGTAAGAGCAATATGCGAAGATCAAATATCAGAATGGGTTTCAATAACTTTCACAACACTTGAACAAATTGAAGGAGGAATAGGAACAATTGCAACAACCTTAAACACAATCACAGCAAGAATCTATCCAAACCCAGCACAAGAAAATGCAACAATGGAAATCAACGGATTAGACCAAGACGCTAAGATAGTAATTAGCGACTTACAAGGAAGAATCCTAAGCCAAGAAGCAATAAGTGCAGGTACAACACGCTACACAGTTAACGTTAGCAATATGGCAAGTGGAGTTTACTACATAAGAATAGTAACCGACAAAGCTGTAAGCACACAAAAATTGATAGTTGAATAACATTTAACAATCAAATAACCCAAAAGAGCGACTCAAACAAAGAGTCGCTCTTTTTTTTCTATATTTTTCAAAATTACTTTAAAGAAGTAGAAGCTCTACTTCTTTAAAGTAGAGTGTCTACTTCAAAGAAGTAATGTTGAAAAACAAATATTTTTATTTTTTGTTGTATTATAAAATAGAAATTTTGTAGTCTAAATAAAAAATATTAACTTTGCGTAAATTTTTTTGAAAAATAAATTAATATAAGTAGTATGAAAAAAACATTATTTTTGTTGTTATCGACAATTTTGTTGTTAACACAAACCATGGCACAGCAAGATTCTGTTGCCATAGGATCGGGAACAGCAACTTCCCAAATAGGACCTGTACCAGGTTATTATGGGAATCACCGTTCTGTTCAACTTTATTCCTCTTCAGAATTAAATATGCCAATGGGGGGGGTAATAGAAGCTATATCATTTGAGTTAGCTACTGTTTCAGGAACTACCTCTAACAGACAAGTTCGTATTTATATGAAAGAAATTTCGGACACAACTTTGCCCGCAAATATGACTATAAATGAACTTGCAAATGATGCATATTTAGTTTATACCTCACCAGAGTCAGGGGAACCTTGCGAGGCTAATCAATGGTATAGATTTGATTTGCAATCACAATTTGTTTATTCTGGAGTAGGTAGTTTGTATGTCTTTTTAGAAGGCGATGGTTGTACTGCATCTGGAGGTTGTGGTGTAAATGTAAAATACACAGCTAATACAGGCAAAGCTTGGACTAAGTGTTGGGATACAACAGTACCGGATCTTACATCTCCTATTGCAAGTAATAACTCTTACAGAACAAATACAAGAATTTTCTATTCTGAAATTTCAGAAGATTATTGTTATCCTATTTCAGGTTTAACGCTAACTCCAACTTCGGAATTGGTAGATTTATCTTGGACAAGTGATAATAACAACTTTGAAATCCAATATAAATTAAAGAGTGAAGATTGGGAGTCAGAAAATGTTGTAACGCTTATGTCTTCTACTACATCTGCAACAATAACAGAACTTTTACCAGCAACATTCTATTCAGTAAGAGTAAGAGCATTGTGCGATGGTGTAGAAAGTGTATGGATGACTGCTAACTTCAAAACTCCTTGTGTAGTTATTGAAGAACTTCCTTGGATTGAAACTTTTGAATCAGCTTGGATTGAGCCACATCTTTCTGGTACAATATCTGCTCCAAATTGTTGGATAAATATTAATGGAGATGGAAACGCTACATATTACACTAAACCTTCTGCTGCATACGAAGGTAATGGTGTTTATATGTATGGATATGCTTCTGCTACCTCTACAACTGCATCTTATGCTAATAAAGATTGGTTTATTACTCCTGTTATAGAACTTACAGGTGAAGAAATGCTTTCTTTCTATGCAAAGAAATCTTCTACTTCTTATACTCCTGAGTTAAGAATATATGCTCTTGATGTTGCAACAAATGGAGATATGCTTTCGGCAGCAGATACTGTTAACTTTGTTCTTATAGATTCATTAGCAGATCTTACTACTACATATGTTGAAAGAGATGTTGTGCTTTCTGGTTTGGAAGGAGAGTATCGTTTAGCTTTCGTTCGTAACAAAAAAATTGCTCATGGTGCTGTTTACTTTGATAATGTAACAGTTAAAATGGCACCTTCTTGCGAAAGAGTAACTAATTTAGCTGCAACAGAAATTACAGAAAATTCACTTTCTTTACAATGGGAAGGTAGTGAAGGAACAGATTCTTATAAATTATACTATAAAGAAGAAAATGCTACTGATTGGACTATAATAGAAGAAATAACAGATAACTATTATACCTTAACAGATTTGCAATCAGGTACAGGTTATGTTTTTAACGTAACTGCCGTTTGTGATAATGGAGCAGAAACAGGCTTTATTGTAGCAGGAAATTTGACCGTATCAACACATTGTCAAGTATATGAAGTGCCTTTCTTGGAAAACTTCACAGTATATCCTGCAGGAGAGCTTGAATCTTGTTGGTTAGAAGCAAAAGGACAATGGGATTCTATTCAAGCGGGTGCAACTGTGTATGGTTATACTAATTCATGGGGAACTTATTCTTCATACGTTTTCGATACTCACGCAAAAATAAATAACTATGCTAACACATCTACTAATAGAAAGGATTGGTTGATTACTCCAAACATTAACATAGGAGATGGAAGCGTAGAACAAGATTTGGTATTTGATATTGCTTATACAGATTATGGTAATGCAAATCCTGTGGAAACATACGGACAACAAAAATTTGCTATTATTGTTTCAACCGATGGAGGAATAACTTGGGATTTTGAAAATGCTATAGTTTGGAAAGCAAATCCTAATGAAGAAACAACAGAAAGAAATATAGAAGAACTTACAAACATTCCTCAAAGATTGAAATTTAATCTTACTGAATTAGGATATACAGGAGTAATTAGAGTAGGTTTCTATGCAGAATGTCTTATTTCAGGTGGCGATAATGATATTCACATTGACAATGTTATGATAACAGAACACGTTGAATGTAACGATATGGTTGGAGCACCTATTGTAAATGCAAGTACTTCAACTGCTGTTGCAATATCGTGGAGTGCCGAAGAGCATGAAGCAGCAACAGGTTGGAATGTTTCTTATGTAGAAGGTGCTACTAACGATGACCCTGAAAATGGAACAATAATTTCTATACCATACGGAATAGAAATGCCTTATATAGTTGAAGGCTTAACAGAAGGTAGTACTTATACATTTAGCATACAATATGATTGTCAAGGAGGTTGGTCTCCTACAACAACTGTTAATTTACCAGAAAGTATGGATATGTTTGCAACAATTCCTTATACTACTGATTTTGAAAATACAGATGAAAATGCAAATTGGACTATAACAAACAATTCTTATAACAATAGATGGTTTATAGGAGACCCTGCAAATATTGCAGAAGGTGGAAGTATGCTTTATGTAAGTGATTATGTTGCTGATTCAACAGGTGCTAATTCTACATACGATAACACTTCTGCAACTTCATACGTGTTTGCAAGTAGATTGATTCAATTTGATGAAAACTTAGCATACGAAATTTCTTTTGATTATAGTGTACAAGGAGAAAGTACATACGATTTTATTAAAGTTGCCCTAAGACCTTGGAATGAATCTTATGTAGGAATTACTGCTGCACCTACATGGACTGTAGCAGGAACTGTTCAAGAAGGATTTGAATATGTAGGAGGTGTTGCTAAATTTAACCTTGATACAACAGGTGCAAGAGGAAGTATTATTGTTGATGGAGCAGTTGTTAATAATTCATTACAACAATTAGTTTTCGCTTGGAGAAATGATAGTGGTGGTGGAGTTATGTCTCCTGTATTGGTGGATAATGTTTCTGTAAGACCTGTTAATTGTATCGCTCCTGATGCTTTAAGTTTAATTGCAGAAGGAAGAGAGGAAAACTCTTTAACATTTAATATATCTTCACGTTCAGGAGAATCTTATGAAATACAATATATGGGATATTTTGATACTGTATGGCAATCAGTAATAACAACCGATACAGAAGGAGTTGAAATTTCTGATTTGCTTTCAGGAACAATGTATAAATTTAGAGTTCGTTCTATTTGTGAGGAAGATACTTCTTTCTTTACAAGTGAAGTATTGTATTCTACTCTTTGCCCTGTAATAACAATAACAGAAGAAACTCCTTTCTTTGAAGGATTTGAAGCAGAAACATGGTTCCGTTCAGGAAATATAACCTCGCCTAATGCATACGCACCTATGTGTTGGTTTAACATAGATGCAGGTTCTACTTCTTATCGTTGGCAAAATGCAAGTACAGATCCATACGAAGGAACTTATGGTGCACAACTTTATACAGCAGGAGGCTCATCAGATTATTTGATTACACCAATATTTGATATTGCAGGAACAGAAACAATGTCGTTCTTTGCAAAATATACCTCTTCTACACCTTCTACACTTCATATAAAATATTATAGTGTAGATGAAAACCAAGATATGGAATCAGTAGCTGATACAGCTTTGTTTGTATCGCTTCAAAGCTTTGAATTATCAACAGAGTACACTCCTTACGATGTTGCATTGAGTGAATTACTTCCTGGTCAATATCGTTTTGCATTCTACTCTAATCACCCTGCATCATCTTATTATGTTAGATTAGATAATATTTCTATTTCAAACGTTTCATGTCCAAGACCAACTTCATTAGATTCAATATCAGAAATTACATCAAATAGTGCAACAGTTTATTGGACCGATGAAACTAATACTGCATGGAATATTTATTATAAAGCAGAAGATGCAACAGAATATCAAATGGTTTCTTCAACAGAACCAATGGTTGTATTAACAGAATTAAATGCTTACACTGATTATAATGTATATGTAGTAGCAGTTTGTTCAGGAGAAGAATCACAACCTTCATTAATAAAAACATTTAAAACAGCTTGTGGTTACATAACAGAACTTCCGTTTACAGAGGGATTTGAAAACACATTTGTAACAGAAGGAATGAGTAACGTAGCTGCACCTGGTTGTTGGATAAACTTAAATGGAGGATATGAAAGTTCAACTCCAACATATTTCTTTAAACGTACAACAACAGCTTCTTATATTTACGAAGGAAGTGGAGCTCTTTATTCTTATGGTTCTTCAAATGCGTTAGGAAATAATGATTGGTTAATTACTCCTGTTTTCTCTCATGAAGGAGGAGCAATGATGAGATTCTTTGCAAAAGTATCTTCTGCAACATCTGTTCAGCCTAATATTATGATAAAATATTATGATGTTGAAACATACGGAGATGTTGATGATATAGCAGATTCAGCAAACTTTGTAACCCTTGGAACAATAACAGCAACTACAACATACGCTGAATACGAATACTTATTTGCAAATTTACCTTCAACTTATCGTTTGGCATTTGTAAGACAAGATGCAACTTCATGTTCAATGTATATTGATAACCTATACATTGATGAATTGCCAACATGTTTACGTCCTGAGCCAGCATCTGTTGAAATAACTAATATATCTCAAACATCTGCAACTATTTCATGGACACCAACAGATGAAACACATTCTGCATGGAATGTATATTACAAATCAAGTGTTGACGAAGAATATCTTTCTGAATACACTACTGAACCAACAATAGAATTAACAGATTTAGTCGCTTCTGAAGTATATTCGGTTTATGTAACAACAGTATGTGGAGAAGGAGAAGAATCAGAAGGAACATACATAGTAGAATTTCCTACACTTCAATATCCAGTAGAATTACCATACACTTGCGACTTTGAAGAAGAAGGAACAAATGGTTGGTTATTGAAAAATGGAAATTGTGCAAATAAATGGTATGTAGGAACACCTTCAGGCTCAACAAACAATGAACTATACATTTCTTCTGACAACGGAGCAACAGCAGGATATGAAATAACTACACGTTCTACTGTAATTGCAGAAAAATTATTCCAATTAGGAACAACAGATTCTGTAAGAATTAGTTTTGATGTTAAAGCAGGAGGCGAATCCTCTGCTGACTATTTGAAAGTATATTGGATTTCAGTTGATACTGTTTACACTCCAATGGCAGACGCAGTACCATATTATGGTAGTGCTGGATACCAAGAAGGAGTTATTTTCAGTAACTATACAGGCTCTTCAAATTATCATATTGTTAATTTGATTCCAACAACACAAAACATGAGTGTTACATTGCCAAATTCGCCAAACGAATTAAAAAAACTTATTTTTGTTTGGAAGAATGATACAAGCTTAGGAACACAACCAGGTGTTGTAATTGATAATGTAATGATTGAACCAATAGGAGAAGAAATCACTTGTACAAAACCTGTGGAAGCATCGGTAGTTGCATCAGAAATAACAGAATCTTCTGCAATAATTTCTTGGCAAGACAATGATGAAACACACTCTGCTTGGAATGTATATTACAAATTAATCAGTGAAGAAGAATACTCATTGGTTATGGCAAGTGAAACAACAATAGAATTGACAGATTTGATGCAATCAGAATCTTATCAAGTTTATGTAACAACAAATTGCGGTAGTGAAGAATCAGCACCAACAGATACATTAATGTTCTATACTTATCAAGAATCAGCAGAATTACCATACTCTTGCGACTTTGAAGAAGAAGGTGCAAACGGTTGGTTATTGAAAAATGGAACATGTGCAAACAAATGGTACGTAGGAACACCTTCAGGAGCAACAAGCAGTGAACTTTATATTTCTTCTGATAATGGAGCAACAGCAGGATATGCAAATACAGCAAGTGTTGTAGTAGCGGAAAAATTATTCCAATTAGGTGAAGCAGATTCAGTAAGAATTAGTTTTGACCTTACATTAGTAGGAGAAAGTAATTATGACTATTTGAAAGTATATTGGTTGCCTGTTGACACAGTTTACACTCCTGCAAGCACTGCATACTATGGAGCAAATAACTTCACTCCAAATGTGATAATGAATACTTATACAGGAACATCGAACTATCGTTTCGTTAATCAAATTTCTGGAACACAAAATATGAGTGTTACATTAGCTAACTCACCAAACGAATTAAGAAAACTTGTTCTTGTTTGGAAAAACGATGATGGTACATCAAATCAACCAGGAGCTATTATTGATAACGTATTGGTAGAAGAAGTAGGTGAACAAGGTGGCACAGATCCAGACCCTGAACCTCAGCCATGTGATGCACCAACAGCCCTTTCTGCAAGCAACATAACACAAACCTCAGCAGAAATCACATGGAATGGCACAGCCTCAACATACGAACTAAAAGTAAACGGAGGCGAAGCAGAAACCCTTACAA
>CALDHX010000087.1 GCA_937901525.1 uncultured Bacteroidales bacterium
TTAATTTATTTAATTTTCCTGTTTTTTTTTTTTTTTTTTTTGTAAAATTTTACTAATTTTGCACCCTCAAATTTAATATTTAAGGAAAAATTTTTGGAATGAAGAAATTTGCAATTTTAATCCTTGCACTAATATGTGTAAATGCCGTTATGGCACAGTCAAGAGAAGGTTATTCTTTTGGTGATGGTTTTGTAAACCCTCCAAGACCTACATTGTGGAATAATTCTACAACACAAGGAGAGTCAAATATCAGAAATACAAACCAAAGCGAAGCACCAATAACACCAGCAACGCTATTGCTACTCGTTTTAGGTGGATTGGTAGTAGGAGCAACAGTTATTAGTAATACAAAAAAAGGAGGTGCGTAATGAAAAGGTTATTTTTTAGTTTAATTCTTTGTTTTTTTGTCTTCACAGCTGTAGGACAAGAAAGATTTGATGCAGTAACAACAGATGGTTGTACTATTACTTATGAAGTAATAGATGAAAGCACTGTAAAAGTATATGCTTTTGAGCAAGAACACGAGGGACCGGTAACTATTCCAAGTGTTGTTGAAGGATATACTGTAATAGGAATAGGATATTGTGCTGTACAAGGTGGAGACTTTGGAGTTTATAGTAATTATATAACATCAATTTTTATTCCAAATACAATAGAATTTATAGAACCTTTTGCTTTTCAAGGGGGTCCTTGGGATTATCCTGAATATAATATAACGCAGATTACTTTTGAAGAAAATAGTAATTTAACTGAAATATATGATTATGCCTTTGCAGGTTGTTATTATCTTACGGAGATAACTATTCCTGCGAATGTTAGTTATTGTGGAACATTTGAAGGAACAGCATTTCAACATGTTTATTTTGAAGAACCTTCTTCTTTGACTGAATTTCCAGATTATATGTTTTATGCTATTCCTTTACAATCTATTGAAATCCCAGAAGGTGTAACTTCATTAGGAAGTAATTGCTTTAATGATTGCTATGAATTAACTTCTGTAACTCTTCCAAGTACATTAGAGTATATAGGTGATGTTTGTTTTTCTTTGCAATCTATGAATGAAATGATGCCAATTGCAGAAATAATTTGTAATTCAATAGTTCCTCCTGCTTTGGGAAACAATATTTTTGGACCTTGGGATGGATATGAAGAATGGGAATATGAAAACATTGATCCAAGTGCTTATGTTTATAACGGTGTTTTGAAAGTTCCTGCTCAAAGTCTTGCTGCTTATCAAGATGCTTTTGGAGAATATTTCCCTAATATAGAACCATTAGCAGATTATGTTTCAAATACAAATGGCTTGTTTAATAACAATGCAACTTGGGGAGAAGAATCTAATATTGACTTTGAAGGTAAAACAATATACATTAAAAAAGATCATACTATAACTTTAAATTCTGAATTAGAGCTTGATGAAAATACAACTTTGATTAACGATGGACTTTTGATTATTGAAGAAGGTGGTGAGTTGATTTCTTCTAATAGTAATAATAATTTAGGAATTGTTGAGGTGGAAACGCCTGTTTTCTCTGAAAATTCTTGGCATTTTATTGGAGCTCCTTTTGCAGGTTATGCTTTGCAAAGTATTGTTCCTCGTTTAGATCCTTCTGTTTGTTTGTTTGATTACAGCAATACTAACGCTTGGAATAATTCTTGGGCAACTATTAATGATAATGTTAGTGCAGGGGAAGGCTTTTTTGCTTATTCTTGGTCAAATGATAAGATAATCTTTACAAATTATGGCGATGGAATGTATAGCCCTAATGCAAATTCTTCTTATAGTTCGTATAATTACAACTATTCTGCAACTCCTGCTTATCAAATCAACACAGGAAATGTTGATGTAACGAAAACGCTTGCAGGAAGTAGTGATGCGGGTCATTGGATGGCACTTGCAAATCCTTATACATTTAAATTAGATGTTGCAACATTCATTTCTGATCAAGGAAACGCTATTCAAGGAGGGGTTTCTTATAGATTAAATGGTGAAACTTGGCAAACAGTAACAGAAGGCGTGATAAATGTAACAGAAGGTTTCTTTGTGAATTTTGCAAATGGAGGAAGTCAAACTGCACACTTTAAAACAACTCAAAGAAGTACTTCTTCTGCAAAGGCAAGCATAGAAAGAGAGTTTGTGCGTCTTGCAATGCTTGAAGGTGAAAGGGAAATAGAATTGTTGTTTGCTCAAAATGAAGATGCAAATGAGGGCTATGATATTTTTGATGCTAACAAATTATTCTCTCCTGTTGAGATTACAGAGCCTTATTTTGTAACAAACAACATAGCATTAGTAAAAGAGGAAGTAAATACATTGCCTTATTATGCTACAATGAATGTTCGTTCTTATGAAAATAAGGAAGTGAAATTTAAAGCTAATTATATTCCGGAAGGATATTCGTTAAGCCTTATTGATGGAGAAGAAACAATAGACTTAAACGAAGGTGTGGAATATGCAACAAATGTTATAGCAGGAGAAAATGCTAATCGTTTCAAAGTCTTGATAAAGAAATCGCTTTCACTTGGAGAAGCAGAAGAATTGCAAGTGAATATCTATAACGATAATCGTAATATTAATATAGAAACTTTGGAAAGTGATTTGCAAATTGAGGTTTACAATGCCTTAGGTCAAAAGGTGTTTGCTACAAAAGATAGAAACTTTATGTTAAATAATGTTTCTGCGGGTGCTTATCTTGTAAAGGCTTTTAGCAAAACAGCAAGTAAAACTCAAAAAATTGTTGTGAAATAAAAAAACATAATAATAAACAAACGACTAAAACAACGTTAGGGGCTCTTTCGGGAGCTCCTTTATTTTTTTACATTTTTACTTCTTTTATATCTACGAGTTTGTTCATTATTGCATAGATTGTAAGTCCTGCTGAGGAGTGTATGTTTAGTTTTTTTGCAATGTTTCTTCTATGTGTCGTTACTGTGTTTATAGAAATAAAGAGTTTTTCGGCAATTGCTTTGTTTGATAGGCCTTTTACTATGCAAATGATTACGTCTTTTTCTCTTTCGCTTAGCAAGGTGTCGTTTTCTGATTTCTTTTTAAGGACTAAGGACGGATTTTCTTTGTATTTGTTTTCTAATTTTTTGATTTCTTCTAAAAATAGCTTGGTTTCTAATTTGCTGTGAGAGATTAGGTCTTCTTCTAAAAGGAATATGTCATAAAGTACTGAGTTTATTAAATAGTTATTATTGTCGCTTTTAAAGTATTTTATGATTAGCTTTTTTAATTCCGAGAGTTTTTGGGCTAATGGACGGCGATGAAGGGCTGTTATGTCTTCTGTGTAATTGTTTGCTGGAATAATTTCTCCTCTTATTAGCTTTTCTACGTATGGAAATATTTCTTTGTCTTCTGTTTTAAGGTGTTTTTTTACTTCAATGCAGTATTCGTCATAGAATTTTAGAATTAGACTCGCAACTTCATTCTCTGGTAAGGCTCCGATTGCTTCTATTAGTTTGCGTCTTATTGTTGGTAAAAGGAAGTCTAAGTAATAGGAGTGTGATTGCTTTAAATAATCGCAAAGGGTTTGAAGAGAAATTTCATTTAAGTGCCAAATATTCTCACCATTGTTCTTTGTGAAGTTGATTATTGCTAAAAAAGTGTTGCAATCTATGTTGTTTTCTTCGCAAATTTCTTCAATGCTTTTTTCGCCAAAGCCTAAATTCATTCCAAAACGTGAAATGATATTAAGTAATTGATAATCCGAATATATCATTTCAAATAATTTGTCTTCTTTTGTGTAAAATTTCATAGTGTTTTTATGTTTTTCTCTGCAAAGTTACGAAAAAAATGCAAAAATATTTGGTAGGAATAAAAAAATGTTATATCTTTGCAAACGCAAATACGGCAAAAATGGTGTCATAGCTCAGTTGGTAGAGCAAAGGACTGAAAATCCTTGTGTCCCCGGTTCGATTCCTGGTGACACCACGTAAACGAAACGCTGATAGATTTAATCTGTCAGCGTTTTTTTTATTCTTATTATTTTGTGAATACTACTTTCTGTTGTATTTTTGTAGTCTAATAAGAGTTTGTTTGATATTATGATACAAGAGATAAAGATTAAAAATTTCCTTTCTTTTAAAGATGAAGTTACTTTGAGTTTTTTAGCCTCAGAAGATAAATTTGCAGAAGATAGTCAAGTAGTTCAAATTGATGAAAATACAAGATTGCTAAGATTTGGAGTGCTTTATGGCTACAATGCTTCGGGGAAAAGTAATTTGATTAAGGCTTTAAGATATTTAGCCTACTTTTTGCGTTATAATCCAAGGGATATTGATGTGGGAACTGAGGTTACTCCTTTTAAATTAGATAGAGGGTCTTTAACTAATCATACACAATTTGAATTAACGTTTTATGTTAAAAAAACGAAGTATTCTTATTATTTGGAATTAAATAAAAAAGAAGTTTTGAAAGAAAGTCTTTCTTATTTTAGAGGCTTAGAACAAGTGTTGCTTTTTGAAAGAAGAATTGAAAATAATCTATCTGCTATTGATTTTGCTGATAGTGAAGAATGGAGGGGTGTTGGTGATACGGCAAAAGAAAAAATTAAATTGGACTGTTTGAAAAATATTTCTTTTTTTGTTGCAAGACGTCAAGCAAATGTTAGTTTGCCAATGATTGATGCGGCAAAAGATTGGCTAATGCAATATATCTTGGAGCCTGTTTTCCCTGATATAGCTTTAACTCTTTTTGCGGAAAGAAGATTGTCGGAAAATTCTGATTTATCTAATTATCTTGTTGATTTCTTGAATGGAGCTGACTTTAATGTTACAGGTATTAAATCTGAAATTCCAGAAAATAGTAGTTTTTCTAAAACGATATTTGAACATACTGTTGAAAATGAAAATGGTTCAGAAAAGTATTATTTAAATAAAACTGAACAATCAATGGGTACTTTAAGAATATTTGGCTTGGAGAGCGTTATTTATGAAGCAATCAAAGAAAATAAGTTTTTAATGATTGATGAAATAGAAACTTCTCTTCATAATAAGTTGTTGGAAAAGGCATTGTTTGAATTTTTAAAGGCAAATTCAACTTCGCAACTCTTGGTTACAACTCATAATGATAGTTTGTTGGATTTGGTTGATGATTTAATTAGAAAAGATTCTGTTTATTTTGTTGAAAAAAATGAAGCAGGAGTTTCTGATTTGTATAAATTGATCGATTTTAAGGGAATTGATAAACTTTCCTCTATAAGAGAAGCTTATAGATATAAACGTTTTGGTGCTACAATGAAGTAGATATGGAAAGAAAGTTAGCAGAGGAAATTAAGCAACCAAAATATTTTGAAGGGGAAATAGGTATTTCTCATAAGGAAGGAACGAGAGATTTGCTTCCTTTATTACCTTTTATTATTAGTGGTGGTAAAAATACTGAGCGATATTATTTTCAACATATAAATACTATAAAAGGAACTTCTTTTAATATTGAACCGAAATATTTTGGTAAAGAATCTAATTACACAAAAGAGTTTCCAAAACGAATAAGTGAGATTTTAAAAAATCATAATGATGCAAAAATTTTCTGCGTGTTTGATTGGGATACTATTTATGACGATGTTACTAACCAAACAAATCATAATAAGTTTGTAGATGGAATTAGAGAGTATATAAATAAAGGAAAAGTAGTTCTTTGTCCAAGTATGCCAAGTATAGAATATTGGTTTTTGTTGCATTTTGAAGATGATAAAAGCTTATTTCTAAATTGCGAGAGTTTAAAAGAACCTTTAAAATGTATGGAATCATATTTTGATAAGGATAAATATGGAAAAAGTGTAATAAGTAAATTAAAAGAAAAAGAATATATTAAGAATAAGGATTGGGTGGAAAAGCTTTGTGCTGATGGGAAGTTGGAAATGGCAATTGAGCGTGCAGAAAAAAAGACTGATTCTATGAATCAATCTTATAGTTATGTGTATAAAATTTTCAAAAGTTAGTTGTTTATTCTAAATAGTCGGTATTGTCTGTTAGATTGTTTTGCTCTAAGGCGTTGGAGTATGAGAGGTTTTCTTCTGAAATAATCTTAAATGTGTATTTCTTTTTGTTTGGGTTTGTTAATTTGTCGCTTCTTACTTGTGGGTTTAGGGTTTTGAAGTATTTGTATGGACAATCCATTTTTTTTGCAAAGGCTTGCATATTTGTTATTGTGGAATCTATTGTGATTGTGTCGCAAATTAATGGTTGATGACAGTCTTTTTTTCTTACGTAAAAGCCATATTGTTGTGGATTCTCAATTAGGATTTTGTAGGCAAGGATTCTGTAAACGTAACGTGAGGTTTCGCGATTTATGTTTAAGCCCCAATAGTCTTTGCATTCTTGTTTTTCTAATTGTCTCTTTACTCCGGCTTCGCCACAGTTGTATGCAGCACAGGTTAATGCCCAATCTCCAAAGCGAGTGTAAGAGGATTTTAGATATTCTACGGCAGCTCGTGTTGCTTTCTTTAAATCGTATCTTTCGTCCCATTCTTCTGTTACTACAAGTCCGTATTCTTTTGCTGTTTTTGGCATAAATTGCCAAAATCCTGCTGCTTTTGCAGGGGAAACTACGTCTGATAATGCACTTTCTGCTACGGCTAAGTATTTTAAATCGTCTTCTCCTCCGTATTCTTTAAGGTATTGTTCTATTTCGGGAAAGAATCTCCAACTTCTTTTGAGGATTTGGAATGTTGTTCCGTGTTGATACATTATTGAGGTTAATTCTCTATCGAGTGCTTCTCTTACAAAAATATTGTCTAAGGGTACTTCTTGTCCACAAAATGTTAATTCCTTAGGTAATGGTGCTGAAAAATTATGTAATTCGCTTTTTATTGCGTCTTTATATACTTGTTCATCGTCTGGTTTGTGTGTTGCCATTATGAAAAAGTTAAGGCTTATTGCGCAAACGCTAAGTGTTATTGCACAAATACTTAGTATTAGAGTGTAATTATTTTTCTTCATTTTCGTTATTATTAAAAACGTGGCAAAGATACAATAAAAATAAGTAAAAGAATTTTTTTTCTTAACTTTGCGAACTAAAATATGTTGATATGAATAGAAAAAGATTATTTGCATTTGTAGTTTTTATGCTTGCTTTTTGTGGACTTTCGGCTCAGGTTTTGTCGCCTTCTACAAAAAAAGATGTTATTTCTCAGTATAATAAACACATTAAAACTATTTCTTCTATAAGTAGTGAGAATTTTGATTTGATGCCGGCTTATAAGTATCAGTTAGAGCAGGCAGAGTCGTTTGTGAAAAAACAAGAGGTTAATAATTTTGATAATGATGTTTATGCTAAAAGTCTTGAACTTAAACTTCTTATTGAGCAAAATAGGGAAATAGTTGAGTTTATGATACCAAGAATGAGTGATTGGTATTATAAAAAGGCTGTTTTTGCTAATTTGAATAATAAAAAGCAAGAGGCGTATAATTATTTGTTGAAGAGTGTTGAGGCTGATTCAATGAATGTAATGGCAAATTATGAGTTGGCTAAGATAAGTTTGGATTCGTTTCAGGTAAGTAAGACAACGGATAGGTTAATTCGTATTTTAAATGATACTACTATTAATCAAGAGGAGAGCTTGCTTTGTAAGAATCTTTTGACCTTTACTTATGATAAGAATATTATTGCTTCTTTGGCTTTTGTTAAAGAGGGTAAGTATTCTGATGCGGAGGAAATTCTTTTGCAGTTGCAGTCTTATTGTAAAAATGATGTGTTGAATATTTGTAAGCCTAATTTGATAGATAAAAATATTAGTATTTGTAAGAATGGTATATATAAGGATCATATAAAGGTTGCAAAAACTGCTGTTGATAAGCAAAAGACAAAGGTGGCTGGTGATTTTTTAATGAATACTTATGATTATTTGCAAAGAAATAGGGGCGAAATATCGGATACTTCTGATTTTGATGATATGGTTAAGATTGTGGTTGAAAATTATCTTGCTACTGCAAAGGGTTTGGTTGAAGCAAAGAATAATGAGGCAAGAATAGATCTTATTCATAAGGCAAAGGAATTGGCTTCTATGGTAGGAGGTGATTATGAGACTGGTATTTTGAAGCAAATTGCTATGATGCAGGGTACAACTAATACAACTGATCCGGTTTTGGATTCTTTGGAAAATGCAGCTCCTAATACTGGTTATGCAGATAAGTATCCTGAGTTTGTAAAAGATACAACTGCAAATGTTGAAAAAGAAATCAAGGAAATAGAAGATAAGTTTGTTTATGTAAAGGTTAATAATTATGAAAAGGCTGTTGAGGTTTTAGAAAAAACAAATGCTTTGCCTTCTATTAAATCTACAAAAAATATTGGCTCTACAAATATTTCTGCTATAAGAGAGGTAACTGCTAAAAGAATGCATAAGGCTGAGTATGCTATTTTTCAAGATGATATTTTAACTGCTGATAGTTTGGTGGATGTTACTGAAAAAATGCTGTCGAAATATAATATGAAAAACGATAGTGTTGTGGTTAAAATAATGAATAATTATCTTAGGGCTATAGATCAAAGGGTTTGTCAAAAGAAACAAGAAGAGGTTGATGTAATGGTGCATAATATATTGGATTGTATTAGAAAAAATGATTTTTATTTGGCTGAAGAATACATAAATATAGGTATGCAGATAAAGGGTAGTAGTGAATGTAAGTTGAATAAGCAAAGATTAAGGGCTTTGAAAAGACAAATTGAACAGCCTTTGGAATATGTGAAAACAAAAGAAAGTGTTGATGAACTTTTGTTGCAAGGTGATACTGCAAAGTATTTGAAAGAATATGCTGCATTAGAGAATTTCTATATTCTGCATAGCCTAAGGGAAATGAGTGTGCAACATAAACCTATTAGAGAGATTATTTATGAGTTTGGAAGTGATGAATTGGCTGTTAGTACTATTGAAAATTTGATGAAGTATCGTCAATATGAACAAGGGGTTGAGGCTTTGGCTGCTTTAAAGGATTTTGGTTATAAGTCTCGTCATACAAAAAAAATACAAAAACAATTAGGTAAGATGATGTCTTTGGCGGAAAGTAAGAGAAATGATAAGATTGCTCAATCAAATAGAATGATGGATAAGTATGGAGAGGATAAATGGTTTAAGTATTTTATAAAAAGTTATAATAAGAACTTAATTAAGTGGAATAAATATAATAGAGGGGAATAGTTATGATTACTTGTGATGATGCAGTGATAGAAAAAATGGTGGTTCATCGAATAGGAAATAAAACTAATAATGAACCTTTGAAGATTTCTCCTGCTCCTTTTATGATTCATGGAGAAATAGGTGGGGTGTTGTTAAAGTATTTTACTTCAAATTTTAAATCTCCTCAAACTTATCATCTTTTTTCGGAAGCAGGAGTAGAACATAATTTGGTTTATCAGTGTGTGAAAGATGTGTTTGCTGACAAGAATGAACTGTATTCTCAAAGCGTGAGGTTGGCTCAATCGCTTTATGAGGTAAGTGAACACCCTAATATCAAATCTGGTGAATTGTATATTACTTATCTTTCTCAGTGTTTTATTGATGGTGATGTTGTTGATGCTATAGGTATATTTAAATCGGAAAATAAAGAGACTTATTTGAAAGTTTTTCCAAAGGGTGATGGTTTTGAAATAGAAAGTGAGAGTGGTATTAATATTAATAAGTTGGATAAGGGTTGTATTATCTTTAATAAAGAGGCAGAAGATGGTTTTGTTGCAACTGTTGTAGATGTTTCAAATAAAGGTGGTGAGGCTGCTTATTGGACAGATGGTTTTTTAGGTCTTAGGGCAAGACACGATTCTTATTTTAATACTGAACATGCAATAAATCTTTGTAGAGGCTTTGTTACAGAGTTTTTGCCTTCGGAATATGAAATGAGTAAGGCTGATCAAGCAGAATTATTAACTAAGACTGCCGACTATATGAAAGAGTATAAGCAGTTTGATGTGAATAAATATGCCGAAAACGTTATAGGAAATAGCGAACTTCAAGAAAGGTTTGAAGATTATAAGAATAATTATGAAAAAGACTTTGAAATGGATTTTACAGATAACTTTACGATTTCGGAACAGGCCTTCAAAAAAGGTCAAAGAGGTTTTCGTAGTATTTTGAAGTTAGATAAAAATTTTACAGTCTATATTCATGGTTCGCGAAATAGAATAGAACAAGGCGAGGACGAAGATACAGGATTAAAATATTACAAGTTTTTGTATGATAACGAAAATTAGTGATTAATAGTTTTCGTTTTTTAGAAAAAATAATTACTTTTGCAGTTGATTTTTTAGTAGATTATAATTTTTTAATTAAAGGAGAAAAAGAGATGTCTCAAATTATTGGAATTCATTCAAGACAAATCCTCGATTCAAGAGGTAACCCTACGGTTGAAGTTGAAGTTTATACAGAAGCAGGTGCGTTTGGTAGAGCAGCTGTGCCATCTGGAGCTTCTACAGGAGTACATGAAGCTTGCGAATTAAGAGATGGAGATAAGAGTTATTTCTTAGGTAAAAGCGTTTTGCAAGCTGTTAAAAATGTTAATACAACATTAGCAGATGAATTACGTGGAATGCAAGTTGCTGATCAATCTGCAATTGATGCACGTATGATTGAAATAGACGGAACATCAAATAAAAGCAAAATAGGAGCGAATGCAATATTAGGTGTTTCATTAGCTTGTGCAAAAGCTGCTGCTATGGAAACAGGTCAAGAACTTTATAGATATATTGGTGGAGTAAATGCAAGAACACTTCCAATTCCTATGATGAATATATTAAATGGTGGTTCTCACGCAGACAATAGCATAGATTTTCAAGAATTTATGGTAATGCCTGTTGGAGCAACATCATTCTCTCACGCTCTTCAAATGGGTGCTGAAACTTTCCATAACTTAAAAGCTGTTTTGAAAGCAAAAGGTTATTCAACTAACGTTGGAGATGAAGGAGGTTTTGCTCCTAATTTAGGTTCTAACGAAGAAGCAATAGAAGTTATTCTTACTGCAATAGAAAAAGCAGGATATAAACCAGGTGAAGATATTTATATCGCATTAGACCCAGCATCAAGTGAATATTATTTACCAGAAGAAAATGTATATCACTTACATAAATCAACAGGTGATAAATTAACTCCTGATCAAATGGTTGCTTATTGGAAAGAATGGGTAAATAAATATCCTATTATTTCAATAGAAGATGCTATGGCAGAAGATGATTGGGCAGGTTGGAAAACTCTTACTGATGAATTAGGTGGAAAAATCCAATTAGTAGGAGATGACTTATTTGTTACAAACCCTGCTCGTTTAGCAATGGGAATTGAAAAGAATGTTGCAAACTCTATCTTAGTTAAGGTTAATCAAATCGGTTCATTAACTGAAACAATAAATGCAGTTAATCTTGCTTATAGAAATAAATATACAGCAGTTATGAGCCATCGTTCTGGTGAAACTGAAGATACAACAATAGCAGATTTAGCAGTTGCATTGAACACAGGTCAAATAAAAACAGGTTCTGCATCAAGAACAGATAGAATTTGTAAATATAACCAACTATTGAGAATTGAAGAAGGTTTAGGTAGCGAAGCTATATATTTAGGTAAGAATTTTAAATTCGCTAGATAAAAAAAACAAATAAAAATTCAAAAAAGTTTTGTCAATTCAATAAAAAGTGCGAAATTTGCAACTCGTTTTGAAAAGTAAGAATAAAAAATAAAACAATATAGAGATGGCAAAGATTTGTGAAATAACAGGAAAGAAAGTATTGACAGGAAATAGAGTTTCTCACTCTAACGTTAAAACTAAAAGAAGATTTTATCCAAATCTTCAAGTTAAAAAGTTCTATCTTCCAGAAGAAGATATGTGGGTTACTTTAAAAGTTACACCTGCAGGAATGCGTACAATCAATAAAAAAGGATTGATGGCGTGTTTGAACAACTCAATAGAAAAAGGTATTATCAAGTTATAATTATATAAACTATAACTACAAAAAGAGAGTTTTGCTTTCGCAAGGCTCTCTTTTTTGTTAAAATGAAATATTATGGCAGTTTCTTTTGATTATAAATTTAGAGTAAATTATGTGGATACTGATAAGATGGGAGTAGTACATAATAGTAATTATTTTCGTTATTTTGAAATGGGAAGAGTTGAACTAATGCGACATTTAGGTGTTAGTTATAAGGCAATGGAAGATGAAGGAATAATGATGCCACTAATAGAACAATATGCTAAATATATAAAACCTGCATTCTTTGATGAAGAATTGATTATAAGGACAACATTAGAACAAACACCTGTTGTTAAAATTAAATTTTGTTATAAAGTTATAAGAATTAAAGAAGAAAAAGAAGAGGTTTTATGTGAGGGCTATAATTTATTGGCATTCATTGACGAAAAGACAAGAAAACCACATCAATGTCCGTTATGGATAAGAGAAAAATTAAATAAAATTTTGTAGATGAAAATAAATTTATTAATTTTGCATTGTAATTTACATATTTATTAACAATTAAAAAAGAAAGAGGTATTAATTATGATTATTGTTCCTATTAAAGAAGGTGAGAACATCGAAAGAGCTTTAAAAAAATTAAAGAGAAAATTTGAAAAAACAGGTGTTGTGAAAGAATTAAGAAACAGACAAAAATTCACTAAACCTTCAGTAGTAGCAAGAGATCGTAAATTAAAAGCTATTTATATCCAAAAGTTGCAAAGAGAAGCTATGGATAAATAGTTTTTGTAAAACAAAAAAAAAGCTTGCAACTTGTGTGTGAGCTTTTTTTTTAAAAATTTCAATTATGAATTTTGATAATTTTGAACAATATCTAAGAAACGAAAAAGGCTATTCTAGTAATACAATTATAGCTTATTTGAATGATTTAACTCAATTTGCTAAAATCATAAAAAACGAGTGTGGAGTTGATAGCGAATTAGAGGTAACATCATCTATGGTTCGCGTATGGATGGTGTCGTTAAAACAAAGTGAAGTATCAAATCGTAGTATAGGAAGAAAAGTAGCTTGCATAAGATTGTATTTTAATTATCTTACAAGAGCAGGATTTGTAGAAAATAATCCTATGCTAAAAATTGTTGCTCCAAAAATACATAAAAATGTGAAAGATTATGTATTTGCCAATGAAATGGAAGGATTACTAAAAAGTAGAAGTGAAGATAAATCCTTTATTGGAGTAAGAGATTCTTTAATCTTAGAATTATTATATTCAACCGGAATACGTCAATCAGAATTATTAGATTTGTGTGAAGAAGATATTGATTTTGAAGGTTTGGAAATAAGAATTCTTGGAAAAAGAAGAAAAGAAAGACTTATCCCTGTCCATGCAGAAATAATGGAAAGAGTAAAAAACTACATAGATTTAAAAAGAGAAAACAATATAACAACAAATGCGTTTCTTGTAAACAATAGATTTGAACCTATGAGCAAGAAACAATTATATTCTTTCGTATGCAAGGAAGTAGCTTCATTGCAAGCGACAAGTAAAGCATCACCACACACACTAAGACACAGCTTTGCAACTAACACACTCACAGAAGGAGCAGATTTAATGGCGATTAAAGAATTGATGGGTCATTCAACAATAGCTTCAACACAAGTTTACACACATACGACAATAGAAGAATTGAAAAAAGCCTATAAACAAGCACATCCAAGTGCAGAAATAGATGAATAATTAATAAACTTTTAAAAAAGGAGGAGTTATGAATATTACAGTTAAATCAGTAAAATTCAAGATGGATCAAAAGTTAGAAGACTTTATCTATGACAAAGTTTCAAAACTTGAAAGACAAGCCTCAGGGTTACTTGGAGCAGAAGTTACATTGAAAGTTGATAAACCAGAGTCTGATAATAATAAAATAGCAGACATAAGAGTTGAAATTTCAGGTAACGACTTATTCGCATCAAAACAAGCAGACACATTTGAAGAAGCCGTAATGTTAGCAATAGATGCTTTGAAAACACAAATTAGTAAATTCAAAGAAAAGAAGTAGTTAAGTAATTAAAAATGATAGGAAAGCTAAGACTAAAAAAAGTCTTAGCTTTTTTTATTTTTTTCTTTGAAAAAATTGAAAAAATCAAAGAAAAAAAACAAAAAATCTTTACTTTATTTCAGCGTTTTTTTGTTACTTTGCAATTTGAAATAAATTTGGATAAAAATGGAAGACTTAAAAGAGACATTAAAAGATACATTAGGCGTTATTCCAGAAGACAAACTAAAATCAACAAGAGAATACGTACAACAATATATCTCTCTTCGTTTAGCAGCGATGGGAGTTGATATGGATAGTGATGATATAGAAGAATCGGAACAGAATTTTATGAGAATATTGAAAGGCTTACTTTCTAATTACAAAGAAAGAGAAGCACTTTTCGATAACTACCTATGCCCAGCAGATGCAAGAATACAAAATTTCTTGAATAGATATTTTGCCTCAGTAAAAAGCGTTCCAGATATTAAAATACCATTAAGAACATTCACCTTAGACACTTACGGAATAGCAAGAGAATTATCCTTGCCAAAAGGAGTAGATGAATATAAATCAACATACGTAACATCTTACAGAGTAAAACAAGGAGTATTGCATAATCCTAAAAACGATAGACGAACAACAAAAGGAGTATTCCACGTTGCAGAAGGAGGATTACCAATACCAAACGACAAAAAAGCAGTTCCAATAGAAGTAGCTAAATATATATTCCACAGAGCCTTTGCAGAAACAGGAGAAGTTATGGAATTACCATACACATCTCAAACAGAAACACCAATTCGCTTGATGGTTTCATTGCTTTTAAAGCCAACAATTTTACCAGAAGTAGAAGGTGTAAGTGAAAGAAAGAATATGGAAATAAGATTCTTCACACCAGGTTCACTTGTTAGCAACTTAGACTTTGTAGAAAGCATATTTGGAAACGGAGGAAGTCCATATCACATCATAAATGATTCAGCCTTAGACGTAGATCATTGGACAGGACACACAGGTTGTATAATATTAGCACCACAACTAACACAATTAACCAAAAAAGAATGTGGATTACCTCACATTTCAGAGGCAACAGAACGTCAAAAGAAAGACGGAATGTGTTGGAGTGAAGAAAATGAACTATACAATGATGGACAAAGCTTCAAACTTTGCGTAAGAACAGACGAAGGAATAATAGCAACAGTAATAGCCGATAACTATTTTGGATATTCCAAAAAAGAAGTAAAAACAATGATGAGTTATTCTGCAAATATATATGGAAATGCAGAAGAAGAACACGCAGGAGGCGCCTTAGTATTCCCGGGATATAACCAAGGAGACACTTATTTTGCAAATCCAATGAAAGTTCGAAACACATTTGAAGACGTAAAGAAAAACTGTCAATCTTTCATTGAATTTAAAGAAGAAGGCTACGGAGTAGATAAAAACTTCTCTCACATATATTACTTGCCAGAAAACGCAAACTTCTATGTTCCAACACAAGAAATCAAGTGGAAAAACGAAGCAGGCGAACATAAATTAAAATTATTGCCTAATCGTATATACATATTACCAAACGGAAGTAAATTCCGAATGGAAAGCTATTCGGGAGCATTGAATTATCGTTTGATAGAAACACTTGGAGATGGATTATTCTGTCATAAACCATGCACAGTCAGTGGAGGAGGAAAATCAGAAATCTCAAAATCCATTTCAGATGCGATACTTGGTGGACCATTCTTTGTAAGTGATTTTGAAAGCGATTTTGCAAAAGTAGAAGAAATAATAAACTTCGATTATTCAAAACGATATGAAAATCACGATGCAATACCATACAGCAGAAGCTTCTTATGTAGCAGAAGAAGTATGGGAAGTGTAATCAAACTATTAACACCAAGCGAAGAATACACAGAAAGTTACAACGAATGGTTGCGAAGCCTACCACAATACATCAAAGGAATAGCCTTTATTATCAAGAGATTCTATAAAGAAGAATGGGGAGAAGATTGGAAAAAATACTTCAACGTAGATATTCTTAATGGTACACCAGGCAATGAATTGAAATTTGAAGACAAAAAGATATACGCAAGATACCTAAGAGTAGGTTTTGAAGAAAACGGAACTTGGAGAACATTCAAACTAAGACAAGATTTTGTACACTCAGACAAAATACAAATGGAAGATGACATAAGTGCATCAACCGTAGTGCCTACAAAATTATTATCAAACATAGGAAAAGTAGAAGGAAAATTAAGCGTAAAAATAGTAGAAAACTGCGAATACAGATTTTTCCAAAGACCAGATGATGCAGTAATAAGAGGATACGACAAAAAAGCTGAGTTAGACCTATCAACACAAAACACCTTCATTTCTAACTATGAACCTCTAACAAAAGAAGACGCAGTGGAAATGACAGAAGATGTAATCAACTTTGATAAGTTTACACAACCAATGCGTAATCTAATAGAATCAATGGTAAATGACAAAGAAAGCAAATACTTTGTATCATCGGCTAATCCAAGACTTGTAGATGGCAAACCATCAAAGAACGTTCGTTATCTTCAAACAAGAAACGATTTGATTTTCCCACAAGAAAAATATATTGCAGAAGTAGGAATGCGTCTTGCAAGAAGAATACCAGAAGGACAACCATTATATGTTCCAGTAAACTCTGTGCTTCCAGGACGAAGAAACAATAGAGCAGAAGATGGAATCTTACCTCTTGCAGTTTATAACCCTATTCACTACCAAGAATTGCCAGAATTGTTCATGGACTTCATTTGTTCGCTAACAGGAAAAAGCCCTTCAACAACAGGAGCAGGCTCAGAAGGAGCGTTAACAAAAGGACCATTCAACGCATTGTGTGCTGTAACAGATTTAAATAATGCTTTGATTTCATTTATCCTAACAGGATATGATGGATTTACAACACCAGCAGGTTATATCGGAAGTAAATATCGCGTAGATCACGATATAAGTTTATTAATGCCAGAAATCTGGTCAAGACTTTCAACAGAAGAAAGAAATCCTAAATACTTAATAGAAAATAACTATTTTGAAAAAATAAATGACTTTACTTACGAAGGTAAAGAAGTGAAAGCCTCTGTTTTAGGATATAGAGTAACAGAAAAATTCATACATAATTATTTTGGAAGAGTATTTGAAAATCCAAATGTTGTATTTACTAACGAAATGCTTAAACCAGAATTGCAAAGTATGAAAGAGTTTGTTGATGGAGTAAGAAACATAACAGACAATCAAGCAAGAGTTGCTAAGATGTATTTTGAAGACGGAAGCGTAGAAGGAGCAATTCCTCCGTTGAAAGCAATATTACATATTATGGCATACGGTGAATATGAAGGAAAGACTCTATCTTCACCAGAAATAAGAGAAATGTTTACACAAGAATATCTTTTGAAGAGCAATTGGTATGCAGAACGTTTAAGAAACAAACACGTAAGCGACATAGCTCTATGGCAAGGTCATCAAAAATACATAAGCGATTTATTGAATGAAGCAGTTAATTTGCCAGAAGAAAAGAAAACAGAAATAAAAGAAATACTTGTTAAAACAAAAGAAACCTTAAAATACATAAAATCACAAGAATATTACGACACACTTGTCGGTACAATAGGAAAAGATGATTTGTATAAAGGATAGCAAATAAAAAAACGAAATAAATACAAGAGAGCAATTAAAATTATTTGATTGCTCTCTTTTTTTTCTTTGTTTTATTTTTTTACTTTAAAGAAGTAGAGTCTCTACTTCTTTAAGGTAGAACTTCTACTTCTTTGAAGTAAAAATTTTCTAACATATCAAACTTTTTTTCTATCTTTGACGTTTATATCAAAAATAAGGAGGTAATATGAAAAATTCTGACATCAATATTGAAAATAAGCCTGAACTTTTTATCGTTTGCTTAAACGATAAGTGTTCTTTTGCAGAAAAATGTCTTAGATATAATGTTGGGCTTATAAGTCTTGAAACTGCTAATACTTTTAGGACGGTAAATCCTGCAAAGTACAATGAAACAAATTGTAAGTATTACATTGAAAACAGAAAAGCGAAAATTGCTTACGGAATGAAGGGCTCTTTTGAAGATGTAAGGGCGAAAGATATTGTTGAAATGCGTAAGCATTTAATTAGTTATTTTGGAAATAACTACTATTACAAGAAAAGAAGAGGCGAGTTGCCTATTACGCCTAAGGAACAAGCTTTCGTTGCAAAAGTTTTCAAATCTTATGGTTATGAAATAGTGTTTGATACTATAAAAGAAGAGACTTTGTGGGAATAAACGTGGGAATAATTTAGCTCTTTTTCTATTTTTTCTCTCATTAAGAAAATTGTTGTATTTTTGTAGTGTGAAAAAGTTAGATAAGCTAATAATAAAATCATATTTAGGACCCTTGTTAATGACTTTTTCCTTATCGTTATTTGTTTTCCTTTTACAGTTTCTTTGGAAACAAATAGAACAAATAATAGGTAAAGGATTGGGTTTTGAAGTTATTTTAGAACTTGTTTTATATGCTTGTGCTACGCTTGTACCTATGGCACTTCCTTTGGCATTACTACTTGCTTCTATTATGACAATGGGGAATTTTGGTGAGAAGTATGAACTTGTTGCAATGAAAGCAGCAGGGGTTTCGCTTTGGCGTATATTACGTCCTCTTATTGTTATGTCTGTTTTGCTTTCAATTATGGCTTTTTTCTTCTCAAATAAGGTAATTCCTACTGCAAATATGAAGTTGAGGACAATTATGTATGAGGTGAAGACTAAAAAGCCTACTTTGAATATCAAACCTAATCAATTTTATTCCGAAATAGAGAATTACACCATAAGAATTGGCAGTAAGGACAAGGAAGGTC
The DNA here is from genome assembly GCA_937901525.1 of uncultured Bacteroidales bacterium. Lineage (GTDB taxonomy): Bacteria > Bacteroidota > Bacteroidia > Bacteroidales > P3 > Onthomorpha. Next base: position 18,784 of record CALDHX010000087.1, read on the forward strand.
GCAAGATGAAGGATATAATTGTTTATAATCATTCAAAGGATTTAGGAAATGTCAATGTAACTATTGCTGATAGTGGGCAGATGTATGCAACGCCTGACGGTAATACTCTTATTTTTCATCTTTATTCAGGATATACTTTTGATGAAGACATAGATGGGTTGAATATTCATTCACGTCCTTTAATGCGATTGAACTTTAATGAACAGATTTTAAGGTTTGATATTTCAGATTTTGCATATCAAGAAGCTGAGGAAGATAGATATGAGGGGCATTATAAGATGTTAGATATAAAAGCCTTGAATAGAAATTTGGACACTTTACATAAGAGAGAAAATACGATAAAAGAAAATATAAATCATATATCAAAAGCTAATTTTGATTTGAATACAGGAGCAAATTCTTTTCAAGATGACTTTTATACTAAGCTTTCTTCTCTTTCTGAGGATAAAAAAAGAGAATTGGAGCAGATTACACATAGTAAGGTAGAGCTATTTTCTCACGAAATAAGTTCTAATATTTTGAATTTAAAGAGTGAGGAAGATATGATAAGGCGTCATGAAATAGAACTTCATAGGAAATTTACTCTTTCAGTTGCTTGTTTAATTCTTTTCTTTATTGGAGCTCCGCTTGGTGCGATAATTAGAAAAGGAGGCTTAGGAATGCCGATAGTTGTTTCGGCGTTGGCTTTTATTATCTATTACATAGTGGGGACAATGGGAGAAAATGCAGCACGAGAAGAAGAAATACCGATTTGGGTTGGTATGTGGCTTTCTACTTTCATATTCTTACCCGTAGGATTATTCCTTACAACAAAATCAACTACCGATGCAGGAATAATGAATGCAGAGGCATGGAGTAAAGCCGTAGAAAAATTAGTAAATAAAATTAAAAAAATATATAAAAAGAAGAAATGAAGATACTCCAATTTTGCTACAAACCACCATTCCCAGCCTTAGATGGCGGAAGTATGGGAATGCATTATGTAACAGAAGGATTGATAAATAATGGACACGAAGTTAAGGTATTAAGTTTTCACTCTAAGAAACACCCTTGTAGGGTTGATAAATTACCTGTGGAATATGTTGAGAAAACTAAGTTTGAAACAGTTTTTGTTGATTTAGATATAAAACCTATTCCAGCACTTGTAGCGTATTTGTGTGGAGAGAGTTATCATGTAAAGCGTTTTATCAATGAGCAAATGAAGAGAAAGCTTGTTGAAATATTGAAAGCAGAGGATTTTGATATAATTCAAGTTGAAAGCATCTTTCTTACACCTTATCTTCCTATAATGCGAAGATTTTCTAATGCGAAGATTGTCCTTCGAGCACCAAATATAGAGCATAAAATATGGGAAAGAATTTATAAAGCTACGAAAACACCTTTTAAGCGTGGATATATCAAACATTTGGCATTGACTCTTAAATATTATGAATTGAATCATATTAATGATTACGATGCTGTAAGTCCTGTAACGGAGGTAGATGCGGAGTATTTCAGAGAAAATGGTCTTAGAAAGAAGTGTAAGGGTATTCCTTTCGGAATGAATCCGCCAGAATTATTGTCAGATGTATTAGAAGAAAAGAATACGATATTCCATATTGGGAGTATGAATTGGCATCCAAACGAACAAGGCATAAAATGGTTCTTAGAGGAGTGTTGGGACAAGATAAGGCAAACAACACCTAATGTTCAGGCTTATTTTGCGGGGAGATATATGCCGAATTGGTTGAAAAATACAAGTATTGAAGGCGTTCATATTGTAGGAGAGGTAGAAGATAGCATAAGGTTTATGACAAGTAAACAAATAATGGTAGTTCCTTTACTTAGTGGCAGTGGTATTAGAATAAAAATCATAGAAGCTATGAGTATTGGAAAGACTGTGATTGCTACAACAATAGCAGCCGAGGGCATAATGTATGAAGATGGCAAGAATATCATAATTGCAAATAGTGCAGAAGAGCTTGCAAGTGCAGTTAAGTACTGTGTAGAAAATCCTGACAAATGTAAATCTATTGGAGAGGAGGCTTACAAACTAATTGCTGAGAGATATTCTAATGATCAAGTGGTAAATCAATTGGTAACTTTATATAAAGAAATTATATGAAAGTAGCAGTGGTTTTAACTCGAATACCTTTTCCTTTGATGAAAGGAGATAAGCTTAGAGCTTATTATCAAATTAAAGAATTAGCTAAACAACATGAGGTTTATCTTTTTTGTCTAAATTATAAAGATGAAGAAGAAAAGGCAAAGGAGGAGTTATTGAAGTATTGTAAAACCATTCATATAGAGAAATTAAATCTTTTTTCAAGTTTATTAAGAGTTTGTTTTTCTGTTTTTAGTTTTTTGCCCTTTCAAACAGCTTATTATAATTCTCCTAAGGCTAAAAAACATTTTAAGTCCTTTGTTGAGAAAAATAATATAGAACTTTGTTATTTTCAATTCGTAAGATTGGCTCCTTTTGCAAAGAAAATCAGAAGAAAAAAAGTATTAGATTTTCAAGATACTTTGTCTATGAATATGAAGCGTAGGGCTGATAATTCAGGATTATTGCAAAGGGTGTTGTTTTCAATAGAATCAAAGCGTTTAGCAAGGTATGAGAGTAAGATGTTTGAGGTTTTTGATGCTTTAACAATAATTACCGATGCAGATAGAAAACTTTTGAAAAGTCCAAGAAAGGAAGAAGTGCATATTATTCCAAATGGAGTTGCAGAGTCTTATTTTACTTATCCTCAGCCAAAGGAAAAACCTTATGATATTTTATTTTCTGGTGCAATGAGTTATGCTCCAAATATTGATGCGGCAGAATATTTGATAAAAGAAATAATGCCTCTTGTTTGGGAAAAGAAACCTAATGTAAAGATAGCAATAGCAGGAGGTGGTGCTCCAATTTCTTTGCAGAAAGAGGCTAATGAGAGAATAATAATGCCGGGTTGGGTTGATGATATGAAGGAGTATTATTCTCAAACTAAAATTTTTATTGCTCCAATGAGAATAGGCACAGGGCTTCAAAACAAATTGCTTGAAGCAATGGCGATGAATGTGGCTTGTATTACAAGTCCGTTAGCAAATCAAGCCTTAAAGGCAAAGGATAAGGAAGAAATATTGATTGCAGATAATGCAAAGGCTTACGCAGATTGCATTATTGATTTGTTAGACAATGAGCAATTGTCTTCAAAAATAGCAAATGCAGGAAAGGATTATGTCTTTAATGAGTATAGTTGGGAAAATAGTTGCGAAAAACTTTCAAATATTTTTAAGAATTAAATTCTTTGTCTAAGTAAGTTTGCAATTCGTCAATGCTTACTCCATGTTTTACTACTCCGTTTTTAACAACCGATATTTTTCCTGTTTGTTCGCTTACAATTACTGAGATTGCATCGCTTACTTCTGTTATTCCTATTGCAGAGCGATGCCTTAATCCCATTGAAGCAGGTATGTTGTTGTTTTTACTTACAGGAAGAATACAACGAGCGGCTTGAATTTTGTTATCTTTAATGATTACTGCTCCATCGTGTAAAGGTGTGTTTTTGAAAAATATTGTTTCTAAGAGTTGAGAGTTGATTTCGGAGGTGAATACATCTCCTGTTTGAATGATTTGTTCAAGAGGATTTGCTTTGCATATTACGATTAATGCTCCTGTGTATGATTGTGAAAGATGATTACAAGCTAATACTATTGATGAGGCGTCTAAATTGTTCTTAGTTGCTTTGTTTGTTTTCCAAAAGACGAGCTTTTTCCATTTTTCAAGAAAGCCATTTGAACCCAAAATCACAAGAAAACGTCTTATCTCGCTTTGGAAAATTACAATTAAGGCGATTACCCCTACGGAAATAAATTGATCTAAAATTTCTGTAAGGAGTTTCATATCTAAAAACTTAACTGCTTTACTTGCTATGTAGATAAGAATAAAGCCTATTAAGATGTTTAGGGCGTTTGTTCCTTTTAAAAGTTTATAAAGGTAGTAGAATAGAACTGCTACTAATAGAATATCTACAAAATCTATTATTTTAAATGAGGGTAAACCTGCAATAGCGTTTAAAATCATTGTTGAAAGTGTTTTTTATATAATTGAAATAATTTAATACATTGTTTTGCAACTGCTACATCGTGAACTCTTAATATGTCTGCACCATTTTGAAGGGCAAAAGCATGTAAGAAGGTTGTGCCGTTAAGGGCTTGCTCGGGATTTATTTCAAGTGGTTTATAAATCATACTCTTTCGAGAAATTCCTGTTAGAATTGGAAGATTGTAAATTTCAAATTCTTTTTGTTGTGCGAGTAGTTTATAGTTTTCTTCTAAGGTTTTACCAAATCCAAATCCTAAGTCTAATATAATATCTTTTGCTCCATATTCATATAAAGCATCAATGCGTTTTGAAAAATATTGACTAATTTTTTCAAGCTTATCGTTATGAGTGAGTATGTAAGGAACGCCTAATTCGCCAATTGTTTTTAGCATTTGTTTGTCAAAGCCTCCTCCGGAAATGTCGTTGATAATATCTGCTCCTTCTGCAATTGCTGCACGAGAAACTTCGCTCCAAACAGTGTCTATTGAAATAATAATATTTGGAAATTGCTTTCTTATTGCTTTTAAAACGGGAATAATTTTTGATATTTCTTCTTTTGCATCGGTAAGTGTAGAACCCGGACGAGTAGAACATGCTCCTATGTCGATAATGTCAGCTCCTTCGGTTATTATTTCTTCTGCTCTTACTAAGGATTGTTCTAATTTAGTGTATTTTCCACCATCAAAAAAAGAATCTTCTGTAATGTTAAGTATTCCCATTACTTTTGGAGAATCAAATGTAAAAACTTTTTTTTGACAAATAATACTTGGCTTTCTGAAAAATGTTGTAATTTTACCCTCGCAAAACATTTTTTTAGTTTTTTATTTAGCAAAGATAGTAAAAATATGAATAAAACAAGTATAGAATACGATAATGTTATAAAAAAGTGTAGAGAATTGTATGAGGCAAAGCTTTCTGATTATGGCACTTCTTGGAGAATTTTAAGGCTTTCCTCTCTTACTGATCAAATTTTCATAAAAGCTTCTCGTATAAGAAGTATTCAAGAATCGGGAGAGCAAATGATTGATGAGGGAATACTTTCTGAGTTTATTGGAATGATAAATTATGGTATTATTGCTTTGATTCAAATTGAGTTAAAGGATAGTTCTGAAATGGAATTGCCAATAGAGAAGGCTCTTTCGTTGTATGATAAGTATGCTAATGAAACAAAAAATCTTATGTTAAAGAAAAATCATGACTATTCTGAGGCTTGGAGAGATATGAGAGTGAGTTCTATTACGGATTTGATATTAATGAAGATTTTTCGCTTAAAACAAATTGAGGATAATCAAGGAAAAACAAAGGTAAGCGAAGGGGTAGATGCTAATTATCAAGATATAGTTAATTATTCTGTATTTGCAAGTATAAAATTAGGATTATAATATGAAGGCAATTTCGATTTTATTAAGAGCAATCTTTGGTGGAGTTTTTATTTTCTCTGGATTTGTAAAAGCAGTTGACCCTTGGGGAACGGCATATAAGATAGAGGAATATATAGCTGTATTTGGAATGAATTGGCTTACTGATGCAATTTCATTTCTTCCTATAACACTGTCTATTCTTCTTAGTTCAATAGAATTTATGATAGGTGTTTTGATATTTTTCGGCTTTTTCCCTAAGCTATCTAAGTATTCGGCAGCTATTATTATGGGATTTTTTACCATTCTTACCTTTATTGATGCACTAACTAATAAGGTTGATGATTGCGGTTGCTTTGGCGATGCAATAAAGCTAACAAATTGGGAAACTTTCTGGAAGAATGTTGTGTTAGATGTAATTTTGGTGGGAATATTTCTTTTGGAACGTAAAATGGAATTAGGGGTAAGTAGAGTGAATTCTAAATTGCTTACTTCTATTTTTGGAGTGTTTATTATTGCATTTTCTGTTTATAGTGCAGTTTATGAACCTGTAATTGATTTTAGAGCATGGAAAATAGGAAATCAAATGGTTCCTGTTGGAGATGATGTAACTCCTCCTGTTAGTTATGCGAAATATGTAAATAATTCTACAGGAAAAGAAAAAGAATTTACGATGGAGGATTTAATGGAAGAGTATAAAGTGAATCCAGATTTTGCAAAACAGTGGTCTTTTATTGATTCAAGAGTGGAAAACACTAATACTGTTGCGGCAGATGGTTTTTCTCTAACTTTATTAGATATTGGAGAAGAAGATGAAACGATAGATATACTTTCAGACACTACTTCGGATTTGTATATGATTACTTCGTATGATTTAAGAAAAGCAAACGAAAAAGGATTGAATAAGATGTTGGATTATTGCGAAAAATTAATAGAAAAAGGCAATAGAGTATTGATAGTTACTGCTTCAAATACTGAGGGCTGTGCCGAATTTTTAGAAAAATATCCTAAGGCTAATAATTTTTTGATTTACTCCTCTGATGACAAATCAATAAAAACCATTCTTCGTTCAAATCCTGGTTTGATTCAAATCTCAAAAGGAAAGGTTGAAAACAAATGGTCTTGGAGAAGTTTGCCTACTAAATAATGATAAAGTTTATACTTAAAAAAATAGCGTATGGTTTCCTTGTAATGTTTGGTGTAATAACACTCGTATTTGTGTTATTTAACATCTTACCTGGTGATCCTGCGAGAATGATGCTTGGACAAAGAGCCGATGAAAAAAGTATTGAAGCAATACATAAAGAATTAGGATTAGATAAACCATTGCATCATCAATATTGTAAGTATATTTATGATTTAAGTCATTTTGATTTAAGACGCAGTTATCAAAGCGGAAAACCCGTTGTTGATATTCTAAAAGAGGCTTTCCCAAATACGATTTATCTTGCTTTGCTTAGCATAACGATTGCTTTTGTTTTGGGCGTTACCTTAGGTTCATTAGCAGCTGTTTTCAAAGATGGGTGGTTGGAAAAGATTATTCTTGTTATAACATCTCTTGGAATGAGTTTGCCATCTTTTTTTGCTGCAATTCTTATTGCTTGGATTTTTGCATTTCTTTTAGCAGATTACACCGGCCTTTCAATGTTTGGTAGTTTATATAGCGTAGATGATTTTGGAGAAGGAGAGTATTTGAGTTTGAAAAACATTATTTTACCTGCAATAACTCTTGGAATACGTCCACTCGCTGTAATAACCGAATTAACAAAAAGCACGATGAAAGAAGTCCTTTCGCAAGATTACATACGCACAGCAAAAGCAAAAGGATTAAGTAAGTTTAAAGTAATTTATTCACACGCACTAAGAAACACACTAAATCCAATAGTTAGTTCAGTGAGTGGGTGGTTTGCATCTTTAATTGCAGGGGCTGTGTTTGTGGAATACATATTTGATTGGAAAGGAGTGGGGGTTGTGATTGTTGATAGCTTAGAAAAATATGACTTTCCTGTGCTTATGGGAGCTTTAATTGTGATTTGTGTAATACTTATTATTATAAACGTATTGACAGATATAATTTACGCACTCTTAGACCCAAGAGTGCGTATCAAATAACTACCATTTATTCCAGTGTATTCTTTCTTCTTTCCATTTATCCTTTGGTTCTTGTTCTTTATCTCTAACTCCAATAGGAATAATGTTTAAAGGAATAATATTTTCTGGTAAAGACAGCAAATTACTTAGCTTTTCTATTCTTTCTTTTCCAGGATAAATTCCACACCAAACAGCACCTAAGCCCATAGAATGAGCAGCTAAAAGAATATTTTCAGTAGCAGCAGAGCAATCTTGAATCCAATATTCTTGACTAGTGCCTTCTAATGTTAATTTTAAATCGCCACAAACAACTATTGCACACGATGCTTTCTTTATCATAGCGGCATTTTTCAATTCTTCGCCGATTTTCTCCATCAAAGCTTTGTCATCAATTACCACAAAAGCCCAAGGTTGTTTGTTTACCGCACTTGGAGCCGACATACCTGCTCTTAGCAATGTCATTATTTGGTCTTTTTCTACTTGCTTATCAGAATAAGAACGAATACTAGACCTATTGAAAATAGTTTCTAAGGTTTGGTTCATTTCTGTTTGAGCAACAGACAAACCACTTGCCAAAACAAAGGCAAAAATCAATAAAAAAGATTTAATTCTCATAAAAATAATAAATTTAGGTTTTGAATAAAACGAATAATATCGCTTTTTAATTGTTTAAAACGAAAAGTTTTGTGTAATTTTGCACCACGAAACAAAAAAATATCAATAAAATGAATAACACATATAAAGCAGTTAGCCCACAAGAAGCAGTAAAATGTATTAAAAGTGGCGATCACATACACCTAAGTAGCGTTGCTTCGGCACCAAAGTGCTTGATAGATGCAATGTGTGAAAGAGGAAGAAATAAAGAATTTAAGAATGTTTACATTCATCACCTACATACAGAGGGTGAAGCTCCGTATGCAAGTGCAGAATTTGAAGGAATATTCCAACATGATGCCTTTTTCGTAGGTTCAAATGTTAGAAAAGACGTTCAAGCAGGCTATGCAGATTATATTCCTATCTTTTTGAGCGAAACACAAAAGCTTTATCGTGAAGGATATGTGCCTTGCGATGTAGCAATGGTTCAAGTTTGTCCACCAGATGACCATGGTTTTGTGTCATTAGGAACAAGTGTTGATGCAACTCTTGCAGCAATAGAAACAGCAAAAACAGTTATCGCAGTAGTTAATCCAAAAGTTCCACGTTCTTTTGGAGATGCGTTGATACCAATGAGTATGATAGACATATTTGTTGAAGACGACACTCCTTTAATGCCAGGACATTTCACAGAACCTAATGAACAAGAAATAGCAATAGGAAAACATTGTGCTGCTTTAATAGAAGATGGAGCTTGTATGCAAATGGGAATTGGAGCAATTCCTAATGCGGTGCTTGCACAACTTGGAGGACACAAAGATTTAGGTATTCACACAGAAATGTTTGCAGATGGTGTTCTTCCACTTGTAGAAAAAGGAGTAATCAACGGAAGAAATAAAGCATTAGATCGTGGAAAAATGGTTTCAACTTTCTTAATGGGAAGCCAAAAAGTTTACGATTTCTTACACAATAACCCAATGGTTGCAATGATGGACGTAGCTTACACAAACGATCCTTTCGTTGTGGCTCAACAACCAAAGATGACAGCAATCAACTCAGCACTTCAAATCGACCTTACAGGACAAGTATGTGCAGACTCTTTGGGAACAAAATTCTTCTCAGGAGTTGGAGGACAAATAGACTTCATTTACGGAGCATCAAGAAGCAAAGGCGGAAAATCAATCATAGCAATGCCATCTGTAACTAAGAACGGAATAAGCAAAATCGCTAACACTTTAACTCTTGGAGCAGGAGTTGTAACAACAAGAAACCACATTCATTGGTTTGTTACTGAATATGGTGCAGTAAATCTTTATGGAAAGAGCCTTCAAGAAAGAGCAAGATTGTTAATTTCAGTAGCTCACCCTGACCATAGAGAAGAATTAGATAGAGCAGCCTTTGAACGCTATGGCTCACACTATCATTTCATAACAAAATAAGGGCTTATCTTATTGGTGATACAAACCTTTAATTTTCCAAAGGAGTTGAAAACAGTTTCAACTCCTTTTTTTGTGTTTGTTTAAATAGGCTTTAAAAGTAAAATAAAAAGCTTTCCCCAAGAGTTAAGCTCAAATGCTTGCGATATTTTCAAACAAGTGAAAAGTAATCCGAAATTTTCGATTTATTTGCCCTTAACTAAAAACCATAAAATCAAAGATTTAACATTTTTAAGCCTTGAAAACGCTAATTTTTTCTTTGATTTAGCGTGATTTTTTCTTGGTTTTAGCAAAATATTTCTTGATTTTAGAAAATTATTTCTTTGATTTTTTTACTTATTTCTTTGATTTTTTTCGTTTTTTCAAAGACTTATTTTGCCAAAGCCTCAATTTAGCAAAAAAACTCACCAAAATACCCCAATTTTTCGTCAATTTTTCTCAAAAAAATCAAGACTTGCAAAAATAAAATTTCAACAAAATAAAAAAAAGTTCTATTGCAAACACTTCATCT
>CALDHX010000088.1 GCA_937901525.1 uncultured Bacteroidales bacterium
AGGTCGCTGCCAGATTAAACCGAGAGCTTCGCTGAAAAGCGAGGCTCTTTTTTTTTGTGCTTGTGTGAGATTGATTGCTTGCAAAGTCGCAAAGGACGCAAAAGAATTTTGAGATTGGGAGACTGTAAGACTATAAGTCCATGAGACAATGAGACAACGAGACAATGAGAATGAGTGTTGGGGTTTGGGGAAGGAAGAAGGGTTGAGAAGTAAGGTGAAGGGGTTAAAGTTTTTTTGTGAGTTTTTATTATTTTTCTACTTTGCAGAATTTTTAAAATCAATTCTATTAGTCATTAATTTTAATGATAGTTTCAATAATTTAGTATTTTTATGTTTGTGTGAAGCTTATAGGTTGAGTTCTTAATTTTTTTGCATTAAAAAACTAATAAAACTTTGAACTTGATATGCTTTTTTGATAGTACCTATAGTTGCAATAGAGACTATAGAAAAAGGCTGAGACTATGGAAATAGAATCAGCCTTTTTGTTTTTAAGAGAATATTCATTGAAAAGAATTTAATCTAAAGAATCGGGTTCATCATCATCTTCTTCATCGTTAGTTGAAAGAGAATTATCGAAAGACAAGAAAGTTTCTAAAAAAGCCCTTTCCTTAAAAAAGTAATTAGGATCATCAATTAGTTTATCTTCTATAAAATGTAAGCCGAAATTAGCGTACTCTTCCATAGTTTGCATAAGCATACGGACAGCCTTATCAAAAGAAATATTACCCTTTTCCAAAGCGATGAAATCAATATCAGTTCGAGCAATGAGAGCGATGAAAATATACTCACGAAGTTTAGGATAAGGCACTCTATTATTAGACTTATTTATATTACCCCAATTTTCTATTTCCCAACCAAAAGATTTTCTTTTTGTACTATCATTAATTAGAGGACGCCTTTGATTAAAATACAGACCTATAAAAAAAGCGACAATAAAAATCTCATATCCCGCACCAAATATTTTACCTCTATCCTCACGCAAAGAAGTCTCACCCTTTTTATAATCACAGAATTTTTTAAAAATAGACTCTTCAAATCTTTTTTCCCAAAAAGGATTACGTGAAGCCCAAGTTTTATATAAATTTTCCTTTATCATAATATATTATTTAATTTTTTTAGCACTTGTTTGAATAGTAGATAAGTCCTTATCATCAAAAGGAGTTACCTTTTCAATTCTATAAACAGAACAAGTAAGTTTATCAATAGTCTCAAAATCCAAAGACTTATTACCTGTATTTTTATCAACGTTGATTAAATCCTTTGTTACAATGATACACTGCTTATCAATGTTATCAATAACATTATAAAACGTATCCTCCTTGAAACCACCAAAAGAAGAAGTAGGAGCATCGAAAATAAGAGGATAATCTTGCTCACGTTTCAAAGTAGTAATACGAGAAATAGCAAAAAGAACAGACATATACATAGTTGTTTTCAAAGCACCGTTAGGATTTTCAATACGCAGACCATTATCACTATGAAGCTCAATGCGAGCAGAATTATTATAAGTCTTTATAATTCTAATAATACCATGAAAATCATTACGATTTAATTTAGCCAAATAATCATTCGCTTCCTCTTCAAGCAATTGAAGAAATTGATTAATATTCTTTTCTTTCGCATTAGCAAAAGCCTTTGCAATCTTTTCAAAAGTAATATGTACGCGTTTATAAATCTTAGACCAAGAGCTACTAGGTTCAAGTTGATTTATTTGTTCTAAAATTTCATTTCTTTCCTTCTCTTTAAATTGTAACGTAGTTGTAAGATTTTCAAGATGCTTTTCAGCCCTACCCTTAGCCTCAAAGAATCCACGTAAATCGAAAAAATGATTTATATTTAATTTATGAGAACAATGAAGATATTTTAGTTTCAGTTTGTTTTGGGAGCACTAGTGGGACTGGCTTGTTATTGTAAAAATTAAAATCAATGGCTTCATAAAGATTCTTATGTGTCCCGAATTCTTGTAACAAATTTTCTCTATATTTTTGTATTTCGACACCATGGTGGGTGCTTTTAAAAGCCTTTATTTTTCCATTGATGGCTTGGTTAATTTTATTCTTAATCCAAGGTTTTATTATGCAATCATATAAATCATGACCTCGCATTAACGCATAGAATTGTTCGTCTGTATACCCTGCATTATTCAAGTCTTTATGAATTATTGAAATTTCCGCTTGTTTTGCATTTAATAGCGACTTATATCTATTGCTCCATTTATTTTTATATGACTGAGATTTAGAAAAATCCCCTAAGTCTTTAAGCGGAATTTCATTTAAACAAGATGCAAAATCTTTAAGACAAAATGCTCTATTTGCACTACTTTCTTTCGAATAACTTAATAATAATAAGAATATATCAATACATGTCAATGAAACCCATTTCAACAACTCTTGATATGTTAAAATTGGTTCCTCTATTTTTAGTAATTGTGCTAAAGATGTATAGAAATCACTGCTTGACAGAATGTTTTCAATTGAATAATATGTCGTGTTTATTACATAATTGTTTTCTCTAATTTTCTGAGTGTGTGCTGAATAATTATCTATAATTAAGTCTAAATCAGCATCAACACAGATAATCTTATTTGAGCCTAAGTTCCCCATCCTTAAAAGTGCTTCCTTCCCATTGTTCTTCCCATTGGTACCTTTTCCCCCAAAGACAGCTTTTTTATTGGTCGAAATAGCAAACTGGAACTTTGTCTTATTCCCAAATTGATTTAATGCGTGAGTCCAAAATTCAACATCATCATCCCCTTCTACATATGCTTGAACAAAGATACGATCATCTTTTGTAAATGAGTTTAATTGCTGGATATATTCACTATTCAAATAGTCTTGTAAATCAGCCATGCTTATTTGATTTTAGTTCTAATATCATCCATACGTAATACAAATTGTTCCCAACCATCCATTATTATAGCAGGTGAATGGGAAGTCAATATTATTTGACAATTAGGATTAAGAGATATAATATTACTAATAAGCTTTTTTTGCCATTCAAAATGCATGGAAATTTCAGGCTCATCCATTAACAAGATATACTCCTCGTTTTTCTCTAAGAGAACTGTCAGCATAATGATTAATAGTTGTTTTTCTCCACTTGATAGAGATTTGCTATCTAAAGTTCTATCACCAATTTTAAAACTCAGTTTACTTTGGCTAGTATCTATAGTTTTTTCTGTCATGGAGAACGCTTCCTCTATTATTTTAATAAATAAGTCATTATGTTCGTATATTTTTTTAAATACATCATGCTCTATACTGCCATTTTCTATAATTATCTGTGTTACGTTCTTCGCTAAATCAGATAAATAATAAGCATAATCTCTCTCTAAATCTAAAAGAAGCGAGTCTAAATGTGATGGTTGTGGTACATCAAATGTTGATATAAAATCAACCTTACATTCTTCGCTGAAAGCTTTACGAGACATTTTTTTTCTATCCATCTTGAAAGCTATAATATCTGCTTTTAAGATACGTTCTGAAAGAGTTTTGTCATCTACATTCTTTAAGTCAGATTGTACTTGAGATGCTAAATCTTCTAATAGCTCATCATCCTTTACCTTTTTCAGACTTAATAAACTGTCTTCGAAATGCTTGTAAAATAAGTTGATATTGGATAAAAATTCAATATCAGCTCCATCAATTGGATCTTTCTTTCTTTTATCGTCACTTCCTTTATCGTCACTTCCTTTATCAACTAAACGAGATAATAATAAATCTCTAATTAAACGCAATAAAGTTGATTTAAAAGCACCATTTATGCCAGAAATGATATTTACTTTTGTATCAAAGGTACAACTTAGATTCCATTCCTTATGCAAACCTTTTATGTTAATATTTTTGATTTTCATAATTAGCCTGATATTAAAAATTCATTTCATCAAACAATGTTGGTTGTTCGTCTTCAATTCTTTTCTTTTTGCCCTCTATAGTTTCTTCATAATTATCATCAACTCCATGCTTCGAAACAAAAGTTACTCTATAATCGGTTTTATGTTCTTTTCCCTCTTCGTCAATTGTCTTTTTATACTTTAATGTACAAACAATGTTTGAACCAGAACGAAAATCAACATCGCCATTTTGAGACTTTACTTTGAATTCATTAGAACGCAAATCAAAAGTGATGCTTTCACCTTCAAATATTCCTTTCCATTTATTTTTTTGTCCTTTTATTAATACTGGGCTTACAATGTATACTACTGCATCATCTATTGTGATTTCTTCAGGAGCTAACTCTATAATGTATTGTCTGAAATCTTGGTTTGATATTTTATTGCCTTTATTTTTGTCGAACGAAAAATTGTTACCTAAGTTTATTGTTACAGATTTTATATCTTTATCAGAAGACATCTTCTTGAAAAAAATCGCTTTATGCCTTATTATGGCATAATCGGAAGGAATACTTTTTAATTTCTTTTCTGTTATATGCTTTTTCTTTAGAATAGACTTTAGGGACTCCTTCTCTTCATTATTCAGGGAATCAAATATCGTACTGAAATGTTCTGTGTTTTTTTCAAATAAAGAACATTTCATTAATGTCATAATCAAATATAATAACCAACCATGTTCGTCTTTTTCTTCAATGACTATACGGAAATAGCGAATAAGGCTACCTTTATTCAAAGAAGTTGTTTCAATATTCAGTCTCACTCCGATAGCATTGGAAATATAATTTACTGCCTTCAAAAACGTCACAGTAGATGCTGATTCAACTTCAGCATTCATTATATGACAATTTTCATCAGCCAATTCATAGTGTAGTTCGTAACTATTGTATTCTTTGTCTCTGCTCATATGATACTATATCCACTTTGCAAAGATACGTTTTTTTTAATAAAATGTTTAATTTTTTGTTTAAAACATATAATATTAATAGATGAAGATTTATTAGGGATTATTGTTATTTATTTTTTTGTAATAAAGAAATTATATGCCTTTATTTATAAATACAACGTTATTGTTTTGGGTCTATATCTATTTTCTTACCTAATTCCATAGCAAAACAGTGAATTATTATAATTTTTCAATATCTTTGCAGAAAATCGTAATGGATTGCAAGAAAATGTATTGTTTATGGTTATTCCTCAGTCTGAAAAATTAAGTACAAGGCATCTAAATAGAGTATTTGATAATACGGTAGCAACGTATAAGTATTATTGGCTTATAGGTATTTTGGATTTGTATGTAAAGCAAGGCAAGACAAGAATGAGTGTGTGGGAAATAATGATAACAATGGTTGCTAATGCTTGGTATCCTGTTAATTATTTTCGCCTTTCCTTTGGTAAATCGGAATCACTCAACGAAACAATACAAACACTGCAAAGAGAAAACGACATTCCTATTAACATTGGAGTAGATAAATTAACGAAAGTATTAGAGGAGTTAATACAAAATCCAAATATTCGTAAGCAATTAAAATTTTTACAAAACAATGTGCCTTTTCGTTTTCTTCGTCCTTGGATAGATACCTCAAATGATACGGAAGTAGTTTTGCGTTCACAGACATTTGAAAACGATTGCTTATATAAACTTGAAAAAATAAAAGGTGTTTTATGGGTAGAATTAAATCCAAAATGGCTAATCTATTTAAGAGAAAACTATGAAATATTAACATCTTTTGCATATTGGGGATTAGTTAATTTTCTTCAAGTACGCAATCCCAATGTGCCGAATATATCTAATAAACTTATCAAAAGAGAAGAAAGAATACCTTTAACACAGCAACACAAATTTTGGGATATAGCAATAGATAAAGGATTTGAATTAAGATGTCTTTATACAAATGATATAATCAATAAAGGGGATTATGACCTTGACCATTTTATACCTTGGAGTTTTGTTTCTCATGACTTACTTTGGAATCTAATACCAATAAATCCTAATGTTAATTCTTCAAAAAGCAATAAATTACCAGACTTAAATCTATATCTTCCAAAGTTAGCACAAGCACATCAAAAAGCAATAGAAATAAATCTTGAATTTAACAATAGAAACAAGCTATTAGAAGATTATTTATCCTTGGGATACACTTCACAAGATATAGTAAATATGAATAAAGACAAACTAATAGATTGTTTTTATCAAACATTTAGCCCACTGCATCAAATAGCACTTAATATGGGTTTTGAAAATTGGAAATATTAGAAAAGATGAAAAATCCTGAAATAATAAATCACCCTTACTTAACTGCAATTAAAAGAACGGATTTATCGGTTCCTACACGTTACCTTTTGAAAAACGATTTGTTAAAAGGTAAGATACTTGATTTCGGTTGTGGTTTTGGATATGATACTGATGAGTTGAAAAAAAGAGGATTTGATATAGTTGGTTACGATTATTATTATCGCCCCGATTATCCAAAAGAAAAATTTGATACCATAATTTGCAATTACGTATTGAATGTATTAGAACCATACGCACAAGCAGAGGTGATGATGAATGTAACAAATCTACTTTCTCCCAAAGGAATTGCGTATTTTGCAGTAAGAAGAGATTTAACAGAAGAAGGATTTAGACTTCACGCAATACATAAACAATATACATATCAATGTAATGTAAAACTACCTTTTGAAAGTTTAGTACAAAATAGTAGTTTTGAACTATACAAATACCAACATTTTAATAAACTACCACGAAAAGAAGATGAAAAATGTCCTTTCTGTAAATTATCTCGTAGAGTAGAGATAATATGTGAAACAGCTACTTGTGTAGCTTTTTACGATGGCTATCCAACATCGCCGGGGCATGCTTTGATTATTCCAAAACGCCACGTTGCAAACTACTTTGACCTTACTAATCACGAAAGAGAAGCAATGAATCTAATGCTTCAATATGTAAAAAATAAGATTGATGAGAGATTTCACCCAGATGGATACAATATAGGTATAAATGTGAATCAAGCAGCAGGACAAACAGTATTTCATGTACACATTCATTTAATTCCTCGTTACAAAGGAGATGTAAAAGACCCAAGAGGAGGAGTTAGAGGAGTGTTACCTCACAAGCAAAAGTATAAAGTGCAAGATGAGTCCAAAACAAAAAAATCTACAATAGAGGAAAAGCGTGCCATTAACAAAAATGCCTATAAGAAATGGGACGAAGAATCTGATAAATTACTAAGTCAGTTATACGAAGAGGGAAATAGTATTAGTAATCTCGCAAAAAAGTTTGAAAGAACAAGAGGTGCAATTAGCAGACGTTTAGAAAAATTAGGATTATTAAAACCTTGAAAATCAACAATCCAACAATCCTCAAAATTTTTCTTTGTTTTTTGAAATTTTTTCAAAGAAAAAAAAGATTTTTTCTTTGCTTTTTTTCTTTTTTTCAAAGAAAAATTTTGATGATATTTTGAAAGGGAAATTACTTTGCGAGCAAATAGCCACAGGCGGTTAGTAATAGCCCAATTATTATGCTGATTGCTACGTAAATGAAGGCATTAAGATAGTTGCCACATTGAATCATTAGAAATGTCTCTTTGGAAAAAGTAGAAAAGGTGGTAAATCCCCCACAAATTCCATAGACAAAGAAAGTAGAAATGAAATTTTGTCCGCTATTTGTTTTGAGTAGGTAGCCACAAAGTAAGCCTATGGCAAAGCAACCAAGAAGATTCACAATCAAAGTCGCCCAAGGAAAAGACGTATTATAGCCTTTTAGCAAGAAAGAAACCAAATACCTTGCACTTCCGCCAAGAAAGCTACCTACACCAACAATTAAAATATTCTTTAACAACTCTATCATCAATCAAAAACCTATTTCAACTCCATCAAAATAGGAGTTTTCACAGTTTTTACCTCTGTCATAGGAGTTTTATTTAATTGTTCAAAAATAACAATTTTGTTTTCTCCTTTTTTCAACCAAACGCCCGGAATATAAAGCGTTTGTTGAGGACCAACTTGCCAATAACGACCAATGTTGTGCCCGTTGATAAATACAATTCCTTTTCCCCAATCGGACATATCAATGAAAGTATCCCCCGTTTCATTAAGAGTGAAAGTACCCTCATAGAAAACAGGACAATCCTTCAAACGATTTGCTTGCGAACCAGAGTTCTTTAACACATTTCTGCTACCTAACTTAGAAAAATCGGGCATTTCATTCATTGGCAGTTGATACATCTCCCATTCACCTTTGATTTCCTCTCCCGCAATGGTGATTGGGCTGATTATCCCTTTGGTGTTGTGAACAATCTCGCTACCATAATTTATTCGTCCCATATTTTCCACCAAGATTTGTAAGGTAGCATTGAAAGGAATGTTAATTTCCATTTCGTAGGTCTGAGTGTTGCGATTAAGTTCCCCTACCTTTTCGCCATCGATGTAAATTACAGCATAATCACGCAAGCCATTTATAGCAAGAGTTCCACTTATTGGGTGTTTGAAATGACGAGAATAAAGCACATAACCATAGCCTTGATTCAACTGCTCAAAAGTCTTAGGACTATCTCCAAGAATAGGCTTTATTAAAGAAGAATAACCCAAAACATCTGCTACTTTATCTAACTTGATTGAAGGAATTTCGATAACAGGCATAGTAGAAGGCACAGCAGGAATATCTTTTACGTATTTTTTCATAACATTACGAATAGAATCATACTTTGCTGTTGCCCAACCTGCCTCACTTATAGGAGCGTTGTAGTCATAACTTGTTAAATCGGGTTGAATATCACGTTTTTTATCATAATTTGCACCACTTGTAAAACCGAAATTAGTTCCACCATGCACCATATAAAAATTAAAAGACACATCATTTTTCAAATATTCCTCTGTTTGTCGAGCAAGACTTGAAGCATCGGTTTGAGGAAACGGCTCAGCCCAATGAGATAACCAACCAGAATAAAACTCAGCCACCATATAAGGACCTTGATTATTGTGATATTTATTGACAACCCTTTTCAAATTCTCAATATTGCTTTCACCGTTTGCAGTAGGAAGAGCATTAGGAGTGCTACCACCCTCAAATAACCAACTACCATCGGAAGTAAACATAGGAACATCAAATCCTGCATCAATCAATTGCTGTTTTATTTTTGCATTATAGGCACGATGCTCTTCTAAACTAATGTCTGTACGTTGAGCAACGTAAGAGCCAAATTCGTTTTCGCATTGAATCATTATGATAGGACCGCCTTTTGTACATTGCAAATGACCAACTTCCTTGAAAAGTCTTTCAATATAAAGCTTAGTATATTTCAAAAACTGCTCGTTATCGCGGCGAATTTCCATGCCCTCAATGTTTTGTAACCACCAAGGATAACCTCCAAACTCCCATTCAGCACAAACGTATGGACCAGGACGAAGAATTACCATTAAACCCTCTTCTCCTGCAATTTTTATGTACTCTGCCAAATCCTTATCACCCTCAAAATCCCATTTACCTTGTTCTTGCTCGTGCCAATTCCAAAAAACATAAGTAGCAACAGCATTTAAGCCCATTGCTTTCATCATTTGAAACCTATGACGCCAATATTGGTGTGGAATACGCGAGTAATGCATCTCTCCCGAATAGATAGGAGTTGCTTTACCATTCAAATAAAAATCACCATCTTTGATTTCAAAAGATTTATTCTTTTGAGCAAACAATCCGAGTGGCAATAACGCCAAAAGGAGTAAAAGGTAAGATAACTTTCTCATATAAAAATTCTAATTATTTTTTATCGGTTGCAAAATTACCGCTTTTTTTCTTTTTGCTATCTTTGCACCTATGAAAAAAATAGTAAACTTAATAATTTTCCTCTCAATTATTTGGGGAACAAAAGCACAAAAAACGCCCCTTATGGGTTGGAGTTCGTGGAATGCTTTTGGAATTGAAATTGGAGATAGCTTGATTCGTTCGCAAGCAGATGCGATGATAACACTTGGCTTTGCTGAAAAAGGCTACCGATACATTAACATTGACGATGGATTCTTTGGAGGACGAGATGAAAACGGAAGATTGCTCCCTCACCCTAAGCGATTTGCAAACGGATTAGCCCCTTTGGTGAAATATATTCACACTTTGGGATTGAAAGCAGGCATTTACACCGATGCAGGAGCAAACACTTGCGCTTCATATTGGGCAAATCCTAAGGACAGTCTTGGAATAGGAGTAGGACTGTATGGACATGATAAGGAGGATTTAACAATGTATTTTGATGAACTCGACTTTGACTTTATAAAAGTGGACTACTGTGGAGCAGAGGCAAGAAACAATATTGATAGACTTGACCTTGACGAAGAAGAACGCTTTAAACAAATAGCAAAGGCGATAAAAGATGTGAAGAAAAAAGAGGTTTCTTGGAATATTTGTCGATGGGCATTTCCTGGAACGTGGGTTACGGACCTTGCCTCTTCGTGGAGAATGAGCGAAGACATATATTTAGGTTGGGAATCGGTTAAAAGCATAATTTCTCAAAACCTTTACTTGTCGGCATACGCAAGTTTAGGACATTATAACGATATGGATATGTTGGAAGTTGGCAGAGGAATGAGCGAAGAAGAAGATAAAACACATTTTGGAATGTGGTGCATTATGTCATCTCCTCTTTTGATAGGTTGCGACCTTAATAAATTGAACGAAACTGCCCTTTCACTTTTGCAAAACGAAGAACTAATTGCATTGAATCAAGATAGGCTTGGTTTGCAGGCATACGTAGTAGAAAGAACAAACGATTGCTATATATTGGTTAAGGATGTGGAGGAATTATATGGAAAGAAAAGAGCAGTAAGCATTTATAACCCTTCGGATAGTGAGAAAAAAATCAGAGTAGAGTTTGAGGCATTGGATTTGTTTGGAGAAATAAAGGCAAGAGACTTGTTTGAAAAGAAAGATATAGGAGTTTTTGAAGATTCTATGTTGGTAAGTTTGCCGGCACATAGTTGTCGCATATATGTTTTTGAAGCAAAAGAGAGAAAAGAAAGAAAAATATATGAGGCAGAAACTGCTTGGCTTTCTGCTTATCAGGAGTTGGAGGACAATAAAAGTAAAATTTCGGCTGTTTATAAAGAAATGCAAGGAGTTAGTGGGGGAGCGATAGTGGAAAACTTGGGAGAGGAAGAAGAAAACGATTTGCAATGGAGAGCGGTGTATAGCGAAGAAGGAGGAAAGTATGAGATGATTTTAAGCTATCTTTGCAATCAAGAGAGAAACCTAAACATAAGCGTAAATGGAAAGACGATTGAGCAAATTACTCTTAATGCAAGTGGAGAGCAAAAGACGAAAAAACAAAGCATTGAAATAGAGTTGGAGAAAGGAAACAATGTAATAAGACTCTATTCGAATAAAGGCAAGATGCCTGATATAGATTGCATGGAGCTTAGGAAAATAAGATAGATTTTATATATTTTTATGTAAAAACATTGTTATGCTAAAAGAAATCGAATTGATAGAAGATGCACATGAATTAAAGAATTTCCGATTTCCTTTAAAGATAGATAAGGTTATTCAAATAGTTGTGCTATCGGGAAGAATGTCTTGCCTTGTTGATTTAAAGGCATATTCTTTGCAAGCACCTGCAATGGCTATTTTATTACCGGGACAAGTCTTAGAATCGTTGGAATATGACGAGGAATTTAAGACTTTTACAATGATAATGAGTAAGGAGTTTACCGATTCGTTTAACCTACCTGTTAGTTTGCAAGAAAGATTATTTATTCAAACAAATCATTTTCACCCTATATCGCAAGAAGTATTGGAAGTTTATGTTTCTTGTTTTAATCAGATAAAAAATGTAATTAAACAAAAGGATAATCCGTATAGAAGAGAGATTATAAAATGTTTATTTTCGGCTCATTACTATGGATTAGGATATTATATTCATAACTCAAATTCTCAAAGCAAGCAAACAGTAGTAATGACTTATCAACAAGAATTGTGCGAGAGATTTATTACGCTTGTATCGGAAAATTACAAAGAAAAAAGAGAGATAGGTTATTATGCTGATAAATTATGTGTATCAAATAAATATCTATCTTCTTTACTTAAACAAGAAACAGGCTTAACCGCTTTGCAATGGATTGAAAGATATGTTGTTTTATATGCAAAGAGTTGCTTATCTTCTACCTCTATGACGGTGCAACAAATAAGCGATGAATTATTTTTTCCTTCTCAATCGGTTTTTGGAAAGTATTTCAAAAGAGTTGAGGGCATAAGCCCAAAACAATATCGTCAATCTTTAAAAGATTAGAAAGATTGACGATATTGATTTAATCTATTTGAGCAACAATGTGTCCGCTAAATGATTCGCAAACCTTGTTTTCTGATATATCTATTTGCATATAAGGGTGGCGAAAGCTCAAATAATCATTTATAAGAGTGTTTAAAAAAGCAGAGATTTCATCTTGATTGCAAAACTCTTCGTTGAACTCAACACTAAGTTTGTTTTTGAAATAAAAGACCTCAACAATATTGCGATTTTTTCTTTTGTCAAGCGATTTTTCAATCTTTCGCATCATAGGAGGCAAAGAAACTATGTTGTCAATTAAGCGATTACTGCCTTTAATATTTAATGTTTTACGATTAAGAAAAGGCATTTTCTCAAAACTACGTTTCAATCCAAATGTCAAACAAGTGTGATGAATATTTTCTTCAAAAACAACAGTTTTTCTAATCATTATTTCTTTTTGCTTTTCGCTTTTTCTATTCTTTCTTTTGCTGCTTCTTGACGAGCTTTTGCCTTTTGCATTTGTTCTTGATATTCTTTTTCTTGAATACCTTTTCTTGTTTCAGGATTGTTTTTTGCTTTTTGTTCTTGATAAAAGGCTTTTGTTTCTAATTTTTGAGCTTTAAAATTCGCTTTATCAATTTCTCGCTGTCTTTTAGCACTCTCTTTCATATCGATAAACGCTTGTTTGAAAAAACCAGGCTTATCTTCATCTTTTTTTGTTTGCTCTTGTGCAAAAACATTGTTTGTCATAGCACTCATAAGTGCTGCAATACTCACAATTTTAAAAAACTTTTTCATCTCTTCTTAATTTTGTTTATTGTCATTTTCTTCTATGCTTTCTTCATCTTCTTCAAGAAATTTATCAACGAAAGCATCTTCTATTTTTTGATAAGTACCTACTACTGCATTTTCAATAGATTGATAAGTTTTTACAACTCCGTTTTCAATTGCTTTATAGGTATCGGTAACCTTCTTTTCTACCTTTGTAGATTTTAACTTTAAATTACTCATAAATACTTTGTTTTTTGTTCTTATTTTCTTTGACGTTGCAAAATTATAGTAAAAAAGCAAGGTAAATTGTTCTAAAAAACCAATGAATTGGGCAGATTTGCCTAAGGTGAATTTTGCTTGAAAATAGAAAAGGAAAAACATTCCAAAAGAGAAGAAAATCGTAAAAATCTAATTCACAAAATGGAAATACTTTTGCAAAGTCAAAAATAATTAACAAATAAAAGAGATGAACAGAGTAAAGAAAAAAATGATGTTATTGGGCTTATTTGCCTTGGCTTCGATGAATGTTTTTGCTTCAAACGAAGAAGAAAATAAAATATTCATTATAAACAATCCTATAGAGGAGATGTAGAACTATCTTGTGGAGTAAAAGATACTTGGTCTTTTCTTACTTCTCACGGATATAGCTTTGGGAATGGATTATACTTAGGAGGAGGTTCTGGTTTTAGTGCAGAATTTTTGCCAGAGTATGATTCTAACCCGAGAGTATTACTTCCACTTTTTGCAGACTTGAAATATAGTTTTTGTAATAGCGTTGTAAGTCCGTTTGTTGGTGTGAGAGCAGGAGGATATGCTCATGTAAATAGTGAGGAAGTTGAAGGTGTAAGAGTTTTTGTTAATCCTGCTGTGGGATTAGAAATAAAGAGATTTTCAATAAGAATAGGTTATGAATATCAACACAATGCTTGGGGTTTTGAACAAGGAAACAATAAGCATCGATTGAGATGTGGAGTAGCAATTATGTTCTAACAAAAAAGAGGAATGAAAAAAATCATTCCTCTTTTTTTATTTATTTTACAAAGGCGTGTTTATATCCTTTTTGTAAGTTCCAATATCCTCTTGTGAAATCAGGGACTTCTACGGGCATATTGCCGTTTTCGATTGATAGACGTGAGAGTTCTATTATAGAACACCATTCTGCGAGGTCATAAACGTCCATATCTAATGGTAATCCATTTTGTAAGCAATAGATTAGTCGCCAATCCATAATGAAATCCATACCTCCGTGTCCACCAACTTGTTTTGCTTTTGCTTCAAGTTCAATGTGGATAGGGTGTTTGTAGGTTTGCATTAGCTTTGCCTTTATTTCATCACTGACTGCACGATGTACGTTTAGGTCTTCGTGATTAGGAATGATGTTTGCATCTATATTCTCTGGTTGAAAACAATATTGTTCAATTGGATATTTGTTTGCAAAACCTTCGGTGCCGGTTAGTTGATACATTCTGCTGTATGGTCGTGGGGTCATTACGTTATGTTGAATGTGAAGTGTTTTTCCGTTTTCGGTTTGTATGAGTGAGAGTGTGTGATCAGCGTTTTGAAATTCTTGTTCTTTGTTTTTTACTTCGTATTTTTTTGCGAATTTTTTGCCATTTACTGATTTGGTATCCATAGATACTAAGGTTTTCATTCTATCTCCACGATGAATGTTGAGAAGTTGGCATGCTGGCCCTATTCCGTGCGTTGGATAGACATCACCTCGGTGTTCGTTATTGTAATTTAGTCTCCAATTGTTATAATAGTATGGCCAAAATTCTTCTAAGTAGTGAATATAGGAACCTTCTACGTGAAGTATTTCTCCGAAAAGTCCTTGTTGTGCCATATTTAGCGTGGTCATTTCAAAGAAATCATATACACAGTTTTCTAATTGTATGCAGTGTTTGCGGGTTTGTTCGCTTGTGTTGATTAAATCCCATATTTCTTCTAAGGTCATTGCAGCAGGGACTTCTATTGCAACGTGTTTACCTTGTTGCATTGCGTAAACTCCGATGTTTGCATGATTTTCCCAATCGGTTACTACGTATATTAAATCAATATCATCTCTTTCACAGACTTTTTTCCAAAGTTGCTCGTCTCCGTAATAGCTTGTAGGTTTTGTTTTGCCTGCTTTTAGTAGGGTTTGTTCGGCTCTTTGACATAATTCGCCTCTTATGTCGCAAAGGGCTTTGATTTCTACTCCGGGAATATGAATAAAGCGTTCTACTGCACTGATTCCTCGCATTCCTAAACCGATAATTCCTATTCTTACTGTGTCTAATTTTGGTGTAGTTAATCCAAGAACGTGTGTTTGTCCTTTTGGACGAGAAGGAACTTTTGTTTTTATTATTTTATTTGATGTTTGACAAGATGCAAAACATACTATTGCCAACAAAATAAAAAGGTATTTTTTTATCATAATGATTTGTTTTTATGTGGTTTGTTAATATGCCATTCTATTTCTGAAATCGTTGCGTTTTTCATACTTCAAGTCTTGAAGCATTGAAAAATATTATTTTGGCCACATTTGTTGATTACGAAACATGCCTGCATACTCTGAATCATCTTTTCCAAAAAGATTTTTGATCCAATTTATAGAGTCATATACAGACTTTCCGCTGTCTATCAAAAGATGAAATGTTTGTACAGCTTTTTCTTCCCATACCTTTCGTCGTTCTTCAACAAGAATTCTATTACGCTTATCATTTGCTTCACCATTTAAATCAAAAATTCTAATAGTTTCTTCTCCTTTATCAGTAATTGCGACGGCAATATGTCTATGAAAACAAATGTGTTCTTGTGGATCTTCTATTGCTGGATTTATTATTAAAGGTTCTTCTTTAGAAATGTCTTTCTTGGTAATGTTTCTCGTGTTAGGATCTCTTAGCGGAAATTCATTTCCTTTTCTTGCTTGTCCATTACACTC
The DNA here is from genome assembly GCA_937901525.1 of uncultured Bacteroidales bacterium. GTDB lineage: Bacteria > Bacteroidota > Bacteroidia > Bacteroidales > P3 > Onthomorpha. Next base: position 15,836 of record CALDHX010000088.1, read on the forward strand.
ATCACAACTGCAAAAAAGATTATTCCAATCATATGCAAGCCAATAGTACCCTGGCTTTTTGCTAATATTATTTTCTTTGTATTCCGTTTTAGGACGATAATGTTCAACGTTAGCAAAACTTCCTGTAAGCTTACTTTCGCAATATGCACATTTATTGTGTTGGTCTTCTTTTAAAGCGTCTTTTACATTTTTATGTCCAAAAATTCTGCTATCAAAATCAGATGATTTTAATGTTTCTCCAGATAATATTTTTTGTTCAATAGTGTTTATAGCATCTTTAGCATTCTGACAAGTTAATTCTTCTGGAATATTATTGTTTCTTTTGTTAATTTTGATCATGAGATGATAATTATTTTGATAATAATTCCCTTAATCTTTGAAAATCCCCATAAGAAAATCTTTGTAGTTTTTTACCTAATTCATCTATTTTATTTTGTTCTTCCTTATTAGGATGAAGTATTTTTAATAAATTTTCGTATTGTGTATTCAACTCAATATATTCGTGTGTTCTAATATCTACTTGATCAAAAATGTCACTTAATAACAATAAACTTACATCATAATTTTTGTATTTTTCAATATTTATAGAGTTGTCTATATAGCCTTGATTAAGTTTTATGATTTGTACTATGTCTAATGCTCCAATTACCACGTTAGGACTATGTGTGGTAACAATAAACTGAACATTAGGAAATATTTTTGAAAGTCTACGGAGAATTTCTCTCTGTAATTTTGGATGAAGGTGCAGATCAATTTCATCAATCATAACAACCCCCTGGGCTTTTAATGGGTCTTTTAGTCCAGAAACTTCTTCGGAAGGATTTGCCTCGGCTAATCTTGATGCAATATCTGCTACTAATGCTATTGTAATACGATAGCCATCACTCATTTTTTCGAGTCTTTGTTCTATTGGATTGTCTGGCTCTGTAATGTTATCCATTACAAATCGTAAGGGACTTGTTTCAACTCTTGGGTTTTGTAAATAGTTTGGAAAAAGTTTGTTGAGGGCAATTCTTACAGCGTTTAGAACATGAGAACTATAACTACTAGTACCTGTTGCTTTAAGTTGGCGAATTTGTTCTCTTCGTTCTAAATCTTCATTTCTTTCAAACCATGTAAAAAATCTTTTAAAATCTGTTGCAGATTCTAGTGAATCAGATTTGTAGACCTCCCATCTAGGAAATATATCATTGAAATTACGTCTGCGTTCAACAGGTTTTATTTGTCCTCTTTCAGTACCATAATAAGCGATGATAGGTAAAGCAACTTGTTCTCCATTATCTAATTTTGTTTTTACTTCTAGAGAATAGTCAGATATTGCTTTTAGTTCTGATGATAAAGTGTTTTTTGTGCTATTTCCTTTTTTGAACATATTGATAGCGATTGACTTGGTGTTGTTGCTATCAATTTTTAGTTTTATTCCTGCGTATAGATAATCAGCTTTTTTATTATTTGAAATATTCCTAACATCTACTTCTGTAAAGGTTTTCGTAGAACAGCTAGGGAAATGTTTGTAAAATTGACTCAGTAGTATAGAACATCCATAAAGTAAAGATGTTTTACCTGCGCCATTATCACCTAATAGTAAAGTAATATTTTTAGAACTATCAAATTGGATAGTTTGTTCATCATCTCCAAAAAGTCGGAGATTTTTTACTGATAACGAATCTATTCTCATGTTTTTTTAACAAACTTCTTAACTCGTTTATTATTTTATTGTTAAATTTACTTGGTTACACCTAATATATTACAATAGATTTTAGTTATAACCGAGTTGATTAGTTAAAGTTTTATGCAAATTTAGTAATTTATATTCAAATGTATTGATTTTTACTAAAAAATGTATTCGTAAATATTATTAATGGCTTGATAAACATGTAAACTTTGTGAATAATCTATGTGATTTGTTAATATGCCATTCTATTTCTGAAATCGTTACGTTTTTCATACTTCAAGTCTTGAAGCATTGGGGCTTTTACTGAAATGGAAAAGTTCCAACCTTGACGTGGACCAAAAGGAACCCAATTCATTCTCATTTCCCAACAGTGCAGGTCGCGATAAAAGTCTATTGAGGTGTAGGTGAAATCTTTGTTTATGAAGTCGTAACCTGATGAAAATCCTATTTTCCATTTTGATGTGAGGTTTACGTCTCCTCTTGCTGTGAAAGTGGCAGATTGATTGGTTTGATAACCTGCTATGCTTACGATATAGGAACTTAAATGTGAGTAACTTAATCCTAAACTTAGATTCCAAGGAATTGAGAAATCAACATAGTCGGGTAATATCTCATTTGGATTGGCAAATGGACTATACATAAGTTCGGTTGGTGAATAATCGGCTTGCGAAGGTTGATTTGAGTGTTGATTTTGTGATTTTTTAGGGTTTATTTGCCAACTAAGGTTTAGTGTCCATTGTGAGTTTTGTCTTTTAAATAAGACTTTTTCTTTGTCAAACAATAATTCGTTTGTTAATCTTCCTAAGGAATCTAAAACGTATGGTGTGTAAGAGGCAGAATAGTTGAGTTGTAGTCGGTTTAATAGGGTTGTTCTTGCGGTGAGTCTTAATGGTTGCCAATTCAAACTATCTTTTGCAAGGTCGTAACCTGAGGCTATGGTGAAGTTTTCAAGTAAGATGATTTTTCTTTCGCCTGTTATGGTGTCTTTTGTGTTTTTTACTTTCATTTCTAAGTTGTTGCCAATAGAGAAGTTAAGTATTCCTGAGGCTCCTTGTGCGGGAGAACCGTATATTCCGTTTTCTGTTCGTGAATAATATACTCTCTTGCCTTCTTTGTCGGTGTAAAAGTCGTAGAATCCTAATGAAGGGTCAGAAAAGTCGGGTGTATAGGTAAAGGAAATATTAGGATTGATAACATGGCGTATTGCTTTTATGAATCCTTTTTTGAAAATGAACATTCCGTAAAGGCGTGTGTTAAGACTGCTTTTGAAGTTTGCATTTCTGTTGGCAATGAATCCGTAAACTGTGTCTTTGTCTATAAGGTCTGTTGCAGGATTATAGGTTTTTGATATGCTGTTTGAGTACCAACGTTCTGTGTAGTCTATGCTGTTTGTCCAATTGAGATGTTTGAAGATTTTGACATTGCTTTGTATTGGTAGGGAATGTATGATTCCGTTGCGAAAGGATTTGAATATATCGGGCGAAGTCAGTAAGGTGTCGTAGGTGTCTATTTTGTTTATCATATTTACTCTATATGAAAGAGAGATGTCTTCATACCATTTGTTTTTTCCTTGTTTTTTCTTTTTGCGAAATGGATAGATTTGTGTGGTTGAAACGCTTACAGAGGGTAAATCGAGTGATATTGCTCCTGTATTTACGTTATAACTTTCACCTAAGTTTGCTGTTAGATTCCAATAGGAACCTAATTTTGTAGAAAAGGCAATGGAAGATGTGGTTGTGTTGTTGAAGTAGTCTGAAAGGTTTGTTGTGTATTGATTAAATTTACTACTTACTAAGTTTACGTTTGCAGAAAAGCTACGATGAGGGTGTGCTTTGCTGTCTTGACGATGAGACCAACGAAATTTAAATGCGTTAGAAGAACTGAAACTTGGGGTGTTTCTCAGTCCTGTGTGGTTGTCTTCGTAACGAAATTCAATGGAACCAGAATATTTGTAACGTTTTACGTATGATGAGGTGATGTTTAGGGCGTATGAAAGATTGGTGTAAATATCTCCTTGAAGAGCAAGGTCCATATAATCGTTGATTGCAAAGTACCAACCTATGTTTCTTAAATAGTATCCACGATTTGCTGCATATCCGTATGAGGGCATAAGAAATCCTGATTGTTTTGATTCGGTAAAAGGAAAATATGCAAAGGGAAGTCCTACCGGAAGAGGAATTTCCATGATGGAAAACCACGCTGGACCTGTTACTATTTTGTCATCGGTTATTAGTTTTGCTTTTGAAAAGTTAATTCCAAAGTGAGGGTGATCGGGATTATCGCAAGTGGTGAATATTCCAGAGGAAATAAACATTGTTTCATCGTCAACTTTCTTCACTTTTTCACCATGAAGATAACCATCGCTTTCTTTTGTGAATACGTTGCTGATTACTCCTTGTTTGGTGTCAAAATTATATTTTAATTGTTTTGAGTTATATTGTTGATTGCCTTCTTTGAAAATTGGATATTGAGGATTTTGTTTTTCTAAACTGTCTTTTATACCTTCGGCAAGGAGTAGTTTTGTGTCAAAGTTTACTGTCATAAACCCACTTTGAAGTTTCATTTTTTCGTAATCAACCTTTGCTTCATTATATATATAGACATCTTTTGTTTTAAGAATAAATGTAATAGAGTCTTTTGATTGATAGTCAACTCTTGCTTGTAAAGTGGTCTTTTTCTTTGAAATAGTGTCGTTTTGAGACATGGTACAATGGGGCATTAATAGCAAAAATGATGCTATTATTATTAAAAAAATGTATAAGTGTCGCAATTTTTTCAATTTTTTTAATTTAAATTTGTACCTTTGTAACCGATTTGCAAAAGTAAGCTTTTTTTATAAAATTGAAAGCGTAATAAATGAATAAAGGACAAGAAATTAAAAATATACTCAATTTATTATTGATTATTTTTGTGTGCATGTTATCAGCTAATGCACAAGAAGAGAGTACGGTAAACAAGTTTGATAAGGTAGTTATAGACGCTGGACACGGAGGTGATAAACCTGGTGCGGTGGGTGCAAAAAGTAAGGAAAAGGATATTACTTTGGCCGTTAGTTTAAAGCTTGGTAAGATGATAACCGAGTATTTAAAAGATGTAGAAGTGTATTATACTCGTGTGATTGATAAGGATGTAGAACTTTATAAAAGAAGTCAAATTGCAAATAAAATAAGTGCAGATTTGTTTGTCTCTATTCACTGTAATTCATCTTCAAACAAAGCACCAAAAGGAAGTGAAACTTTTGCGTTAGGGGTAACAAAAGCAGCACAAAATCTTGAAGTAGCAAAGAAAGAGAATAAAGATATTCTTTTAGAGGCAAATTATGGAGATAATTACGATGGATTTGACCCTAATGCACCTGAAAACGATATTTTATTTTCGCTTTTCCAAAACGCATATATGGAAGGAAGTCTTTGGTTCGCTGATAAAATTCAAAAACACTTAACTTCAAATACTCCAATTACTAATCGAGGAGTAAAACAAGCTAATTTCGTAGTTTTATTAAAGTCTGCTATGCCTTCTGTCTTAGTTGAAATAGGATTTATCTCCAATGCAGAGGAAGAACTTTATCTTATGAGTGAAATTGGACAATATGAAATAGCAGCATCGATATTCCAAGCAATTTGTGAATATAAGATACACAAGGATAATGTTAAAATGCCGATACCTACTGTTGAACAACTTGTTCCAAAAGATGTTTTGAATAAAGATAAACAACTAAAAGAAGCTCAATTGTTGGCAAAACAAAAAGAAACAGAACGATTGAAACAAGAAAGAGAGCAACAAAAACAAAAAGAACAACAACGTAATGAAGAAAACGAAAAAGGCACAGGAATAGATGTTGTTTACAGAGTGCAATTTGCTTCAATGAAAAATCAAGTTTCAACAAAAGACAAGATTTTTGAAGGATTAGATGATGTATGGGCGTATGAATTTGATGGATATTGGAAGTATTGTGCAGGATTGTTTGCAACACAAAAAGAAGCATCAAATTACGTGCAGAAAGTCAGAGGCTTAGGACATAAAGATGCCTTTGTAGTTGTTTTTTATAAAGGAAAACGTACAACTTTTGAGCAGGTTAGAGCGTTAGAAAAAGAAAAAAGTTAAAAAAATAAATGAAAACAGAATTTAAAATAGGCTTATTAGGCTTAATAGTTTTAGTAATCTTATTCTTTGGCATAAAATTTTTGAAAGGAAGCGATATTTTTCAAAAAGAAAATGTTTACTATGCTGTGTATGACAATGTAAACGGAATGCTTGTAAGTAGCAATGTATATGTAAATGGACTAAGAGTAGGATATGTCAAAGACATAGAAGCAACAAACGAAAGAGCTGATAATTTTCTTGTAACATTCTTAGTAAGAAGCGACATAAAAATACCACAAGATAGTAAGATAACATTGTTTAGTTCCGATTTATTAGGTTCAAAAGCATTGAAACTACAACTTGGAACATCAAGCAAAATAATAGAAGACGGAGATACCCTATCAAGCGATAGAGAATTAGGAATGCTTGATAATTTAGGAGCAAGCGTTACCCCGTTAATGAACAATTTAGACAGCATATTGACAAGTCTAAACAAAATATTGAATGCTCAAACCCAAACTTCTTTGCAAAACACAATAACAAACTTAGAAACAACAACCTCAAAACTAAGTAGCATAAGTTGTGATTTAGATAATTTGATGACAAGTGAAAAGACAAAATTAGCAAAGATAATAGAGAATACAGAAAGCATAACTGCTAATTTCAAAGAAAATAACGAAAAGTTATCAAACATAATAGCAAATGTAGATAACATAGTAGATTCAGCAGCAAAAGCAAATATCGGTACAACACTCATAGAAACAGGAAAGAGCATAGAAAAACTCAACACAGTACTTGGAGTAATAGAAAAAGGAAAAGGAAACGTAGGATTACTTATAAATGACGAAGAACTATACAAAAGTTTAGACAATAGTGCTAAAAACCTTAATAAACTAATAGAAGACATAAAAGAAAATCCTAAGAAATATATCAATGTTTCAGTATTTTAAAAAAAAGTGTAGATATGTTATTTGAAGAAATAGTTTTTGGACCAATAAAATCAAGACGATTAGGCGTAAGTTTAGGAGTAAACCTGTTACCAACAGAAAAAAAATATTGTAGTTTTAACTGCATCTATTGTGAATGTGGTTGGAATAAAATAGACACCTCAATACAAGTACCACTAAACAAAAGAGAAGACATAAAAAAAGCACTTTACAAAAAACTATCAGAAAGTACAAAAGAATTTAACACAACAATAGACTCCATTACATTCTCAGGTAACGGAGAACCAACACTTCACCCCGATATACTCGGAATAGTAGAAGACGTAATAGGACTAAGAAATCAATATTGCCCACAAGCAAAAATTACTATCTTATCAAACTCAACAAACTTAGTAAGAGAAGACGTATTCAAAGCACTACAACTAATCGACAACCCTATTTTAAAGATAGATGCAGGTACAGAAAGAATGTACAAACTAATCAACGAACCTGTAAGTTGCAGCTTTGAACAAATAAAACAAAAACTAATAGAATTTGGTAGCAAATGTATTGTACAAACTCTTTTGCTAAGAGGAGAATGTAAAGGAGAAAAAATAGACAACACCTCAGAAGAAGAATTCACAGCATGGCTTGAAATAGTAAAACAAATCTCTCCAAAATCAGTTATGCTATATTCTATTGATAGAGAAACACCAGAGAAAAATCTTGAAAAGCTTCTTATTCCAGAACTTGAACGCTATGCAGAAAGAGTAAGAAAACTTGGAATAGAAACCAACACTTATTAAATTTTTTATCAATGACTCAAAAACAAACAGAAAGATTAGATAAAATTCTCCTACACCCTGTTTTTGGATACCTTATATTCTTATTGGTATTAGCCTTAACCTTTTTCCTAACCTTCTCCATAGGCAACTACCCAATGGAATTAATGGAAAAAGGAGTAAATTATATTGCCACCCTACTACAAGAAACAATACCACAAGGCTTTTTTAATGATTTAGTTGTACAAGGCATAGTTGGAGGCGTTGGAGGAGTGATAGTATTTCTACCTAATATTTTGATATTGTTTTTATGTATTTCCTTAATGGAGGAAAGTGGCTATATGTCTCGTGCTTCACAACTAATGGATAAGTTTATGCACGCAATAGGTTTACATGGAAAAAGTTTCGCTCCATTGATTATGGGATTTGGTTGCAACGTACCCGCAATAATGTCCACACGCTTCATTGAAGACAAAAGAGATAGATTAGTAACAATGCTAATTATTCCTTTTATGTCTTGCTCAGCACGATTGCCCGTTTATATTGTAATAGCAGGCACATTCTTCCCTAAATACTCTACCTTAGTTATGCTTTGTTTATATGTGTTGGGTGTGATTTTAGCAATATTATTTGCACTATTATTTAAAAAGACATTCAATAAAAGCAATCACGTACCATACACACTCAACTTGCAAGAATATAGCATACCAAAAGTAAAAGCCGTAGCAAGAACAATATGGATAAACTGCAAAGATTATCTTTCAAAAATGGCAGGAATAGTCCTTATTGCTTCCGTAGTGCTTTGGTTATTGATGTATTTCCCACAAAAAGACACAAATAACATAGAAGAAAGCTACATCGCACATGCAGGAAAAGTAATAGAGCCTGTAATGAAACCAATAGGATTTGATTGGAAAATATCAGTCAGCTTAATAACAGGCGTTGCTGCAAAAGAAATAATAATCTCCACCCTTGGAGTGCTTTATTCAGACAATCCAGAAACAAGTAGCGATGTATTAGAAGAAAAACTGAAATCCTCAGGCGTTTTTACTCCACCTGTAGCACTAAGTTTCCTTGTCTTCACACTAATTTATTTCCCATGCACAGCAGTCTTTGCAGCAGTAAAAAAAGAATCAAGACTAAAATGGGCAATATTTGTTGTAACCTACACCACTGTAGTCGCTTGGATTTTAGCATTTGCAACATACCACATAGCAGGATTGTTTTTCTAAAAAGAGTATAATACTTTTGATGTTTAATTTATTTTTAGCACAATATCCTAACTTGTTCTTGTAGCTCTCTCATTCTCTGCATAAGTTCATCAAACTCTAAAGATTCACCATAGATGAAGAAACGCCTCATATCGGTATAATCATCTTGCCATGCCTCCATAACCGATTCTGGTATTGTAAAGCTAATGGTTGATGGGGCATGTAAATCATAATTTACATACTTCAAGGCATAATAAGTTTTACGATGCTCAACAATGGCGTCATAAAGGTTTCGATTCGATAAAGCTTCTACACCATATTTGGTATTCATCAGTTTTTCCAAATCATACAGATGACGTGACATTCTGACGCTTCTTGGTTTTTCTTTTTGGAATTCTTCTGCCAAAAGAAATAGTTTTTCAAGGAATGTGCGAGAAGGAACTACTGTTCTGACAAAACTATCTGCATCAGTATCTTCGTCATCAAAACTTTCACCTATTAAAGAGCGAATCTGCCGCAACTCCGTTGGTTCGTTCATTGAAAGACAACTTATCTCAATCTTTACACGAGGCGGAATGTAATTTATCGTATCTTTAAGAATTGAGGGATAGTGTAATAGAATTACTGTAGGATCTTTGTCTGAATCTATCGGTTGCCATTCTCCATTTTTATCCTGTACTTGAGATACATTTTCTATACTGTACCCAGAAACTCCCATTTCTTTCAAGCGGGCATCTAATTGAGCAGAAAGTGTCTCATGAATATATGCTCGTGATATTTTGCGTAATTTCTCACGCTGACTTTTACTAGTCTTTTCAATACCAAAGAATGAATGACTGATTGCTAAGTCAATATCTTCTGAAAAACGCTCTATGATATTAAAACCTTTTGACAACGATGTTCCGCCTTTGAATATTAAAGAGTCATGGCAATCTGTTTGGAATAATGCCTTCAACGTAATGGTTACCCACCAGTCCTTTTCAATAGCAACTTGATTAACGCCAGGATGTCCAACCTCCGTTTGCTGTAACATTGCCAAACGATCTATAATTTCATTGTTTGACCAGAGTTTTCGCATAATCTATTTCTATTTTAAGCGGTTAGCATTGGTTTTACAATTCTCTTCATCCATGCAGGCATCATATCTACATCTTTAACAAGAGCCTCCTTGTCAGTTTCTTTCAATACCAATTGTCGTATGACATTCAATTCGCTTTCTCCTACATTCTCTTTTTTTAGAGCTTTCAGAGCCTGAACAAGTAAAGAAATTAGACGAGTCTCATAACAGAAATTCTTGGGTACACCTCGCTTTAATACTACTTTTCTATTGGATAGATTTACAGTTCTTTCACTTCCAGTAGTTAAGTATGTGTAATTCATTGGCACTTGAGTTGATAAACCTAATGCATTTAACGCCGTCATACCAGATGGTAAGACCTCTGCGTTATCTCTAATAGCAATTGCTTGTACCACCTTATCAACCGATGGCAATACAACTCCAAATTTGCTTTTACTCGGTTTGGAATATATTCCATGTGCAATTTTAACAAGTATACCTTCAGTCGTTAATTCAGACAAAATGCTTCCCACAAATTCTGTGTGGTATTCAGGGAAATCAGACCGAAACAGAATGCAATCTTCTGGCATCGCTTCTATGCGTTGCCTAAGAGTAATACCGTCTATAGAATATTCATTAGTCATTCACCTTTGAAATTTTGATGATTTTTCAAATGCAAAGATACAAAAAGGATTCAAATAAATGATGATTTGCTAAGTAATTTATTCGTTAGGCTTTTCGGTTCAAGTTTTACTTGTCCTTTTTTTTTGTTTTTTATGAAAATTTCTTTGATTTTTGTGATTTTTTCTTTGACGATGTTGGACAAGCATAGTCCCATTAGCGTCATCAGTAATGCTCTCGGTCATGACTCTGAGAAGACCATACTTATATATCTTTCAACGCTTGATACTTCAGTGGTGGATAATGCCAATAGCGAGATTTTGGCTGCATTGGGAGAATGGTAAAATGACTTTACCTTTCACATATAATACTTTAATCTTCACACTTAATAAAATATATAATGTGAAGATTAAAGTATTTAATTCGGTATCAAATATCATTTACTATACGATCAATTTCATTATATAATTCATCTGCCATTATCTTAGTTCTTGTTTCCACTTTAAAGTTCTCAGCATTATTTCTATACCTATTTGCAAGATTTCGAACTGTCATAAAACTAGAACTATCATAGATTTGTATTTTTTCGTTCAATGGTTTATCACCACACAGTTCGTTTAGTTTTTTTTCTAGTGGCATGAGATTTCCAATAATTGCATTCTCTCGATTTTGAGAATCTGGAAGTATATGCTCTATCGTAAATGATGGGATTTCTACACGTCCTGATTTAATCTGCTCATGTATAGTTAAGGCCAACTCTGCCATTTGTTTATTCTTACTATCATTATAATACTCACAACGATTGGAATGTCCTATCAACTTAAAAGTGTTTAGGAACTCCTTTTTTGTAGGCATACGATTTCTTAAATGTTGTAAGAAGTTTTTTAACACTTCTTGGCTATACTCATTTTCTATTTGAAAAGCATACTTCTGAACACCTTCTGAAATCTTATTTGATGTTTCTTTGCTAATAAGATTGTAACAAACGAAAAAGTATTGTATACATTTTAAGACTTTAACAAGATTTTCTTCTGAAATTTTACCCAATTCATTTTGATGTAACAGACTGAGGTAAATAGGTCTAAATAATAAACTCCTATTAGACTGCATAAATTTAAAAATCCTGTCAATTTCCGAAATCTGTTCTCCGTGTCTGTTTGACTCACATATAATTTGTTGATAATACTTTGCTTTGAGTTTTAAATCATCAAATAATATGTTTACATCTGCAATATTTGTGTTCCTCTTAATCGCATCATATACGGCTCTATTCTTAGTAACACCAGAGATTCCATATTTATGTGCAACATAATATTGTAGAAAACTTGAAAGGTTTTTACCTAATCTGTTTTCGAGTTCCTCTTTCCATGCTTGTTGTGCAATGTCCACATTGTTAACCGGAACAGTGTAGCGCAATATGTAATTTTTAAGCAACTCATGATCTTCAAGATCTATACCTCTTGCATTGAGAATTTCAAATACAGTATACTTATCCTCATCAGTAGTTCTAATATTGACATAATTAGTACTTATAAGCGAATTACGGAATGAAGCGACTTCTTCTGTATTTCGATTTGATAGATTATCATAAAAATACTTCAAACATTCTTCTATTACATCATCGTGTTTCTTATTCGTAATACAGTTTGTTATTAGTAATTTCATCGTGTTGTATGGACTATTTCTATTTGAAACATGAGAAACAAGATTCATAATGCAAGTGTGTACATCTGTATTCAAAGTACAAGAAGTATCATTGTTGATATTCGTAGTCTGGATGTAAGACAACAAGCCTTGAAATAGGGCCTCTTCACCTCGTTCTTTGAATATTTGTGCAATTACAACAAGAATCATAACTATAGTTGTAATACGTTGTTGACCATCAACGATTTCATAATATTCTATATCATCGTTATTAGGATTAGGTAGAGTATTTAACACTATACTTCCTAAGAAATGAACCTTTCCAGTTTCTCTTAGAAAGTCCAAATCTTCCAATAAATTTTTCCAATTATCAACCTTCCAAACGTACTTCCGTTGGTTTCTAGGTATAGAATAAATCTTCTTACCTAACAAAAAACTAATCTGTTGTTGATCTGCTTGAAATGCCATATTAATCTACGGATATTGACGTTATTAGAATTTATTTATTTTAGGGATTCAATTACAATCCACACTCCATTATTATCCTTACCTTCACGCTTTAGAACTCCTGCTTTTTTCATCAAAGAAAGATCTCGTTCTATTGTACGTGTGGTTACCGACAAAGTCTCCGACATTTGTTTAGCTGAAATTGTCGGTGATTCTTTAATTAGATTGAGTATTTTCTGTTGACGTTCAGTTAGTTTTGTCTCCGACATATCACCGACAAAGTCTCCGACATTTTGATTGTCGGACGATGCAAAAATGATAGTCTGAGATGGACTTGCCTGATGAAATGAGACAAAATGAATACTTATCTTGAATATGCGTTAGTAATGCTCTTTAATCTTTTCTATAGTTTTATCCACATCAATCTGTTTATACCAATCATCGTATTGCTTTTCATTTGTATTTAAGTAATCTAACCAAAGTGATAAACACAAATGATAAGCAAGCTCTGCATCGCTAAGAGATGAATTTTGCCCAATATAACCCTTACCTGCGCACCAAGTTTCTATGCTTACAGGATACAAATATGTTGGACCAGGAATTGTGATAATACGCGCATAGCCATTTTCATCAATTACCAGCTTATTATTTTTCGAGTCATCGGCATTTGCCATTAAATTTTTAATTTCATCAAGCGTAAACAGATGAGATGGTTTACTTTCCCTTATAATATCAATATCCCACGACAGATATGCTAGCTCTGTATCTAATCCGTTTGCTTCACAGTCAGATTTTACTTTGTTGTTAATAGCTTCGATAAGTGCAATGACATTCTCTTTACTGTTGACTTCCAGCGCTTCTGACATATCAGTTTCTTTGAGTGCTTTGATATACCCATCTGTACAAAGATAATCTGCATTTTTATTAAGAAAGTTCATAATTTTAAAGTCGGTATCTTTTATTCTTAAACGATAGATACAACTACAACTTGAGGTATTATTGACCGTTTGCGTAATAGTATCTTTAAAATTCTATGTTTTTAGATTTTGATTGATGTAATTTTAGGGAGATGGTTTTGTAGGAACATTTAGTTTGTTCATATTATCATTTGATGAAATTTTTTGTTTAAAATCTGAAATATAGTATATTAGATTGATATATAATTCCCCTATATCTTCAAATTTAACAGGTAATCCACTATCATGAGACAATTCATTTGCAATCCGAGCGATTGTCTTTAAACGTGATTTGTCATCCGTATTCGTATATACATTTTTTTTTAGTGGTTTTGTTAAATCGCCTAACATAAGATTATTGTAATCCTTATTTTTATTTTTTAAATTATCATGATAAAAACATGTAACCAATTTGAAAAAAGCCTCTGCAACTGTTCTTATTTGATTGCCATACATCTTGATAAAATCATCAATTTCTTCCTTGTCTTTTGTTTTTCCTATTTGATTAGAAAGTTTATTTAAGCAGTTTTTTAGACGTTCACCTAAAACCTCATTATTATATAAATACAAATATTTTTTAGAATCATATGCAGAGATAGGAAGTTTTTTAGGAATTATCCAAAATGAAGTAATTGGCGTTTTCATTGCTCTTATATACTCAGATAACTTATTTTTTGTTCTTACCAAATTAGATGTAAAGAAACTAGACTTCTCATCATAACTCTTAATGGTATATTTACCTTTTTTTACAAATGACTCTATCATTTCTTGATTCATCGTATATCCATTTACTAC
>CALDHX010000089.1 GCA_937901525.1 uncultured Bacteroidales bacterium
AAAGGGCAGGGCGGTCTTCTGCCTCATAGGCGGCGATCATCTTCTTGCCGCCGCCGCTGTAACCGGTGAGAGAGTGGCAACACAACGTTGCATCTTTACTCAGAATGCCCGCTTTTACCAAGGGAGCCACCAAAGCGATGAATCCGCTGGCGTGGCATCCGGGGTTTGCGATTCTCTTTGAAACGGTAATCTTTTCTCTTGCACCTGAAAGTTCAGGGAAGCCATATGCCCACGCGTCGTTCGTTCTGTGTGCAGTAGATGTATCAAGCACAACTACGTTTTCGTTTTCTATCATATCGACTGCTTCGATTGCCGCCGCATCGGGCAGGCAGAGAAAAGCAATGTCGCAAGCGTTGAGAGCTTCTTTTCTTGCCGCAACGTCTTTGCGCTTTTCTTCGGGCAAGCTAAAGAAATCTTCTGTAGCAAAACCGAGAGTGGGAATAGCGGGGCGGCGAAGATTGTTGTTGTTAAAATCGCGCAACTTGTTCTCAACGATTTTGGGGATTCGGGAAATGATATAAAACACCCTGTTTGGGATTTGGAGTATATAAAAAAGTTTAATATGTTAGCAGTCCTTAAAAGGTCATCTAAATACGAATACGTTGATGAAGTATGGCATTTAAGTATGAATGAAAATACAATGATGCCATACGAAAGTTATGTGCATACAAAACATTATGATAATCTTTCTTCCTTAGAACTATATGATGACATCTATTTAGGTATATATGGAAATGTGCCAACAAGAAAAATACTTTTTGAAAAACAATGTAATGAATTTAATTCTTACGGAAATTGTTATGATATAAGACAAGACAGCGTATATCTGGAATTGTTGCCAACTATACAACCATATAATTTGACAGAACAATGTCGCTTTGCAAACTTATCTTCATTAATATATAATCCAATCACACTTCCTACAACTCAAACTGTTAATGTATTTAATACATTGCAAATAAATCAACAAAATATAATCAAACCTTGTGATAATATAGATACAGATATAATTTATGAGAAACCAGCAGTAATTGAATAAAACAATAGCCTTATGAAAAAGATAGCAATAATAATTTTATTAGCATTAAGTTTTAGAGCATATTCACAAGAACAAGAATATGATACAATAGTTTATTTCCCACAAACAATATTTGAATGTCCAATGTTGTTTGACCCTGTTTATTCACCTATATATTATGATAATACAGCAGAGCAGCAAGCCTATATGCAAGCGACAGGTTACATATATCCTATACATGCGTATGCGAGGGCTTTTCATGATTTTGGAACTATTCACTTCTATTCGCATTGTGATAGTGCTTGGGCGAGTATAGATTTGGATTATATAGCGGATAACGCTACTTCTTTGATGGTAGGTTTTCATTCACTTCCAGGAATCAGAAGTTTTTTACAACCATATTATCTTTCAGATTTAGACACAGCTGCAAGAGTGATAGGAGTTGCAGCAAAAATATTTGGACACCAACCACCAAATTCTATTTATCCTTATTTTGTTTTGTATGATCATACAGGAGCGTTAATAGATACTTCAATGATATTTTGTTGGCCTGATGGAAGTATAGAAGGTGAGTTTCCTTATGGAGCAAATCCTTATCCTACACCAATAAAACACTATTATTTTGCTAATCAACATCAAATTCAAGCCTTTTCAATAGCATTTGATAAAAATAATTCTTGGTATAATCAAAGTTTTGCAGGCAATAAACCATTTGAATTTGATCATACAATGTCTCTTATAGGTGGAGATAAAGATGCTGAATGGTATCACGAATGTAGATATGATGATATAGGTTGTTATGAATACATTCCTCCTATGTATTTAATGTATGATTCTACAAATTGGGTAAGTTTTGACCAAGATCAATACTATCAATTCTATTATAAAATGCAAATAGGATTTTTCCCAATTATTATAATTCCAAAGACAAATTCAAATTTAACATCCGAAGAATTATCAGAACATTGTAACATACTACCAAATCCTGTAACAACATACGCAAAAGTATTAAGCAGATATAAAATAGAAAGATTAGAAGTCTTTGATGTGCAAGGCAAAAAAGTAGAAGAAATAAATGTAAACGACTATGAATATTACATAGGAGTGCAAAACTATAACAAAGGCACATATTTAGTAAACATAGTTACGCAAAAAGGCACTACGACAAAGAAAATGATAGTGCAATAATTGTTTTTAGGTAAGTAATTGATAAATCAATATTCAAAGTGCGATAATATTTTTCTATTATCGCACTTTATTTTATTGCTAATTTCAACAAAATTGTATTATCTTTGCACCAAAGAATAAAATAAAGAAAAAATAAATAGAAATGAGAAAAAGTTTATTTTTAATAGCATTATTGTTTTTTGCAACGAGCTTATTTGCTCAAAATACAAAAACATTAGACGATGAAAAGCTAACTGAGTTTGCTTATAAATTAAGTGCGTTGCCATTTAGCGAGAGAGACGTGATTGAAGATGCGTGTAAATTATTTGAAGAGACCTTTGCAGGCGATAAAGACGGAGCTGATTGGGGCTATCAATTGCTTTATTATTATCATGAAATATCTTGTGATGATAAAACAGTAACCTTGCATAAGACTTTCTCAGAAGAGGAAATTAGAGCTTTGGTTCACGGAGATATTTATGTGCTTGGTGGTTTGAAAAAGGATATGAAACGTTTTCGTGATGAATATGGCAAATGGGGATACCGCATTATGAGTTTTGAAGACACATCTTATGCAATAGAAGTGCAACCTGGTTATCTTTATGAAAAGTATAAAGAAATGTTAACGCCAGAATATAGATATTATCGTGGACTTTGGATTGCTGAACACGATATTCCACCTTATTGGCACGCAACATTAGATATTCCAATGCAAGAGTTGTTCAATAGAATCGCTTGGAGAGATGAATTTTTAGATGAACACCCAGATTTTATTAGAGAAGACCTTGTTACAAGAGAGATAGAATATCTTTGTTTCTCTGTTACAAAAGGATTAGAGAATACTCCTGTTTACGATGAAAAAGACGTAATAAAACCAGAGTATAAAACAGCGTTGCAAACCTATTATAAAGCACATCCAAAAACAAAATGGGGACTTTATATGACAGAATATGTACATCGTCTTGCTCTAAACAAATATAGAAACAGCAATGAAATTGATACATGGGTGATAAACACGCTTTATCCTCCTGAAAGAAAAAACATAGATCCACTTTTGAAATACAAAGATATATTGATAGATAACATAGTTGATTAAAAAATAAAAATTATATGAAAAAAATCTTAACATTATTATTAGCATTACTAATAGGAGGAGTTGCTTCTTCTCAACAAGAAATTACATTAGAAGATATTTGGGCAAAGGGGACTTTCCGAGGTAAAGGAATTGATGGCATTCGCTCAATGAAAGATGGGAAACACTATTGTATATTGACTCAAAACGCAATAGAAAAATACGATTACGCCAAAGCAAGCAAAGTAGGCGAGGTTGTAAATTTCTCAGGCTTAGACTTGAAAGGATATGTTGTAGATTATCAATTCTCAAAAGATGAAAGCAAGGTGTTGCTTATTTTAAATCCTGAAATGATTTATCGTCATTCTTACTTGGCTGATTGTTTTGTTTACGATATTGCAACAAAAAAATTAACCTCTGTTGCAAAAGAGAAAATAAGATTAGCAGAATTTTCTCCAAACTCTCAAAAAGTAGCATACGTTTCAAATAATAATATTTTTATCTTTGATATTGCTTCAATGCAAACAAAACAAATCACAACAGATGGTGAGTATAATCACATAATTAATGGTACTACCGATTGGGTTTATGAAGAAGAGTTTGCAATTACAAAAGGTTTCTTTTGGAGCAATGATTCTGAAAAAATAGCTTACTATAAATTTGATGAAAGTAAGGTAAAACAATTCTCTATGACAATGTATGGAGATTTGTATCCTATGGAATATGTTTATAAATACCCAAAAGCAGGAGAGGATAATTCAGTTGTAGAAATTTTTGTCTATGATTTGAAAAACGATAAAACAAATCACATAGACATGGGATTGAATAAAGATATTTATTTACCACGTTTGCAATGGACTCCTAATGATGAGGTGTTTATTCACAAGTTAAATCGTCATCAAAATCAATATGAATTATTTATTGCCTCAACTAATGATTTCCAACCTAAGAAAATCTACGAGGAAAGAAATCAATATTACATTGAACAAGTAGAAGATGTAGTATTTCTTAATGATAAAAAACACTTTATCTTAAAAAGCGAAAGAAATGGCTATATGAATTTGTATAAAATTGGTATTTACGATAGAAGTATTGACCCGATTACACAAGAAAAATATGACATTGACCAAATATGTTATATAAATCCAAAAACAGAAGAAATATTCTACACAGCAGCTCAATCAGAAGCATATAACAGAGAGCTTTTAGTTGTTGATAAGAAAAAGAATATAAAGAAAATATCAAAAGAAATAGGTACATATTCAGCAGACTTTTCAGCAAATGGTGAATATTACATTTCAACTTTTTCAAATACCGATACGCCTACTCAATATACTATCAACAATAGCAAAGGTGAAGTGTTGATTGTTTTGGAAGATAACAAAGAACAAAAAGAACTTTTGGCAAAATATGGAGCTGAAAGAAAAGAATTTGGAAAATTCAAAACAAGTCAAGGCACAGAATTGAATTATTGGATGATTAAACCGGCAAATATGGAAGCTGGTAAAGAATATCCTTTGTTGATGTATGTTTATGGAGGACCTGGAAGTCAAGAAGTGTTAAATTCTCAAAGCAGATTTTCAGATTATATGTGGTTCCGTATGCTTGCACAAAAAGGTTATGTAGTTGCTTGTGTAGATGGTAGAGGTACAGGAATGAGAGGAGAAGAATTTAAGAAATGTACTTACATGGAGCTTGGAAAATATGAAACAGAAGATCAAATAGAAGCAGCTAAATATTTTGGAAGTTTAGATTTTATTGATAAAGATAGAATTGGAATTTTTGGTTGGAGCTATGGCGGATATATGTCAACGCTTTGTATCACAAAAGGAGCAGATTATTTTAAAACTGCAATAGCTGTTGCTCCTGTAACTACTTGGAGATATTACGATAATGTATATACAGAACGTTTTATGCGTACTCCACAAGAAAATCCTTCGGGATATGACGACAACTCGCCAATAAATCACGTAGAAAAACTAAAAGGAAACTATCTTTTAGTGCATGGAACGGCTGATGATAATGTTCATTTCCAAAATGCTGTGGATTTGATGACTGCTTTGATAAAAGCAAACAAACAATTTGAACAATTCTCTTATCCAAACAAGAATCACGGAATTTATGGAGGTAATACAAGATTACATCTTTACACTTTGATGACAGATTTTATTTTTAGAAAATTATAAATAATGCAAGAAAAATTAGAAGCTTTTGTAAGCGAAAATAATTTGTTTTGCAAAAATGACAGAATCCTCATTGCCCTTAGTGGTGGTGTGGATTCTGTCGTTTTAGCACACCTTATGCTTAAAGCAAATTATGATATTGCCTTAGCACATTGCAATTTTCATCTTAGAGAAGAGGAGAGTAATAGAGACGAGGCTTTTGTTCGCTCTTGGGCAGAAAAGAATGGTGTTAGGCTTTTTGTGAAAGAGTTTGATACATTTTCATATATGAAAGAAAATAAGCTTTCTTTGGAAATGGCAGCAAGGGATTTGCGTTATCAATGGTTTGATTCTCTCTTAAAAGAATATGGATTTTCTTATTTAGCTACTGCACATCATTTAGATGACTCGATAGAAACGTTTTTTATCAATCTTTTGCGAGGTACAGGCATTGCAGGATTACATGGAATACAAGCTAAAAATGACAAAATTATAAGGCCCTTATTATTTGCCACAAGAGAAGAAATACTCTCCTATGCAAAGCAGAATTCTATTTCCTATGTTGAAGACTCAACAAATAGCGAAACAAAATTTACTCGTAATAAAATACGACATAATCTATTCCCTATACTTAAAGAACTTAATCCTAATTTTGAATTTGCATTAAAAAAAGATATAGAACATTTAAGAGATACAGAATTTGTTTTTCGCAGAGAAATAGAGAAAGTAAAACAAGAAATAATAGAAAAGGAAAAAGACGTATTTAAAATAAAAATTGAAAGACTTCAAGAATTAACACCATTAAATATATATCTTTACGAAATATTGTCTGAATATGGCTTTAATGAAACACATATAAATGATATATTGCTTTGTTTAAACGAAAATTCGGGTAAACAATTTTTCTCAAAAACACATCGTCTTTTAAAAGATAGACAGTATATTTTTATAGACAAAATAAAAGATGAAAGTAAAAATGATTTCTTTCTTATAAATCAAGAGCAAGGCTCATTGATATATCCTTTGCGAATGCAAATGGAAGTAATGAGAGATTTGAAGTTTGTAAATATCTCCAAGAGTAAAAACATTGCAATGCTTGATTTTGATTTATTGAAGTTTCCTCTTGTACTTAGAAAATGGAGACAAGGAGATAGCTTTGTGCCTTTTGGAATGAAGAAGGAAAAGAAATTGAGCGACTATTTCACTGCAAATAAATATTCCTTAATAGATAAAGAAAACCAATGGATTTTATGTAGTGAAGAAAAAATAATATGGATAGTAGGGGAGAGAATAGACGATAGATTTCGCATAAGCAACACAACAAAAAATATATTAAAAATAGAGGTAGAAAAATGAAAAAAATAATATTAATAATTTCAATATTGCTGATTTCTTTCACCAATTTATCAGCTCAAAATGACGAAATTTCTTCACTTTGTCATAAAATCAACCAAGATTCCTTAAAACAAAACGTAATAGAATTGCAGGAATTTTCAACTCGTTACGCATATTCTCCAAATAGAAAGCAAGTTGCCGAATATCTAAAAGGCAGATTGGAAAATTATGGCTTTGAAGTTGTTTTAGATTCTTTTCTTTTACAATTAGGGTGGTTTCCTACCGATGCAGATACCTTGTGGCAATATAATGTAATAGGAGAAAAAAAAGGATTATGGGCAGAAGACACTACAATACACTTGATGGCACACTACGATTCGCGCTCCGATATGGAAGGATTTGAGGATTATTTTAATTTTGCACCAGGAGCAGATGACAATGCAAGCGGAGTGGCAGCAATATTGGAGATTGCGAGGATTTTTAATGAAGAAAATATCACTCCAATCAAAACACTTGTGATAGATTTCTTTGCAGCCGAAGAGCAAGGCCTAAGAGGAAGTTGGGATAGAATAGAAAAAATTTCAACACCTATTTGGCAAGAAGACATAAAAGCTGCAATTAATCTTGATATGGTAGGATACTGCACAAGCGATTCTCTTGATTATGTCTTTGATGTTATAACTTACAATGATAGCGATGAGCTTACACAAATGGCAACTAACTTTGCTCAGCAATATACCTTGCTTACACCAAACGAAACAATGGAAAATAATTACGCTTCCGATTCTTATAGTTTTAATTCTTACGGAGTGAAAAGCGTATTTTTAATGGAACACGAATTTACGCCACATTATCACACAGAAAGAGATGTTTACAACACAATAAACTATCATTTTATGCGAGAAATTACAAAAGTAGCACTTGCACTCGCATACGAATGCAGCGTAAACAATAATTATGGAGTAGTAAGCATAAAAGACGTTGAGAAACCTTCATCAGAAGTTAAATTATTGACAAATCCTGTGAAAAATCATTTAACAATATCTTGTAGAAATCTTAATTCTCAGGCTAAATATGAAATTTACAATCAATCTTCACAGATTTTACAAGAAGGAGTAGTAGAAAATCCTAATGGAGTAAATATAATAGATTGTAATGCTTTAAATAATGGAATTTATTTTTTAAAAATAATTAGTGAAAATCAAGTATTTACAAAAAAAGTAATAATTTTACAATAAAAAAACAAAGAAAAATTTTGGTAGATTCAAATAAAGGTGCTATTTTTGCAAACGCTTTCAGGGAATAACGCTGAAACGGTCCCATAGCTCAGTTGGTTAGAGCACCTGACTCATAATCAGGGGGTCCTTGGTTCGAGCCCAAGTGGGACCACTTCAATAAAAGGAGAGATTTTAAAAAGCCTCTCCTTTTTGTTTTTATGATTCAGAAAATTTTTTCTTTGATTTTATTTAAAAAGGAAGGGAAATAAAAACGCCCCTCAAGTGTGCTATCTTTCGAGGAAGCATGAGAGGCTTATTATCTCTGAGTTTATTACAACTATCTTTACTAAAAGTTTTTGCAAAGATAATATGTTTTTTGAAAACAGCAATGTTTTTTGTTAAGAAAGTTCTTATTTCCACATGTTTTCGTTTTCCCAATCATTTGGAAACCCCATCGCATTTAAGTAAATAACATCTTTATATTCTGTTAAAAGTTCTTTTAGGTAATTTTTTAAAGGGTAAGTTGGGTTTATTGTTTGCAAAAGGTAATTAAGCATGCAAAGTATATAATAAATTCTAACACCTTTCCCATTGTTGTTTATATTAGTTTGATTAATCCATATCGGACCTCTGCTTTTTTTGTTTTTAAATGGCATAGGAGTAACATCTAAAACTTTATTCCAAAGACGAGAATGATGTGCACATATATTGCGAATTACGTGAATTGAATGTATCCAAGATGAAAACACTGTATGTGGTAATTTAAAATAATCTGCAATTAGCTGTTTGTCTTTATTGTTTTTTAGATTCTTATAAATACGAGAAAGAACGCCAAAAGTAATTGTTTCAACTATCATCCAAGAAGGAGGATTTGTAGGTTTGTTGTATTTGTTTTTATAGTGTTTAATAAATATTTCTGCTTTATCATCGTTCAGTTGATTTTGAATGTGAGATTGTATTTCTTGATAAATGTCAATTGTTTTAGAGTCGCCATTGTTAAGAGTTTTTGGAAAAGGTGGCTTAAAAATATTTTCATCATCTTGCCAATGAGAACCGTATTTATCGCTTAATTGATTTGTTATTTGAGTTCTAACTGCAATTTCAATGTGTTCAATTGTACTAAATATAAGAAGACGTAATTTGTGGTCAAATTCGTACAATCTAAAAATCATTTCCCAAGTAGTGTTATCTTTGAAATCTTTTTGGATTTCATCATTTTTGATTTTTTTAAAAGGAGTTGTGTATGGACTTATACGATAATAGCTGATGTTTGAAAGATTTGTTTTTGCTTGTTCTTTGTTAGTAAAAGACAATCCTCTTTTTTCTAATAATTTTATTTGATCTTCTACACTTAATGGGGGTTTATTGTATTCTATCATAACACTTCTATGTGCTTTCTAATTGTAAGTATTAAATAAAATATTCGTTTGTTAAATTTTTTCTTTGATTTTTAAAAAAAATCCTTTGCTTTTTTTGAAAAAAACAAAGGATTTTTTTATTTTTTCTTGATGTTTTTAATCTATTATGTATGTGTAATTTAAGCCAAGATTGATTGTGTATTGTGTTTCGAGGCGATTGAAACCAAATTGGTATGGAAGTGAAAATTCTAATCCAAATCCATGTTTGTGATCCATGCTTATCATTAAGCCAACTTTTGGTGTAAGTCCAAATCTCCAACCGTTTTGTCCTTCAAAGTCTCTTAGGTAGTATTCTTCTGTGGATTCTTCTGAGGAAAGTGAATAGTCGTATCGTCCCCATATTGTTCCAATTCCTAAACCTACGTATGGCTTGATTCTTTCGTTAAAGATATAATAATTAAAGTTTAAAATCATTGGTATTTGGTGTGAGGCCCAATTGTTTTTTGTTTGAAGAAATGGACGTTTTATTGCCATAGGAACGCAATAGTTGTATCCAAATTCCAATCCTATTCCAAGTTTTGTTTCTTGCATTTGAAACTCTAATGCAAAGTGGCTTCCGTAGATATAAGTGTTGTTTTTTGCAAAATCTCCTAAGGCTATTCCTCCCATAGGTTTTACTTGGAAGAATATATCATAAGGCTCGCCACTTGCAAGTCTATGTCTTTGCGAAAAAGCACATAGACTTGTTAGAATCAATGCTAATATTAAGATATGTTTTTTCATAAAATTCATTGTGTTTCTTGTTATTTATTCCACGAATCTTTAAGTGTGCAAGCACGATTGAAGACAAGGTGATTTTCTTTTGTGTCATAATCGGTTGAGAAGTAACCAAGTCTTTCAAATTGATACTTATCTAATGGATTTGTGTTTGCAAGGAATTTTTCTAATTTACAATTTTCCAATACTTTCAAAGAATCTGGGTTTAGATTATCAAGGAATGTTTTTCCTTCTTCTACTTTGTCTGGCGATTCGCTTTGGAATAATCTGTCGAATAAACGAACTTCTGCTTCAACATAGTTGTTTGCATCTACCCAGTGAATAGTTCCTTTGACTTTTCTTCCATCAGGTGTGTTGCCTCCACGTGTTGCAGGGTCATATTCGCAATGTATTGTTGTAATATTGCCTTCTGAGTCTTTTTCTACTGAGGTGCATTTTACAATGTAAGCATAACGCAAACGTACTTCTTGACCTATTGCCATACGGAAGTATTTCTTAGGAGGGTTTTCCATAAAATCATCTCTTTCTATAAAGAGTGTCTTAGAGAAACTAACTTTTCTTGTTCCTGCACTTTCATCTTCTGGGTTGTTTACCGCATCAAGTTCTTCGCTTTGTTCAGGATAATTGTCAATTACAAGTTTTACAGGGTTCAAAACGGCCATTACTCTTTGTGCCTTTTTGTTTAAATCGTCTCTAAGAGCATTTTCAAGGCGTGTGTAATCAATTACGTTATCTCTTTTTGCAACTCCTATGTCTTCGCAGAAGTTTCTGATACTTTCTGGTGTGTATCCTCTTCTTCTTAGGCCACAAATAGTTGGCATTCTTGGATCGTCCCAACCACAAACGTAGTTTTCTTTTACTAATTGCAAGAGTTTACGTTTACTCATTACTGTATAGTTAAGGTTAAGACGTGCAAATTCGTATTGATGTGAAGGGAAAATGTCTAATTGTTGTATAAACCAATCGTAAAGTGGACGGTGAATGTCAAATTCCAAAGTACAGATTGAGTGAGTTATGTTTTCAATAGAATCACTCTCACCATGAGCATAGTCATACATAGGATAAATTGGCCAAACGTCTCCTGTTTTGTGGTGATGTGTGTGAAGAATACGATACATTATAGGATCTCTCATGTGCATATTAGTATGAGCCATGTCAATCTTTGCTCTAAGAGTTTTACTTCCGTCTTCAAACTCGCCGTTTCTCATTCTTTGGAACAAATCAAGGTTTTCCTCAACGCTTCTGTTTCTGTAAGGAGAATCTTTTCCTGGTGTTTGAACTGTTCCTCTGTTTTCTCTCATTTCTTCTAAGGTTTGGTCGTCCACATAGGCCAATCCTTTTTTGATAAGCTCTATTGCCCATTGGTAAAGTTGTTCAAAATAATCAGAAGCGTAGTGTTCTTCTGCCCATTGAAAGCCTAACCATTTAATATCTTCTTTTATAGATTCTACATACTCTGTATCTTCTTTCACAGGGTTAGTATCGTCAAAGCGAAGGTTGGTTTTTCCACCATATTTCTTTGCTACACCAAAGTTAAGACAAATACTTTTTGCGTGTCCTATGTGTAAATATCCATTAGGCTCAGGAGGAAAACGAGTTATTATGCTTTTGTGTTTACCGCTCTTTAAATCGTTTTCTATTATCTCTTCTATAAAATTAAGACTTGTTTTTTTTGTTATTTCTTCCTTTAATTCCATAACGTCAAACTATTTTTCTTTGATTTTAGTTGCAAAAGTACGAAAATGATTTTTTATTTTTTAACTTTGCAACGATAAAAATGCAATATTATGTTAATAGTTGGCAATTGTTTAGTAAGTGAAGATGTAAAAAATGAAGGATTTTCTTGCGATTTAACCAAGTGTAAAGGTTGTTGTTGCGTAGAAGGAGACGCTGGTGCACCGCTTGAAAAAAAAGAAATAGAGATAATAAAAAATCTTTTACCAAAAATAGAGCCTTATATGGAGAAAAAGGCTGTTGAAATAGTGAAAAAAGAAGGCTTTTGGCTAAAAGATGACGATGGAGATTTGTGTACAAACATTATAGATAATAAAGAATGTGTTTTTGTTAAATTTCAAGACGGTTTAGCCTTGTGTGCAATAGAAATGGCATACAGAAACGGAGATATTGACTTTATTAAGCCGATTTCTTGTCATCTTTACCCAATTAGAGTAAAGGATTATGGAGAGTTTCGTGCCTTAAATTATCATCGTTGGGAGATTTGCAAGGACGCTGTATGCAAAAAAGGAGAAAATCCTTTGTACAAAACACTTAAAGAGCCGTTAATAAGACGCTTTTCAGAGAAATGGTACAAGGAATTAGAACAAGCAATTGAGCAAGGACAAGATTATTAGAACTAAAATGAACAATAGCGAAAAATTCAATAGTTTCAGAAAACAATATCCGCTTTTTGTTTATGAAGATTTTAAGTATTCAATAGATGAAAAGGGGTTAAAAATAGAATTTACTTTCATTAATGGAGAGCATACTTTTTCTCCAACTCTTTTAGTAGAGAAAAAGGATTTCTTTTCTTTTTCTCATTTGAGTAAAGAGCAACTTTCTTTGCTTGTTTTCAACATGGGAATGGTGGAGTTAATATCTTATTGGAAGGCTTTTTGCTCTCCAAGAGTTGTTATAAAGCCTTATGCCCTAAAAAAAGAACAAATAGATTTCTATAAGAAGCTTTACTATAACGGACTTGGTGAGTTTTTCTATGTAAACGGCATAAATGTTTCGCAAGAAGAGTTTTTAAACATAGAAAATTATAGCAATAATTATACGATTGCACAATCTTTTGAAGTAGAAGATAAATATATCGTGCCAATAGGTGGAGGTAAGGATTCGGTTGTAACAATGGATTTATTGCTTTCTGCAAATAGAGATGTCGTTCCTTTTATTATCAATCCAAGAGGAGCAACTGTGGATTGTTGTTCAATAGCAGGATTTAGTCAAGAGAGGACTTTGACTTGCAAAAGAGTGATTGACGCTCATTTATTAGAACTTAATGCACAAGGTTGCTTGAATGGGCACACTCCATTCTCGGCAATGCTTGCTTTTACTACGCTTTTAATTTCTGCACTCACAAAAAGAAAATACATAGCTCTTAGTAATGAAGACTCAGCTTCGGAATCTACTGTCAAAGGCTCAGAGGTAAATCATCAATACTCTAAAAGCTTAGAATTTGAAAACGATTTTAGAGCCTATGTTGCAAAGTTTGTATCCGAAGACTTTTATTATTTTTCGTTTCTTCGTCCTTTGAGCGAACTACATATTGCAAAACTTTTTTCAAAACTTTCTTATCAATCGGTTTTCAAGAGTTGCAATGCAGGAAGTAAACAAAATATTTGGTGTGGTAAGTGTCCAAAATGCTTATTCGCCTTTATAATTCTTTCGCCTTTTGTTTCAAAAGAAGAATTGATTGCAATATTTTCTAAAAACCTTTTTGAAGACAAAGATTTAGAAGAATACTTTTTACAACTTTGTGGAGAAAGACAAACAAAACCTTTTGAATGCGTAGGGACTGTAAGTGAGGTAAGGGCAGCTCTTGCTTTGTGTTTGAGAAATAGAAGAGAGGATTATGAAAACGATTACTTAATGAAAATATTTCAAAGAATTAGCCGAGCAGATGAGTGTTTTGAAAAATTAAATGAAAGAGTTTTCTTTGAGTTATCAAGCAATCATAATTTGCCTGCAAGAGATTTAGAAATTTTTTCAAACTCTCACCTTGCAACAAAGAAGGCAGGATTGATAAAACTTTTAAAACCTCACAAAATAGCAATACTTGGCTACGGCAGAGAGGGACAATCAACTCACAAACTTATTAAAGAACTTTTGCCAGAGAAAGAAATTTTGATAGCAGATGATAAATCTCCTTTGGCCGGCTGCACCTTACAAGATGAATGCTTGAAGAATTGCACCTTATACATAAAGACTCCGGGCATTTCGATGAAAAAACTACAAGGGCTTGATAGAGAAAAAATCACATCTCAAACAGATATTTTCCTGCAACTATATTCTAATCAAACAATAGGCATAACCGGTACAAAAGGTAAAAGCACTACAAGTAATTTGGTTTATAAAATTCTTTTAGATCAAGGCTTTGATGTGTTGCTTGCAGGAAACATTGGAGTGCCTCTTTTAGATATAATTTCAAATATTAAAGAAAATACAATAATTGTTGCAGAACTTTCGGCACATCAATTACAATTTATTCACACCTCGCCAAAGGTTTCAATATTGCTTAACTTATTTGAAGAACATCTTGATCATTTTGATAGTTATGAGCAATATAAAGAATCAAAATACAACATTGCAACTAAGCAAACAAAGCAAGGTGTTTTTATTTTCAACAAAGACTCAAAGGAAATCAAAGCCCTTTTAGAAAAAACTCCATTGCAATCAAGACAAAAACCTTTTTCAAAAGAAGAAGCAACGATTGAGGCAAATTACTTAAAGGGAGAGCATAATCAAATGAATATTCTTTCTGCCATTCTTGCCTCACAAGAGTTTGGAGCAAAGAAAGAAGAAGCCGAAACTACGGCAAAAAACTTTCAACCCCTTGCTCATCGTTTAGAATACGTAGGAGAGAAAAACGGAGTAACGTATTATAATGATAGTATAAGCACAATACCACAGGCAACAATAGAAGCTTTAAAGGCATTAAAGAAAGTTCAAACTCTTATACTTGGAGGAATGGATAGAGGAATAGATTATTCGCCTATTGTGGAGCAAATAGGAGTGTTTGAAGTGAAAAATATTGCTTTTGTAGGTCAAGCCGGAAGGAGAATCTACAAAGAAATGAAGGAAAAGGTGAATAATTATAATTGTCTTTTGAGTGATGACTACAAAGAAATAGTTTCTTGGTGTAAAGCAAACACTCAAAAAGAAAAGATATGTCTTCTCTCACCTGCTGCAAGTAGTTATGATATGTTTACAAACTTTGAACATAGGGGAGAGGTGTTTAAACAACTTATTAGTGAAATATAAAAAAGTAAATCAATATGAATACAGAAAGTATTACAATTTCAAACGAAGAATTGAAATTTTACAATCAATTAGCTAAGCAATTTCCAACCTTGCAAGCAGCAAGCACCGAAATAATTAAGCTAAAAGCAATTCTTTTATTGCCAAAAGGAACAGAACACTTCGTAACAGATATTCACGGAGAGTACGATACGTTTAATCATATTTTGTCTAACGCCTCAGGAGCAGTGAAAAGAAAAATTGATGACGTGTTTGGACACTCTATTTCAATAGCAGAAAAAAATCAATTAGCAACAATTATTTACTATCCCGTTGATAAACTCTCTCAATTAAAGAGTAAGGGAGTTGTAAACGAAGAATGGTACAGACTTACTTTGAATAAATTGGTAAGAGTAGCACGTCAAGTAGCCAAAAAGTACACTCGCTCAAAGGTTCGTAAGGCTATGGATAGCGAATACGCATTTATAATAGATGAATTGTTGAACGAAACAGATTCCGATAAGCAAGCATACTACGATTCAATAGTTGAAAGTATTGTTGATTTGAAACGTTCCGACAAATTCATAGAATCTATTTGCGGATTCATAAAAAGAATGCTTATTGATAGACTTCACGTAATTGGAGACATATTTGACCGTGGTCCAAGAGCGGCAGACGTAATGGAACTCTTGAAAAATCATCACGCTTGCGATGTTCAATGGGGAAATCACGACATTATATGGATGGGAGCAGCGTGTGGAAATAAATTTGACGTAGCAGAAGTAATTAGATTGACAGCAAGATATGGTTCGGTTGATACAATCGAAGACGATTATGGCATAAACCTAATGCCACTTGTAACTTTCGCTTTGAAAACCTATGAAAACGACCCTGCAATTCCATTTGTGCCAAAAGGAACAAAAGAAGAAAACTATCAAGATGCAAATGTGCGTTTGATGACAGTAATACATAAAGCAATAGCAGTAATAAGTTTCAAATTAGAAGGACAACTTGTGATGCGAAATCCAAATTTCGATATGTCGCATCGTCTATTGCTTGATAAAATCGACTATGAAAAAGGAACAATTCACCTTGATGGCAAAGACTATGAACTAAAAGACGCATATTATCCAACAATTGACCCAAAAGACCCTTACAAACTAACAGACGAAGAAGAGGAAGTGATAGAAAAAATAAGACAATCATTCCTTAACTCACGCCGTTTGCAAAGCGATGTATCATTCTTGTTCTCAAATGGTGGAGTTTATTCGGTTTGCAACAACACATTGATGCTTCATGGTTGCATTCCAATGAAAAATGAAACCGAATTTAAAGAATTTAACCACAAAGGAAAAATGGTAAAAGGCAAAGAACTACTTGATTGCTTAGAACAAACCGTTAGAAATGTGTGGGTGAATCGTTTTAATCAAACAAACGATGACAGAGACTATTTTTGGTATTTGTGGTGTGGTGCTTGCTCGCCAATTTTTGGTAAACACCGAATGGCAACCTTTGAACGCTACCTAATAGATGCAAAAGAACAACAAGCAGAAATATTAGATAAATACTACACTTATAGAAACGATGTAGCCTTTTGCGAAAGAATTTTAGCCGAATTTGGACTTCATAACGAAAAAGCAAGAATTGTAAACGGACACGTGCCAGTTAAAGTGAAGAAAGGCGAAAGTCCAATAATGGCAAATGGCAGATTGCTTGTAATAGACGGCGGAATGTCAAAAGCATATCAAAAAGAAACAGGAATAGGTGGCTACACTTTGGTATCAGGGTCAAGCCGTTTGTTCTTAGTTGAGCACGAACCATTCTCATCTCCACAAGAATCAATAGAAAATGAAAGCGATATTATTTCAAAGAACTATTTGATAGAACAAAGAACAGAAAATATCCTAATAGGCGACACAGAACTCGGAGACGAATTAAGAGAAC
Organism: uncultured Bacteroidales bacterium; assembly: GCA_937901525.1. Classification (GTDB taxonomy): domain Bacteria; phylum Bacteroidota; class Bacteroidia; order Bacteroidales; family P3; genus Onthomorpha. The sequence goes on from CALDHX010000089.1 coordinate 17,010, forward strand.
AAATCGCCAACCTAAAGAAACTTATTTACGCCTTCAACGAAGGATTGGTAAAAGAGAGATAAGAGAAAAATAAAACAAAGAAATAAAAAAATAAAACGCTCGTTTGTCAAAATATTTCTAAGACTCACGAGCGTTTTTCTTTGAACATTATTACACGAACTAATAAATTCGCCAAATTCCTCTATCGTCTCTATCTATACTCCATTGAACTTGCCAACATCTTCCGTTAAATTTATCTAATAAAATAAAGTTGTACATATTTTGTGTTTTGTGAAGTTCAAATCTTCCACAAATGTTAGCATCTCCAAACACTTGTTGAATAGAACTAAGTTCCGTTTCAAATCGATATTCTGAACCTTTTGTAGAATATTGTACTTGCCAAATTTGCCCAGTTGCTGTATTTAGTTTTAAAAATGTCCACATGTTATCAGTAGGATAAAGTTTATAGCAAGGTTCTCTTAATTGCTCAATATAAGTGTCTAAATATTGAAATATTATACTATCTTTTGATGATATTACCTCTTGTTTATTTTGAGGTTTTTGTGCAATTACTGCTGACGAAAGTAAAATTGTGAAAAATAAAGTAACGATTTTTTTCATGTTTATTAGTTTTTAATTAATATCTTATTTTTTTAGTTAGGTTCTAAATGATATAATGTTGTGAAATTCTTTTACGAAAAATTGATAAAATGGTTGCTTTGTTTTTGCTATTTTTTGAAGATTTTGTATATTTGTAGGTGATGTTTAATTTAAATTTAAAAGGTTATGAGAAAAATTGTACTCTTATTGCTTGTAGTTGTTTTGTTGATTAGTGCATATTTTACTTTTAGTAAGCAAGAACAAGTAACGGAAAAAGAAAATGTTGAAAAATCAAAGCAAGATGTTGTTGCACAGAAAGTGGAAGCGGAAGAAATAACTCCGGTTTCGCAAAGTGATGTTACTTTGTTTAAGGGTATTGCTATTGATGGTACAAAAGAACGAATGGTTAAGGCTTTGAAAAAACAGGGATTCAAAGAAAGTAACGAGGATTTAAGATTTTTGAGAACGGGTTTTTATGGTCTTGAATCGGGAGAGCTGTTAAGTGGTGAATTTAATGGAATGCAGGTTATTGTTTCTATTATTGAAAATAAAGGAAAGGTGTGTGGAATAGGTGTTATTGAGAATTTGAGACGAAATGAGGCTCAAATAAAACGTGCTTTCAATGACCTTGTTGAGCAATTCAATAATCACAAGAATTATAAGCCGTATAAGGAAAATCAAAAGATAAGTGCAAGTGAAGATATTGCCTTTGGTCTTTCTATTTATAATAAAGAATATCGAGCAATCTTTTATCAAAAAGGATTAGATGGACAAGCCTCAGAGAAAAGAAAGGTTGAGGTTTCTTTATGTAAAGATGGTAGCGATTATCGTCTTTTAATTTATTATGAAAATGGTTTTAATGCGGCAGATGGTAGTGATTTGTAGATTGGGAATTAAATAATAAAAGGCGATTGAATTGAATCAATCGCCTAATGTAAATATAAAAGAATTATGAAAAAAAATTAAATTAATTCATGTATTACTAATCCTGAACGTAATTTTGGTTCGAACCAAGTTGTTTTTGGAGGCATGATATTTCCTGAATCAGCTATGTTGATAAGTTGTTGCATTGATACTGCATATAATGCAAATGCTACTTTCATTTCTCCATTATCTACTCTTCTTTGTAGTTCGCCAAGTCCTCTGATACCTCCTACGAAATCGATTCTCTTAGATGTTCTTAGGTCTTTTATGTCTAATACTTTATCAAGCACGTTGTTTGAAAGGATTGTTACGTCTAATACTCCGATTGGGTCGTTATCATCGTAAGTTCCTTCTTTTGCTGTCATTTTGTACCATTCTCCACCTAAGTACATTGAGAATTCGTGTAGTTTTGCTGGTTTGTAGATTTCTTTTCCTGCTTTTTCTACTACGAATGTGTCGTTAAGTTTTGCAAGGAATTCTTCTTCTGTCAATCCATTAAGGTCTTTTACTACGCGGTTGTAGTCAATGATTTTTAATTGTGAGTCTGGGAAGATTACAGCCATGAAATAGTTATATTCTTCGTTGCCTGTGTGATTTGGATTAGAGGCTCTTCTTTCTTGTCCTACTCTTGCTGCTGCTGCTGTACGGTGATGTCCGTCTGCAACATAAAGTGCTGGAATTTCTTTTTCAAATATTTCTTCTATTCTTGCAACTGTTTTTTCATCTTCTATTACCCAGAAAGTGTGTCCAAAGCCATCTTCTTTTGCAACGAAGTCATATACTGGTTTTTCGTTCTTTACGATGTTTTCTACTATTTGGTCAATTTCTTGGTGTGCAGGATATGCAAAGAAAACAGGTTCTACGTTTGCGTTTGTAATGTTTACGTGAATCATTCTGTCGTCTTCTTTGTCTTTTCTTGTAAGTTCGTGTTTTTTGATTACGTTGTTGAAGTAATCATCAACGTGTGCACAGCCTACTATACCATATTGTGTTCTTCCGTCCATTGTTTGGGCGTAGATGTATAGTTTTGCTTTGTCGTCTTTTACTAACCAACCTTTTTGTTTAAAGTCATTGAAGTTTTCTACTACTTTATCGTAAACTTCTTGTGAGTGTTCGTCTATTCCTTCTGCAAGGTCGATTTCTGCTTTTGTTACGTGAAGAAGAGAATATTGATTTCCGTCTGCTTCAACTCTTGCTTCTGCTGAATTCATTACGTCGTATGGACGTGATGCTAATTGAGCCGCAATTTCTACTGGCGGTCTCAATCCTCTAAATGCTTTTACTCTTGACATATTTGTTGTTTTTTTATTTTTTATTATTAATAATTCAAAAAACTTTTGCAAATATAGGCATTTTTTTTACATTTGCAATTTATTTAAAGGAATTGACATTGAAAACTAATAATAAAATAAAGATATGCCTTTTGATTTTTGTGGTTGTAATTGTGCTTTCGGCTTGTTCAACTACGAAAGATAAATGGATAAATCGTCAGTATAATAGTGTGGTTGCTCATTATAATGCTTGGTGGAATGGAAACGAGGCGTTAAAGGAGGCAGTCAAGACTTTGGATAAGAGTCATAAAGATGATTTTACAAAAATTCTTCCTATTTATAAGCTTGGTTCAAAGGAAAATGTTGCTTCTATAAAGTCAAATACTGATAGAGCAATAGAAAAGGGTAGCAAGGTTATTCAAAAATATTCAATGAAGTTTTCTGGTGTGGAGAAAAATCCACAGATAGATGATGCTTATTTGTTAATGGGTAAAGCTTGTTTTTATTCTCAGGATTATGTGGCAGCTTTGGCAACGTTTAATCTTTTGATTGCTCAATATAAAGATAGAAAAGAAAGTTATGAGCCTATGATTTGGGCAGCTTTGACTAATTCTAAGATGGGAAATCATAGTGAATGTGATATTTTGCTTGATCAAGTCAAGAGTAAGATAGATGAAGGCGCTGCTCCAAGGAATTTAAGCAATTTTATGAATCTTGTTTATGCGGAAAATGCGTTGAGTCAAGGTAAGAATGCTCTTGCGATGGAGTATTTCAATAAGAGAAAGTTCACTTTGTTTGACAAATCTTTGAATACTCGCTTGATGTTTATAAAAGGGCAGATTTATCAAAAAGCAGATGAGTTTGATCAAGCGACAAAATTGTATAAAAAAGTAGCACGCCGAGCAGGAGATTATGAGATGGAGTTTGCTTCTCGTCTAAATATAGCTATGTGTTACGACCCAAAGAAGAATAGTAGTAAACCTATAATTTCACGTTTGGAAAAAATGTTGGAAGACAAAAAGAATGTGGAATATAAAGACCAAGTTTATTACGCTTTAGGGGAGGTTTATTTCAGAGATAAGAATGTTGATAAAGCGTGTTTACAATGGGAAGAAAGTTCTGCTGCTTCTACTACAAATAAGATTCAAAAAATAAACTCTTGTTTAAGAGCTGCGGATACTTATTTTGAGTTATTGGAAAAATATGAAAGAGCTCAAATGTATTATGATACAGCTCTTGATGTAATGCCTAAGGATTATCCTTCTTATAAAACAATTGAAAGTCGTCAAAAGGTACTTACAAATTTGGTTACTAATCTTCGTTGTGTTGAAAGATGGGATAGCTTGCTTGCAATGAGTGTTATGAGTGAGGCAGATTTGAATGCGAAGATAGATTCTTGGATTGCGGAGTATAAACGCATTCAAAAAGAAAAAGAAGAAGCAGCAAAAAAAGCACAAGCCTTGGCTGCAAGTATGGCAGGTATGACAAATTATTCGCAATTCAATAATAGAAATTCTTGGTATTTTTATAATAGTTCAACCGTTCAAGTAGGGCAGTTGGAATTTAGACGAATTTGGGGAGAAAGAAAATTAGAAGACAATTGGAGAATAAGTCATAAGGAAAGCGAATTTGAATTTGACGAAATGACAGAATTAGATGAGAATGGAAATCCAATAGATTCTACCTCATCAGGAAAAGGTGGTGGTAAGGTTGCAAGTAAGGACCCTGCAAGTAGAGAATATTACACAAAAGATATACCATTTTCGCAAGGGGCAAAAGACACTGCAAACGCAGAAATAGCAGAAGCGCTCTTAGCAGCAGGATATATTTACTATCAAGGATTAAATAATTACGGAAAAGCAATAGAAACCTTTTTAGAACTTCATAGAAGATACCCTCAACATAAGAATATCCTTCCTTCATCATATCATTTATATAGATTGTATGATAAAATAGGACAATATCCTAATTCTAATTTCTATAAAAATAAGATTCTACAAGAATATCCAGATAGTGAGTTTGCTATGATGATAAATAATCCGGATTATTGGGCAGAATTAGCAAAAAGCAATGAGAATGCAGAAAAAATGTATGCAGATGTCTATAATACATACTTGAAAGATAGATACGAAGAGACTATTGAGAAAAGTAAAATTGTAATAGATAGTCTGAAAATAGGGCCATATATTCCAAAACTATTGTATGTCCAAGCCTTAGCAAAGGGTAGAATTTACGGAATAGATACTTTGGCTATGGATTTGAACTTAATTCTTCATAATTACACAGAAAGTGAAATTGCACCTATGATAGAAAGTCAGTTAAAACACTTAGCTGCGGCATATCCTGATGGAAAAATAGACTTAACCTACACTCCAAAAGCAAAAGAGGAGCAAACCGAGGAAGGAAACAAAGAATCCTCGTCTGAAAAACAAAAAGAATCAAAAGATGATAAAGTAAATAAAGATGATATTCTTGATGCAGAAACCTTAGTGTTTAGATTCAGAGATATGAAGCATTACTATGTTTTATTATTTGATGAAGATAAAATAGATGCAATAGAATTAGAAAAAAATATAAATGCTTATAACGATAGTTTGTTTGCCTCTAACAATTTAAACACAATGGCAATGCTATTTACTATGACAAAACAAATGATAAGTGTAAGACAATTTGAAAACAAAGAAAAAGCTATGGAGTATTATCAAGCAATGAATAGTGAAAATTCGCCGCTTGTGAAATATGATGCAAAGAATTTTCAACATTTTGTTATATCAACACAAAACTATCCAACCTTTTATAATAGACAAAACATAGAAGCCTATTTGAAATTCTTTAAATTAATGTATTTAAAAAATTAAAATTAATATGAAATCAAGTTATTTATTATTTTACATTTCAAAACTTAGCATATTTGCAATGTGCGTTTGTTTCATAAGTTTGTTTGCTCGATTTTTTGTGCCAACAGAATTTCTAAGTAGTAACCTTCCTTACTACATTATTATGTTTTACCTAACAACAATGCTTTGTTATGTATTTCTTTACAAGAATAGAAAAACAAATTTCGTGCCAACATTTATGATAACTAAGATACTAAAATTTTTAGTTTATATATTTGTAATGGTAATTGTGTTATTATTAGATGTAGAAACAAATGTTAAATTTGCAGTATCTTATTTAATAATTAGTTTCTTGTTTATAATATTTGATACAATAACAATCAATCAATTATCAAGAAAAACAGTAGAAGAATCAAAACAATTAAAAAATAAAGACGAAAATGAGACTGAGATTAATTAAGAAAGCATCAGTATTATTGCTACTTAGTACAATGGTGTTTTGCTCTTGTCAAGAAGAGTTTCCACAAGACGATTTAATAGAAGGAAAATGGAAATTGGAAAGTGTAGTTAATGATGTGAACGCACTTGATTGTGAAAAACAAGCTTACTTTGAATACACAAAATACGTGTATAATTCAGATGAACGCAAGCTTTTGAAGGTAAACTATTGTGATATTCCAGAAGATATACCAGAGGAAGAAAAACAACCTATTGTTATAGAAAATTATTACTCTATTTATTTGGATACACTAATAATAATAGATGAGAAACGCGACACAAAAAAATATGTAATTGAACATATAGATAAAGAATCAATGACCTTGATTGATAAGTATAATAATCCTACAAACTATGTAAGAGTAAAAGAATAATTTTTTTTGCTTTGGAAAATTGGGGTCTTTGGGGCTTATTTTTAGGTAGCTTTTTGGCATCAACCATCTTGCCTTTTTCATCAGAAGCCTTGTTTATAGGGGCAGTAGCGATAGGAAACAGCATTTGGTTGTGTGTATTTATTGCAGCTTTGGGTAATAGTTTAGGAGGAGTGGTTTCTTTTTATTTAGGACGTTTAGGAAAATGGGAATGGCTTGAAAAATACTTCAAAATAAGCAAAGAAAAAATAGAAAAAAGCAAAGAAAAAATAGAAAAATATAAAGAAATAGCAGCTTTTTTTGCTTGGTTACCCTTCATAGGCGATATAATAGCAGTAGGATTAGGCTTTATGAGATTCTCCGCCTTTAAATCTATTCTTTATATGACGATAGGGCGCCTTGTGAGATTTACAGTAGTAGGAAGTTTGATGACATTATTTTAAATAAACTAAAAAACAAAATGTGTAAAAAAACAAAATATATAATAATACTCGGAATACTCTTTCTTTTTCCATTCGTTGCCTTTTCGCAAGAAATGGACGAAGCCGATAGCTTAGAGTTTGAGATAACACTTTTGCAAGTTGAGGTAGAAAACTTAAAGCAAGAAATTGCCTCTTTGAACGAAAAAAACGAAAGATTACGCAATAGAAACAAAGAATTATTACTAAAAAATGATACACTCTTAGTAGTAAACAAAGAAATTCAACAACAATTGCAAGAAAAAAACACTTTGTTGGAAGATAAGATAAAACTCTTACAACAAAAAGAAATTCTCTTTGCCGAAAAAGAACAAGTCTATAAAGATGCTATAAGTTCCTCAAATGTAGATAAAGCAAAAGTAGAGGGATTGTTAGAGGCAAAAAATGCAAATCTTGAAGGCAAAGACAAAGAAATACAATTGCTACAAAAAAACATTAACGAAAAAGAACATTACATTTCAACCAAAGACCAACAGTTGCAAAATATTTCGGCAGAAAGAGATAAATATTTTCAAATGTCCGATACTCTAAGAGAAAAACTAAAAGCAGCCGAAATAATCATTATGCAAAGAGAAGAAGAGTTGAAATACACTCGTCAAAGAGCAGAAGCAGCCGAAGAAAAAGTAACCTTAGCTACAAATCGTAGGAAAAAGGTGAGAGTAATTCAAGGAATGGCAATGCGACTTTATCCAACTCCGGAATGGACCATACAACCAAGAGTATCAACCAATGGAGTAACACAAAATACTATACTAAACAAAAACTCAGGTAGCGTAGATTTTGATTTAGTCGTAGGAGCCTCAATGATGCTTTATGATTTAACAAAACCAAATAGCAAATTCTCTCAAGATATTGGCCTTTACGTAGGATTTGGAGGCAATAATCTTTTTAAAAACTTCTATGTTGGGCCTTCATACAAATTCTTAGATTTCTTTCACCTTACAGCAGGGATAAATATCGCACAATACGAAGTGCTTGCAGATGGTTGGAGCGAGGGAGATGTACTTCCTGATGGTTGGGCAATACAAACAACAAGAGAATGGAAGGTTACAGCCTTTATTTCTTTAAGTTTTGACCTTGATTTCATTTCCTACATTGGCAAAAAATAAGACTTAAAAGATGAAAACCCTAATAAAAAACGTCTTACTTGGCGAAGAAAGAGTAGATATATTAGTAAACGAAAACCTAATAGAAAAAATATCCTCAAAAATAGAAGACAAAGAAGCAGAAATTTTTGAAGCGAGCAATTTAGCCGCACTACCAGCATTCTATAATATGCACACACATTCCTCAATGACACTTTTGCGAGGTTATTGTGAAGATAAACCCTTATTTGATTGGCTAAACAACATTTGGAAAAAAGAAGCAGAACTCTCCTCCGAAGATATATACAACGGAACACGTCTTGCAATCTTGGAAATGATAAAAAGCGGAACGGTTTTCTTTGCCGATATGTATTGGCATCACGCCTCAATCATAAAAGCCGCAGAAGAAATGGGAATAAGAGCAAACATAGGTATTTGTTTTATGAATTCTCTTGGCAGAAAAGCAATAGATGAATGCTTCGATTATGCAAAAAACAAAACCTTTTCTCAAAACTCTTTGGTAAATCTTTCAATTGCACCTCACGCAATTTACACTTGCGATAGAAAACTATACGAAGAATGTTATCGTTTTGCAAAAGACAACGATTTAATCTTTCATACACATCTTTCAGAAACGCAAAAAGAAGTAGAAGACTCACTAAAAGAAAATGGATTAAGACCTGTGGAATACTTAAATAGCCTTGGCGTGCTTGATAACAAAACTTTGCTTGCACATTGCGTTCATTTATCAGAAAAAGAAGCAGAAATACTTTCACAAACTTGCTCAACCTTGGTGCATAACCCTTGTTCAAATATGAAACTCGCCTCAGGAGTTTTTGATTCTCGTCAAGCAAAAAAATATAACTGCAACATAGCACTTGGAACAGACGGAAATTCCTCAAATAACAATCTTTCAATGATTGAGGAAATGAAGATAGCCTCCTTACTTGCAAAAGTGCACTACTTAGATAGCGAAGAAGGTAACTCAAATCAAGTATTTCAATGGGCAACCAAAAACGGAGCAGAGGCAGTTGGTATAAATGCAGGAGAAATCAAAGAAGGAAAATTAGCAGACATAGTATTTGTTAATCTTAACGATGAAAAAATGATTCCAAACTACAATATAATTTCAAATCTCATCTATTCTGCCGATACAAAGTGCATAGATAGTGTAATGTGTAATGGGAAATTTCTTATGAAACACCAATATGTAGAAGGGGAAGAAGAAATAATAGAAATAGCACAAAGATATAAATAAAGAAATGAAAAAAATATTAGCGTATTTTCTTTCTATAACACTAAGCTTTCTTTCTTTTGGACAAGGAAAAGAAAGCATAGAATGGGTAAAAGTAGAAGGTGGAAGTTTTCTTATGGGTTGTGAGAAAACAGAAGCAGATTGTTATCCCGATGAAGAGCAACATAAAGTTACTCTTTCTTCGTTTTATATCTCAAAATACGAAATAACCGTAGCACAATACAGATATTATTGCAATCAAACAGGCAGATCAATGCCACAAGAGCCTAATTTTGGTTGGCAAGACAATGCTCCGATAGTAAATATCACTTGGCAAGAAGCAAAAGACTATGCAAAATGGGCAGGAGGTAGGCTTCCGACCGAAGCAGAGTGGGAATTTGCAGCACGAGGAGGCAATAAAAGCAAAGGATTTAAGTATTCAGGAGGCGATAACCCTTTGGAAGTAGGTTGGTGCTATGAAAACTCCGAAAAAACCACTCACCCCGTAGGCGAAAAACTACCAAACGAATTAGGAATCTATGATATGAGCGGAAATGCTTGGGAGTGGTGCGAAGATAATTACGATATATATTACTATAAGAAAAGTCCAGAAAAAAATCCCAAAGGACCAGTAAAAGGAATAGGCAAAGTAAATCGTGGAGGGTGCTATAATTTTGATTATCACTTGATGAAACCCTCACATCGCAGAGGAAGCGGAGCTGAAAGCACAGGCACAGGCACAGGATTTAGAATTGCAAAATAAAAAAATAAAGATATGGAAAATTTTATAGATTATTTGTTTTGGAGTATTATTGTTCTAACAATAATATGTTTTGTTTTAGGCTGGCTTTTTGGTAAAAAGTTTGTTTTAAACAAAGTAAAAAAAGGAGAGTTCGCTGATACGGACATTGAAAATCAAATCAAACGATACGAAAAGAAACAAAAAATTTGGAGTTTCTTGTTGATTGCTTACTTTGTTGTGCAAATAGTGATAAAAATCTCTCTTCACAGAGCAGGAGATGTTTACATCTATTCTTTAATGCCTATTTTTTCTTGGTTTGTATCATATTATGCAGCCATTTGTGGCTATTTAAAAAGTCTTAAATAATGAAAATTTTCATTGTTTGTAAGTCTATGAAAAAAACTCTAAGAAAAAAATAAAAAAAGCAAAGAAAAATTTAAAAAAATCAAAGAAAAAAAATAAAAAAACAAAGAAAAATTAAACACAAACGCAGAAAGCATTTTTGCTCTCTGCGTTTTTCTTAAAGAAATGAGCGTTTACTCGTTTTTTATTTTATAATTTCTACGCTACGGCTTATGAAATTAT
>CALDHX010000090.1 GCA_937901525.1 uncultured Bacteroidales bacterium
CCTCTGCTTGTAAGGCAGATGCTCTAAACCAACTGAGCTATACTCCCCTTGTTTGAGAGTGCAAAGATACATAGGTTTTTGTATGCTACCAAATTTTTCAAAGAAAAAATTTAATTTTTCTTTGTTTTTTTAAAATAAATCAAAGAAAAATTTCTAAAAATCAAAGAAATATTATCTTTGCATTTTATAAATAAAGATATGTTATGGAAAATACTGAAAGAATTGACAAAGTCTTGAATTTTTTAACTGAAAACAACATTGCTTTTTCTCATTATCTTCACCCTGAGGGCAAGACTATTGAGGAGGCTAAGCGTTGGTGGAAAGACGATGGTAGTGTTCATTGCAAGAATCTCTTTTTTCGCAATCACAAAGGTAACAAACATTATTTGGTTTGTTTTCATTGTGATTATGAACTCGATATTCACGACTTGGAACAAAGGCTTAAAGCAAGACTTATTTCGCAAGGCTTACCCTCTTGTGGCAAATTGTCCTTTGCTTCGCCTGAGAGAATGATGCGTTACTTGGGTTTGGAGCCGGGAAGTGTGTCGCCTTTTGGTTTGATTAACGATAGTGAGCATCATGTTCATCTTTTTCTTGATGAAAAATTGCTTTCTGCCGACAAACTCTCGTTTCACCCTAATGATTGTCGTGGTACGGTGGTGATAGATAGGGGCGATTTTGAACGCTATCTATCAATTGTTGGTAATAGTTATGAGTATTTGACTTTGTATTAATGAGTTTTTTCTTTGAAATACACTATTATTTAATTATAATTTGTATTTTTGCGGGGTAAAAATGCGGATAGTCGCACTAATAACCTTTATTATGAGAATAGAGCGTAAAAGAAATCTTCAAAAACTTATTAATAGCAGACAAAATGGTCAGATAAAAATAATTACAGGTGTTAGGCGTTGTGGCAAGTCTTATTTGCTTGATGTTTTATATAGGGATTATCTTATGCGAGATGGCGTTTTGCCAGAGCAAATTATTAGTATCGAATTAGATAACTATATGAATATTCGTTATCGTAATCCTTTGGAACTTGGAAATTATTTACGAGATAGGGTTAGTGATAAAAAAACTGATTATTATATTTTACTTGATGAAATTCAAATGGTGGAAAGTATTGATAATCCTTTCCTTCCAAAAGGCTCTGGTGCAAAAATTACTTTTGTAGATGTTCTTTTAGGACTTAAAAGTTTGCCAAATGTAGATGTTTATGTTACTGGCAGTAATTCTAAAATGTTGTCTTCTGATGTTGCTACTGCTTTTCGAGATAGGGGTGAGCAAATTCATATTACTCCTCTTACATACGAGGAATTTTATGCAGCTTATCCAAATGATAAACGTTACGCTTGGCGTGAGTTTATGACATACGGTGGAATGCCATTTGTATTGCATAAAAATACACATGAGGAAAAGTCTAAATATCTACAAGATTTATTTCGATTGACTTATGTGAAAGATGTTATAGAGCGTAATAGATTGCGAGCAAATGTTGAAGTTATTGATGAATTGCTTAATGTGGTAGCTTCTTCTGTTGGTTCTTTGTCTAATCCTTCTCGATTGTCAAATACATTTCAGTCAGTCAAAGGTTTGAAGATAAAGAATGAAACAATATCTTCTTATTTGGATTGTTTTATTGATGCTTATATATTGAGTAAGGCTTATCGTTATGATATTAAAGGTCGTTCTTATATTGATACTCCTTTGAAATACTACTTTTCGGATATTGGTTTGAGAAATGCACGTCTTAATTTTCGTCAACAAGAAGAAAATCACATCATGGAAAATATTTTGTATAATGAACTTATTGCACGTGATTTTAATATTGATGTTGGAGTTGTGGAATATAATCATGTAGATGAGAATGGTAAAAAGGTAAGAAGACAACTTGAAGTTGATTTTGTAGTTAATAAAACCGATAAACGTTATTATATTCAGTCTGCACTTACTGTGGCAAATGAAGAAAAACGAAAACAAGAAACAAATTCTCTAAATAGAATAGATGATTCTTATACAAAGATTGTTGTTGTTAGAGATAATATCTTGCCGTGGATAGACGAGAAAGGTGTGCAGTACATAAATATTGAGGACTTTTTACTGGAAAGGATTAACCTATTATAAAAAAAAGCCGAATCGTTTGACTCGGCTTTTTGTTTTATTGTTTGTTTTGTTTATTTTGCGTAGTTTACTGAGCGTGTTTCTCTGATTACTGTTACTTTTATCATTCCAGGGAATACCATTTCGCTTTGGATTCTCTTTGATAAGTCCATTGAGATTTGGTTTGCTTCTTGGTCTGACACTTTTTCTGCTGAGACAATCACTCTTAATTCTCTTCCGGCTTGTATTGCGTATGTTTTTACTACTCCATTGTAGCTCATAGCCATTTCTTCCAATTTGTTTAATCGGTTAATGTAAGCCTCAACTACTTCTCTTCTTGCACCAGGTCTTGCTCCTGAGATAGCATCGCATACTTGTACGATTGGAGCGTAAAGACTTTCCATTTCTATTTCATCGTGGTGTGAACCGATTGCATTGCAGACTTCTGTTTTTTCTTTATATTTTTCTGCAAGTTTCATACCGTGAATTGCGTGTGGAAGTTCTGGTTCATTATCTGGCACTTTTCCTATGTCGTGAAGAAGACCTGCACGTTTTGCTATTTTAGGATTTAAACCTAATTCACTTGCCATTGTTGCACAAAGGTTAGCTACTTCGCGAGAGTGTTGCAATAGGTTTTGTCCGTAAGAAGAACGATATTTCATCTTACCTACTATTCTGATTAATTCAGGGTGTAGGTTCATAATTCCAAGGTCTATGCAAGTGCGTTTACCTGTTTCTATTACTTCTTGTTCGATTTGTTTCTTTGTTTTTGCTACTACTTCTTCTATTCTCGCAGGGTGAATACGTCCGTCAGTAACAAGTTTGTGTAAAGAAAGACGTGCGATTTCTCTTCTTACAGGATCGAAGCATGAAAGTAAGATTGCATCAGGAGAGTCGTCTATTATTACCTCTACACCTGTTAGGTTTTCAAGAGTACGAATGTTTCTTCCTTCTCTTCCTATGATTCTTCCTTTTACTTCTTCGCTTTCAAGGTTGAAAACCGATACTGTGTTTTCTATTGCGTTTTCTGTTGCTGTACGTTGAATAGATTCTATAACGATTTTCTTTGCTTGTTGATTTGCTGTTAGTTTTGCTTCTTCTACAATGTCCATTATTTTGGTCATTGCTTCGTCTTTTGCTTCTTCTGTTAGAGTTTCTACCAATTGAGCCTTTGCTTCTTCGGCTGAAAGTCCTGCAATTTGTTCAAGTTTTGCAACGCTTTCTTTGTAGGTTTTTTCAACTTCTTGTTGTCTTTGTTGAAGTTTTTCTACTTGTTTGTTAAGGTTTTCTTTTGCTTGAAGGAATTCGTTGCTTTTCTTTTGTAGCTCTTCTACTTTTTGATTAAGTGTTTGTTCTTTTTGTTTGATTTTGTTTTCGGCTTGCATTACTTTGTTGTTTCTTTCTTGAACTTGTTTTTCATGCTCGCCTTTTAATTGCAAGAATTTTTCTTTTGCTTGCAACATTTTTTCTTTTTTAATGATTTCAGCTTTTTCTTCTGCTTCTTTTAATAAAGCACGTCCTTCTTTTTCTAAGTTGTTTTTTAAGATAGTGTGAGAAAGAAGTATTCCTCCTCCTACACCTACTACTAATCCGATAAGTATATATACAAATACCATAATTAATAAATTTGTTATTTATAAATCGGCAACTTTTTTAAGAGCGAAGAAATTATTGAGAAAATAAAAAACCGCATCTTTTCTTCAAAACGGAGCGTGTAAACTCCTAAATGATAAGTTTTAAGTGCCTTTTGTTATCAAACTTCCACCGTCTCAAAAGAGAATCCTTGCGGATTGAGGCCTGTTTTATCCAAAATGAGCGTTCTCGTTTAATTTTATTTCTGTTGAATTTACGTACTGATTTTTAAGAATCGATGCGGTATATCATTTGTTTAATATCTCTGTAAGATATTTATCCAATTCGGTTAATCTATTTTCTATATCCTTATTATCTGTCTCAACACTTTTTTGTTGAAGTCTGATATAAGAGGTCATATATTGTAAAAGCACCATAGCAAGTAAGTCTTGATTGTCTTTGTATGAGTACATACTTGCGTATTTTTTTAGTGTTTCATTAACTATGTTAGAGGCTTTGTTAAAAATCTCTCTATCGCTTTCTGTGATATTTACTTTGTATATTCTACCTGCAATATCTATTTCTACTCTTACGTCCTCGCTCATAGTTAGTTGTTATGATTTTCTGTCGAAATTAGTAATGCCAAACTTTTTTCTATCTTACGCAACAATTCGTCTATTTTCGTCTTCAATTCTTCTGTCTCTTCTCGTTGCTTTGTTTTTTCTTTTTTTTCTAAATTTTCTAATTTGTTAATTAACCTTTGCTTTTCTTCCAATAATTTTTCATTAGTTTGTGAGAGTAAGCTATTTTCGTTTTCCAATTTTTGAATCTTGTCCACCAAAACGAAAATCTTATTTTCTATTTCGTTAATTATTGTTTGCAATTTTTCCATTTTTATTAGAAGTTTAGCAAGTGCAAATATAATTTTATTTTTTTAATAAAACGCTATTCTATTGGCAAATTATGTCCCATTCTTTCTTTTTTAGTTTTCAAATAACGTTCATTGTGCTTTGTAGGTTCTATTACAATAGGCACTGTTTCAACGATTTGAATACCATATCCCTCTAAGCCACTTCTTTTTTTAGGATTGTTAGAAATTAAGCGAATTTTCGATGCTCCCATATCTCTTATTATTTGAGCACCTATTCCATAATCTCTTTCATCTGCTCTAAATCCTAATGCAAGGTTTGCATCCACTGTATCCATTCCTTGCTCTTGCAAATGATAGGCTTTAAGTTTATTTACAAGACCTATGCCTCTTCCTTCTTGACTCATATAAACTACCATGCCCTTTCCTTCCTTGTCAATCATTTCCATTGCAGAGTGAAGTTGAGCTCCACAATCGCATTTGCAAGATCCGAAAATATCTCCCGTAGCACAAGAAGAGTGAACCCTGCATAAAACAGGCTCATCCTTTGTCCACTCACCTTTTTTCAACACCATGTGAGTTGTTTCTTTGTCTTTTTCAGTGTAAGCTATTAGTTTGAAATCACCCCACTGAGTAGGAAGCGACACTTCTTGCTCTCTATTGATGAGAGTTTCGTGTTGCACTCTATATGCTATTAAATCCTTTATTGTTATTATCTTTATGCCAAATTCTTCTGACTTTTTCAATAGTTCAGGCATTCTTGCCATTGTGCCATCTTCGTTCATAATTTCAATAAGTGCGGCAGCAGGTTGTAATCCCGCCAAACGAGCAAGGTCAATTGAAGCTTCTGTATGACCAGCACGTTTCAAAACCCCATTATCTTGTGCATAAAGAGGATTAATGTGTCCTGGACGGCCAAAAGTTTCAGCAGTAGAATTAGGATCTGCTAAGGCTTTGATAGTTTCTGCTCTATCGTGAGTAGAAACACCTGTTGAACAACCCTCTAATTTATCAACTGTAACAGTAAAAGGCGTTCCAAGAATAGAAGTGTTATTGCTAACTTGTTTGTCTAACTCCAATTCTTTGCAACGTTGCATAGTAATAGGAGCGCACAATACACCACGTCCTTCTTTTAACATAAAATTAACCTTCTCAGGAGTTATTTTTTCAGCAGCTATTATGAAATCACCTTCATTTTCTCTGTCTTCATCATCTACTACAATAACAAACTTACCTTCTTTGAAATCTGCTATTGCTTCTTCTATTGTATTTAGTTTTATATCCATTAGTTTTTATATTGTCGTTAATTATTTTAATTTGCAAATATACGCAATTTTCTTTGAAATATGTATTAAAAAACGCTTCTTCTTGTAAGTTTTTGTATCTTTGCACCGAAAAACATTGAATTTATGGAGTTTTTTCACGTAATAACACAGGGAATTTTGTTTGGCTTTACCTTATCATTTATGGTAGGCCCAGCATTTTTTTCACTCTTGCAAACAAGTATCACTCACGGCTTTAAGGCAGGAGCAAACCTTGCTTTCGGAATCTCATGCTCAGATATAATTATGGTTTTCATATCTTGGTTTGGGCTATCCTCTCTTTTTGCATCGGAAAAAGCTCAATTAATCATAGGATTGATAGGAGGGACGGTAATAATTATATTCGGAGTGTATAATTTTACTAAAAAACAAGTTATGCAACCCACAAGAGATATAGAACAAATCAAGACAAAGTTTCATTTCAAATACTTCGCAAAAGGATTCGTCTTTAACGTAGCAAATCCCGGCGTTTGGATTTATTGGCTCTTACCTATAAGCGTTGCAAGTAGTTATGATACAAATGAACAAATTCTTTTCTTAGCATTTATCCTAATAACAGTTTTGTTAATGGATATTGTGAAATGTGCAATAGCTAATGAATTGAAAAACTTCCTTACAATCAAGGTTGTTTTAGTAATAAATAGGGTAGTAGGTGTGATTTTAATTTTATTTGGCATTTATTTAGCCTGCTCACCATTCTTTCCCGATGTTAATTTATTAGATATATCCAAATAAGATTATGAAAAAAATAAAAAAGACAACAATCCTCTTTCTTATAGTGAGTTTATTTTTAAGCGTTCCTATGCTTTTTCAATCCTGCTCATCAAGTAGCGAGGCAGTAATGATAGGAGTCCCTGAGCAAAAATTGAAAAGTAGCCATAAAATAGGAAGCTATAAAGTTAAATCTGCCAAAGACAAAAAACCAAAGACAAAAAGCAGAAAATAAGTCTTTACTTTTTTTTAAAAAATCAAAGAAAAAATTTGAAATTTCTTTGATTTTTTATGTGCTTCGTATTTTAAGGTAAGTGCTTTTGCATTTCTTCTACAAATATTTGATTATCTTTGATAATACTACTTGTAGAAAAAACAATCTCTTTGTTTGGAGAAATAAGGTAATAAGAAGGGAATCTATACAGATCAATTACTTTATGCAATCCATTTGCTGAATACAACAAACCTTTTGCATTAAGCAATTCTTCGGTTTTACGCATTCTGCTAAAATCTTTTGCAAATGGATTTATGCAAATAACCTTTATTCCATTTTTTTCTAATTCTGAAAATCCTTTTTCTTTTTTTTCTTTTGTATAGTTAGCAATCCACGTTTTACAAGCAGAACAACCCTCATACCAAGTTACAAGTAAAATCCATGAATTCTCATTTTTTAGGTTTGTAGTGTCTTTATCGCTATTTACTAAATTCCATTCCAAAATTTCATTTGTTAGAACAGTGAATTCTTTTCCTTTTACGACATAGGCTTTTGAAGGATTTGTGTCATTGCAATGCTCAAAAATAGTATATACAGGATTGTTTTCACTAAATATTTCTTCAAATTCCTTGTCTCTATTTTCAAAAGAAAGATTAGTATAACGACAAATAGCATATTCATCTTTGTCATACATTGGCGTTCCATCTAATTTCATTTCTTGCCATTTGACACTCTCAATAAAATCAATTTCTTTATTAAATAGAATTTCTATTTCATTATAATATTTAGTAGATTCACCTTTATGATTTGTGCTTATGAATGTACATGTTTTTCCAAAGAGAATATCATATCTTTTGCCTTCTATAATTGTATCTTGTATAATTCTTTGGATTCTTATATCTCTGTCATCATCAATAAAGGAAAATGCACACAAGTCTTTGCTTAAATGAGAATATAGAGTGGATAGCATTGCCTGATACATACTTGGCTCGTTTTTCTTTGGAGCCAAGTAGTACATAATCTCTTCTGTTGTGGAGTTTATCCAAGTAAAATCATCATAAGTCAATCTCATGGCATACTCGTTGTTAGAAACGGTATAGAGAATAGGCTCTTTATTATTTCGGTTTATATAAACATTGGTATGAAAAGTATTTGTGTCTTTTTTACTATAATGAATGCGTTCAAGAGTATAAGAAACATAAGGCTTGTTGAAAGATTTATAAGCATAATTTTTACGAAAACGTTTTCCTATACTTGATTGCGAAAAACAAACTCCACTTAGTAAAAATATAAATGCAAGAGTGATTAAAATATACTTTTTCATTTGGTGTATGCGTTTTTATTTACTGTTATTAATTCTGCAAAGATAAATAAAAATAACACACACCAAATATTTTTTTCTTTAAATTAGCGGAAGATTGCTTAGGAATGTGAAATTATTATCGTGCTTTGCTAAGATAAAGTGCGACAAGCCGTTTGTAAGGAAAATATTTGGGGCGTTGAGTGTGTGATTGTAGGCAAGGACTTGGTCGATTGTTTTTTGGGTTATTTCAACCTCTGTGCGTTTGCATTCAACTAAAAGAAAAGGTTTTAATTCTTTGTCGTAAACTAATATATCGAATCGTTTATTCATTCCGTTTACTTTCAGGCTTCCTTCAACTGCAATGAGTTCTTTTGGATAGGTGTTTGCAAGAAGGTGAACGCAGTGTTGCCTTACCCATTCCTCTGGGGTAAGGGCTACGTATTGCTTTCTGATTATATCAAAAATTTCCTCTCCCGAAAAGGTTTGTCTTATCGAGAGAGGAAATTCTGGAAAATTTAATTCTATTCTGTTACTCTTCACTTTCTCCTCCGCCTGATTCTCCACCAGCTCCGTTGTCTAAGTGCTTTTTCGGTGCTTTTTTCATTGGTTTTCCATCTCCAAATCTATAAGAGAAGTTTAATGAAATTGATTGACGATAAGGTCTTCCTCGGCGGAATGAGATGTAATCATCGGTTATTGTTGTTGAGTTATGTCCTGCTGTGCGGAATATGTCGGCATATCTTAGTGAAAGGGTTGCTTTTTTGTTTATGTTCTTTTTTATTGCGATGTCAGAGAAGAAACGTGCGGCTCTTTCGCCTTGAATTGTCTTGCTTGCAGCAAAATACATTGCAGAGGCTTGAATTGTCCATTCACCAGGTAGGTTCATTGTTGAATTTAACTTAGCGTCCCAGTTGAAAGAACGTATTTCTTTGTCGTTAATCACAGTTGCGTCAGTGTAGTTTCCGAAAAGGTTTGCACTAAGGTTTACTTTCCACCATTTTGTTATTTGTTGGTCGATGATAAGCTCCAATCCGTAGTTTACACTCTTTTCAATATTTAAACTTGTTTGTGCAAGTTTTCCTTTATCTACTTCATCGCCTGCAACATCTAATACCCATTCAAAGCCATACTTTATTGCGTTTTCTTCTGTCCAAAGGAAATTGAACCAAGATATTCTATCGTTGGTTTGACGATAATAAGCAGAGGTGAAAATCGTTGTTTTAGGAAGGATTATTGAATATCCCAATTCCACAGCGTCTGTATATTCAGGGTTTATGTCCGGATTACCGAAGCGAATGTGCTCAGGATTTGATAAATCTACGTTTGGCATCATTGTCCACATATTAGGACGGTTGATTCTTCTTGAATAAGAAAGTTGAGCCGATTGCATATCTGTAATTTGATAAGAAAGGTGAAGTGTAGGGAAAGGACTCCAATATTCTTTTGTGAAAGAGTCATCTGGTTTTGTTGTCATTTTCTTTGTAGCCTCAGATGATGCAATTTCTCCTCTTAATCCTATTTGTCCACTCCATTTTCCGTAAGAATAACCCAATGTTGCATAAAGAGCATTTATGTATTCGGTAGAGAAAAAGTCATAACTCATTTCTTCATCTCTAATAGGGCTTCCACCTAAGTAATACTCGTAAAGAGATTCTCTATTAGAATAGTTAAGATTGTAACCAACCTCCATTTTTAATGTTTTAGAGAAAGGGTGAGAGTAATTAACATTAACCACAGCTCTTTTGTTGTTTGATTCCGATACGTCTCTTTTTTCATAATTTAGCATAGTTGGGTTCCAATAATCTAATGTTTGAGTGCTTTCTCTATAAAAATTACCCATATTCCAATTAGCGTCAATCATCAATTCTTGTTCTGGATTGTCAAATTGTTTTTGGAAGTTTAAAGAAAATGTATTGAATCTACCATTGCTATTACCAGAGGTTATTTGATCTAAACTACGAGCTGAATATAAAGAAGAATCAGTTCCGAAATCTTGATCTAAAAGATTTTCATTAGCAATTACCGCATCATCTTTTGGGTGTCCATGAACTCTTCCATTATAAGAAAGAGTTAAAGTAGTTTTGTCATCTATATACCAATCGAATCCTATTTTTCCGCCACCACTTGCGCTTGTTTCGCTACCTGTTTGTTTGCTTCTCATCCAAGCTGATAAATCATCTCTTGTATTATTGAATAGAAGTTTCATATTATCACTTCTTCTTCCACGTTCACTAAATCTTCCGTCCATAGAAGCAGAAAATCCCCATTTCTTTGTAGAATAGTTTATACCAGCACTACCATTTAAACGAGGCATAAATTTCTCAACAGCACTACCAGCAGTTAAATTAACATTACCACTTAGCCCCTTATTTCCCTTTTCTTTTAATTTAATATTGATAATACCACTCATTCCCTCAGGATCATATTTTGCAGAAGGGTTAGTTACAACTTCAATATTAGCAATAGTTGAAGCAGGTATTTGAGCTAAAACCGTAGCTAAGTCATTACCCAAAAGTTCCGAAGGCTTTCCGTCAATAAGCACCTTTACATTAGAATTACCTCTTAAACTAACAGCACCATCTTCATCAACAGAAACAGAAGGTACGTTTTCCAAAACATCAGATGCACTTCCACCGGCAGAAACCAAATTCTTTTCAACATTGATTACACGCTTGTCTAATTTATATTCCATCATCTGACGCTCAGCCACTATTTCTACTCCCGAAAGCACCTCAGCATTAGTACTCATAGCAAGAGTGCCAACATTCAAAGGCTTTCCTTTTAACTTAATGTCCTTATAAACGTCTTTGTAACCAATGAAACTCAAACGCATAATAAAACTTCCGTTAGCCTTTACACCTTTTATTGTAAAATTACCTTTTTCGTCAGTTACCGTACCATCAATTAGTGTAGAATCTTTTACACTCAATAGCGTTACATTAACAAAAGGTAAAGCCTCTTCGGAATTTGCGTCAACAACTTGTCCATTTACAGACACTTTTTGTGCTTGCCCTTGTGCAAAAACATTGTTTGCTCCAAAGATAAACAACTGTAAAAACAGAATAAATGTTAATTTTCTCATATATGATTTTAATTTAAAACTTATAAAAACGAAATTTTGACAATAAAACACACATTAAGTTTAATTCTCTAAGAAAAAAATATCGTATATTTGCCAACTGAAAAATTTAAACAAAGAAAAGAGATATGAAAAAACTAATTTTAGCAATGATTTCGCTACTTGCGATAATCAATCTAAATGCACAAAAAGACATAAAATGGGGAGAAAGATTCTATGACATATTAGACGATTGTCAAGAAGCAGAAATCATAGCCCAAGACAATAACGGATTCTATATGTGGTATTGCTTGCAAGAGTACAAAGGCGAAGGAGAATTTGAACTCAACTATTACGTAGCAAGAAGCGACCATAACTTAAATATAGATAAAGTAGTAAAAATAGAATTTCCACACCCAACCTTCAAAATAGAACAAACATGGAGAGCAGGCGATTGTGTAGGATTTATTCTTAGCAGAACAACGGAAGACAAACAACCACCAGCAAAAAGAACCAAAAAACAAAAAGAACAAGTAGTAGAAAAAACAGGAACAGCCAATCTCTACACACAATTCTTTCATTTAAGAGATATGCGTTTGATGGATAAACCAGAAAAATTCAAATCCTTCCGTTACTTTGCAAAAGAAGGAGAAAAACCATACCTGTTCAGCTTCTCAGAAAACAAAACAAAATTAGCATTTGCCTTCTTTGAAAAAGACACAGCAGGAGCAAAAGCCGTTCAAATGGAAATCTTTGACGAAAGAATGCGTATGCTATGGGATAGAAAACATGTGTTGAAAATAAGCAACCCAGAATATCAAATACATGACATAAGCGTAAACAACGAAGGAACAGAAGTTCTAATAGCAGTACGCTCATACCCAACAGGAAAGAAAATAAAATTAACAGACGGAAAAGCACATCTAATATGGCTTACACAATACGAACAAAGACAATACGAACAACAAATAGAAAAAGCATGGCCAAGCGATGTGAAATGTGCATTCAACCTTGAAGGCGACTATTTAATGGCAGGCTACTATGCAACCAACGAAGCAAAACCACGCTTAGCAAGAGGAAGCTTCGCATACATATACGACCACAGAAGAGGCCACTTGAAAAACAGCAGCACAAGAGAATTTAAAGACTACGAAACAGACGAAATGGTAAAAGAAGGCCTACCAAAACCCTCAGACCAAACAGCAGTAATAAAAGCCTTAGTTCCAATGATAGGAAGCAACCTTGTAATGATAGGCGAACAAGAATTTAAATCAACAATAATACCACCAAAACGCCGAGGCGAAGAACCAACAGGCGAAGACGCAATGTATTACAGAGACATAATGATAACAAATATAGCCAAAAACGGAACAATAACCTCAAACTCTTACATACCAAAACGCCAAAAAGACTTTGCAGGCAAAGAAGCCTACAACTCATTTGCAATGGCAAGAGACCGCTATGGCATATATATAATGTTTAACGACCACATAAAAAACTACGATAACAACGCCTTCACACCAGTAAAATGCTACAATGGCGACAAAATGCGAACACAAGTAAACTTTGTACAAGTATTCTCAGACGGCTCATACCGTTGGAGCAAAGCCTTTGACACAAAACAAATGAAAATGCCATTTTTCAGAACCCTATACCTAACAACCACAAGCAAAATCCTATTCTTCTCCCGCTTCCAAGACCACAACATATTAGGCGAATTTGAAATAAGATAAAAAAAGATGAAAAACTCGACTACAAATTCAATAGTCGAGTTTTTTATTTTATAATACTGAAAAAAAGTAACCAGAAAAGTAACCAGAAAAGTAACCAGAAAATTCTTACTGAAATTAGAAAAAATCCTAAAATTTCAATCAAAGAATCGGCGGAGCAAAAGGCGGATATTGGCAAGTGTTAGAAGAAGAATAGAATTGTTAAGGGCGCAAACATCCAATAGGGACAACATATACTCCATCAGTTCGTTTATAAGCATATTCCCCAACACCTGTTATAACCATTTTAAAAGAAGGTGATTTCATCTTTGTTGTATCAATTATACTACTCAATTTATTTAATGTTTTTGCACCATCATCTATTAATTTATCTCCACCTAATTTAATTTCAATTAACCCATACAAGCCATTATTTAAATGAATTACCGCATCACATTCAAGACCATTTTTGTCTCTATAATGATAAACATTACCATCTAAAGCATCAGCATACACTCTCAAATCTCTGACACATAAAGTTTCAAACATTAAGCCCATAGTGTTTAAATCATTGATTAAATCCATAGGACCTAAACCAAGAGAAGCTGTTGCAATTGAAGGATCAATAAAATATCTTGTATCAGATGTTCTTATAGCAGATTTACTACGTAAATTAGGATTCCAAGCAGGCATATCTTCAATTACAAATATCTTACGAAGAGCAGATAAATATGAAGCAATAGTTTCATTACTTAAATTATCAGTTTCATTCACTGAAATGTCTTCTAAAATAGTAGGAATACTAACCTGAGAACCCTGATGCCTTGCATAAGAACGCATAATTCTCATCGTTCTTTCTGTATTTCGTGTGATTCCATCAGCTCTGGAAATATCATTATTGCATATAGCCTTAAAATACTCTTTTGCTTGCATTAATGCAGCTTTTTCACTTTTCTTTTCCAAAGACTTTGGCCAACCACCACGACAAATTAAAAAAGCTAATTGTTCTAAATTTATAGAATTATACCCACAGATATTTTCAGGATTTTCAAAAAGTTTTGAAATCATTATTTCACCATTAGATTCTTCAGATTCCCATAAACTCATAGGTCTCATAGTTACCCAACCATAACGACCTGTTCCTGTATGATGAATTTTGTCAGAAACGACAGGTACAGCAGAACCGGTGAGAATAAATAAACCATCACCATCTTTGTGATCAACAGTGAAACGAATAGCATCCCAAAATTCAGGAACTTCTTGCCATTCATCAATCAATCTTGGAAACTCTCCATTAAGTAGGAAATTTATGTTTGTTTGAGCCAATTGCTTGTATTGCTCTTTTTTTAAGGGATCGTCCATATATAAGATACTTTTAGCATGTTGTTCAGCTGTTCTAGTCTTTCCACAAGCTTTTGGTCCCTCTACCAAAACAGCTCCCATAGCTTCCAATTTATCTGCCAATAATTTATCTGCGATACGAATTTTATATTCCATTATATTGGGTTTTATTTGTTCGTTGCAAAGATAGATAAAAAATATTGATAATGAAAATGTTTTGAATAAAATTCGGTTATTTGGCGCAAATTCATTCGGTTATTTGGCGCAATTTCATTCGGTTATTTGGCGCAATTTCATTCGGCTATTTGGCGCAAATTTATTCGGCTATTTGACGTAAATTTATTTGGTTATTTGGCGTGATTTGAAATAATATAAATAAAAAGATAAATGTGGATTTGAGTATTTATTGTTTAACTTTGCATTAGAATTATAAAAATTAAAGATATGAATAGAATAATTATTGTAGGGAATGGATTTGATTTAGCACATGGAGTTAAAACAAGTTATAAGGATTTTATAGAATGGTATTTTGGGAATTATTAATCCATAGTATAGCTTTCTTGCTTTAATTTTTTTTATATGTTTATAGAAAAAGTCTTGTCATCAAAAAGATGACAAGACTTTTTCTAATTTAATACATTTTTTTTATATTCTAACAGAATACAAGGAAACTCCATTTTTATCCCATAACATTCCTGTAACGTATGGCTTATGGTCAAGTAATTTTTCTATTTCCTTGATAAGTTCTTGTACAGCTAGTTTAATTCTAGATAATTCTTCTGTAGATAATTGATTTTTTGTGTGATATGGTAGTAAGAATTTTATTTCGCAGTTGTTATCTCCAATGGCACGAATATATTGTATGGTTAAGTGATTTATATCAGCACCATAATCAACGGGGCATTCTTTATTTAGTTCGGATACAATCCCTTTCCAATCATATGTTTTTTGTTCTAACACCCAGTCATATCCATTCCATTTTTGTGAAGCAAATAAAGTTCCGTTTGCTTTATAATATTTACGAGTTAAAGCAATTGTCCCTTCCTTGTTGTAAGTGATGACAATTTTGTGAAAACCAGCATCTATATTTACAGGATTTCCGTTTATACCAAATAAAGCATCTTCAATAATATTATTTGAGTTTTCTGCATATTTGTAAGTTTCCTTATGAAAGCCATTAACTGTTATAGGTTGGTTTCGTGTTCCATAATAAGCGTCTTCTATTTTTTTGTCGTGTATATCATATTTACACGTTTGTTTATGATACCCCTCTTCGCATAAGGCAGGTTTATTATTTGCATCATAAAAAGATGTAGAAATAATATTGCTACGTTTGTCATATTTATGTTTACGGATAGACCATTTTTCTCCAGGATACAAGATAAAATGTCCTTTGCTATCTTGAGCTGCAACCATAGTTACATTGCCCCATTTATCATACTCAGCAATTCCAACAGGAGCCATTTGTTTTGGATTAGTAGGATTTCCATTTGCGTCAAAAAAACATTGTTTAATCATATATCCAAACGCATTATACTTATAAGTTGTGCTACTCCAACCATTATCATAATTAGTCATACATGGTTTTTGTTCTGTATTGAAGTAACGTGTTGAACATAAATTTCCTTTATTGTCATATTCATCTTTTTTTATAGCCCAATTATATTCTCCCATAGTTAATACACCAGACTTACCATATCTGCGTACTTCTATTTGTTGATTTCTGCTATTATATATGAACTCATATTTATGTACATTCTCTGAATTTAACTCTGCTCCATTATTACCATATAAAGACAATTCAATTATATTATTGTTGTTATCATATTTAAATTTAGATAATAACTTTCCATAAGCTAATTCGTTATTTATCCCTATTGGTTTGCTTTCTAAGATATTTCCTCTTTTATCTAAAATGTATTCTTCTCCTGCAATTCCATTTACTGGTGTGAGTTGATTCTGTAAATTGTAATATTTGTAAGATTTTAGGTTGCCATTGTCGTCATAATTGTAAATAATTTTTGCATAATGATATCCAGAATGCATATGAGCCTTTCCATCTTTGTCAAAGAAATTTCTTTCAATTAGATTACCCATATCATCATAAATATCATTCCACCCTGCTATTCCATCTCTATTTAATACTGGTGTTTTTCCATCAGTATCATAGAATGTAATTTTTGTCATATTTCCTCGCTTGTCATATTTATATGCAATAATAGCAATATTGTCAATGTTTTTTACAGGATTCAAATTTTTATTGAGATAGGTAATTTTTGTTACTAAATTCTTGTCGTTAAATTCGTAAGTTTCTCCAGCAGTTCCATTAGCTGTCTCACAAGGCTTTTTATCTTTTCCATAGTATATTATCTTTGTTTGATTTCCTACGGAATCGTATTCAAATTTGATGCCAGCTATTCCATTACGATCTAAACAAACTTTTTTATCTAAAGAGTATGTCCATGTTTCAATAATATTACCATGTTTATCGTTAACAAATGTACGGGTTGCATTTCCATTGGAAGTTTCTGTAGGTTTACCATTAGGATCAAAAAACATTTGCTTGGTTTCATATCCATTTTTATCGTATTCTCTCTCTATTATAGAATAACCTTCTCTTGCTACAAACATTGGTTTTTTGTCTGTACCTAAATATTCTGTTCTTATTTCTAAGCCCTTATTATCGTAAATATGATGAGTTCCTGCAATACTATTTTTTTTAGGATACATTAATGTTCCATCAGGAGCTTGGTGAAGAGCATATATAACATTACCATATTTATCATATTCCATTACAAATACAGATACACCGTCATAATCATCATAGGCGGGTTTACTATCAATAGTCAAATATTCAGCTTTTATCCAGTTATCATCATTATCATAATAAAACTTCTTTATACCTAATCCCCATTTTGTTGGTTGAGGTTTTCCATCTTGACCTATATAGTGAATTTCTGTAATTCTACCTTTTTTATCTCTTATAAACTTTCTTCCATATATTCCATTTTCATCACAAACAAGAGAATTATCTAAACCTGCATATTTTATTGAAATAGTATATCCTTTTTCATCATATTCTATCCACCATCGAGAAATACGTCCATTATTGCTATTGTTATTTTCTAATAGTCGTTCATAACTAACAGTTTGATTGGAAATTGTACGTTCAGTACCATGTTCATCATTATATTGAAAGGCCATTGTGTTTAACTTGTCATTATAGCTTTTTACATATAGAACTTTTCCACTACAATCTTTTACTACAACACGACTTATTTTGCCATTGTCTGTGTAAAATAACTCTTGGTCAATAGGTCGTTCATTACGTTCACTTTCTCCATCATTAATCAAATTATCTAAGCTATTGACATGAGAAACACGTAGAAGTTTTCTTTTCTTGTAGATAAATTTGTATGAACGATTTGAATGATTATGTTCATTTGAGCTCAATTTTCCAACTCCTTGCGGAACTCCCCAAACTTCTACATAGTCTTTATAGTATTTTACTTTTTCACGATTATAATCCCAAATATAAAATCCTATACCTATAATTATAGCTAAAGTAGCCGCTGCTACAACTTTCATCCATTTTTTAGGTTTCCAAGGGTAAATTGCATTATGTAAAGCTTTTTTGAATTCTTCGCAATTTTGATAGCGGTCATTAGGATTTTTTGCTGTAGCTTTATCAACAATAACCTGAACTTTATCTGAGACGTATTTATAGTAGGTACGCATTCTAGGTAAAGGTTCTTCGACTACTTTTTTGTTTATATCTTGCTCGGTTAAGGTAGTTGTGTCGTATGGAGCGTTACCGGTAAGCATTTGATGTAATAATACACCTAATGAATAAATGTCTGAACGTTCATCAAGTTCTTCTCCCCTTACTTGTTCAGGACTCATATATGAAGGAGTTCCCATTATGACATTATCAGATATATCTGTACCGTTTTTGTTTATTATTTTTGCAATACCGAAGTCTAATATTTTTGAGGTGCCATCAGTTTTAATAACAATATTGGCAGGTTTTATGTCACGGTGTAGAATACCCTTTTTATGGGCATATCCAACTCCATCAAGAATAGGTTCAAAGATAGGACATATTCTATCTTCTACAATTAAACCATTTATGTTTTTTATATAAGTTTCAAGATTTTCACCCTCTGCATATTCCATAATAAAGAATATGTTTCCTTCTTTATCAATATGAAAATCAAGGAATGAAACAATATTTTGATGATCTAATCTTGATAGAAGTTCGGCTTCATCTTTGAGCATTTTACGAGTGAAGTCGTTAACCATTTCAGAATTTATAACTTTGATAGCTGCTTTTTGTGTGCTTATGTTTTTGTGTTCTGCTAAGTAAACAGCCCCCATACCTCCTTTACCAATTATGGAGATAATACGATAGTTTAATATTTCTTTTCCGATTAAATTCATATTTTTCTAATTTGATATACTTATAATTCTTTAAGTTTTTGTTCTACGCTATCAAAAACATTTAATATTTTGTAGAAAATTTTTGTAAAAGCATTAGCTTCTGTGATGTACATCTCTGAGAGAAAAGCATAATTGTTATCAAAAGTTTTGATTTTACACATTTTATAATCATTTTCTAAATTGAAAAGCATTAATTTGCTTTTGTTAATTTGATCATTGTAATTAAAGTATTTACTAAATGTAAGATACATTGGATTTTCATCGGTTTTTGAAATAATAACGTAATAGATATTTCCTTGACGCTTGAATTTTATATCACCATCATTATCAATGGTTGGTTGAAATCCTTCTGCTTTAATAAAAGCTTGTATTTCATTTCGTAATTCATATTGCTTAGAACTCAAGGTTTGAATCTGTGCATTAGCATTAAAAGTTAAATATGTTGCAAAACATAACATGATAACTAGGGTTCTTAATAACTTTTTCATTTTATTATATGTTTTTTATTATTAATACAATTTTATTTACTATAAGTATGAAAACATACTAATAATATTTAAAGCAAAACTTATGCAAGCTATAATGTTTGCTTGCGATGCTTTTATCGGACGAGTATCCTTCCAGCAAAAATACATTATCCAACCAGCAAGAGGAATTATAAATGCAAGTATTCCCCAGCCAATACCGATATTATCGACTCTGTTATTGGCGATTTCTTGATTGTTGGAGTTATGATTGTATTTAGTATTATTTTCAAAAGGTTTAACCCCTTGTAAAGGTAACATTGCATAAATTTGTGACCAAGGTAAAGGAATTTTACCAGCTAATAGAATTTCTGTACCTGCAGCGATAGATACTTTTTCTCCGTGTATAATTCTGCCTCCTATAACAGAACCATTTTTGCCAATATTTTCATATACATATTGACCTCCCACTATTTTGATGCGGGCATGTTCTCTACTGATTATTTCATCAGGAATAATAATGTCGCAATTACTACTACGACCTATTGTTACTATTGATTTCATGTGTTTGATAATATTAAGATTATTAAAATAATTATACAAATAATAATTATAATGAATCCTCTCAAAAAACTTGATGGTTTTGGTGGAGGAGGTGTTGGGAAAGGTAGTGAGGATTGTTTTTTTTCTACATTCCACCCACGCATTTTTAGTTTATTTATAACTTCATTCCAATTAAGAGTACATTCAGTACGAGCTGCCAACAATACATCTGGTAGGTTGTTGTCTGTGTTATATTCTATGATTATAGAACCATTACGAAGTGGACGTCCATTTATACCTGTTCCATTTGTACTTGTGTCTATAATTTCAAAAGAGTATTTTTTAAGTCCATTTGTTAAAGGTTGCTCTAATCCTTTGATAATTAAATGATGCCTACTAACATATTGATTGTTGATTTGAATGTCATTGTCTTGGCTACTTCCTATTGTTATTTTTGGAATAGGATTACCACATATTTCCTCTAATGCATATTTAAATTCAGACGCTGTTTGGTAGCGTTTTATCATATTTTTGTCAACAGATTTCAGAAAAACCTTATCAATAGCAGCTGGAATTGAAGGAATCGTTTGTGATGGCAAGGGTATATTTCCATTAATAATATTTGCAATAGTAGAAATGTCATTTTTTTCTTTTCGTATAGCGTGTTGTCCAGTAAGAAGAAAATAAAGAACACAACCTACAGAGTAAATATCTGTGCGATGATCTATATTTAATCCATTTGCCTGTTCTGGACTCATATATCCATCTGTACCAATGATACGTCCGACCGTATGTCCTGTTCCTCCTATACGAGCGTCTTTTGCAATACCAAAGTCAATAATACATATACTTCCATTTGGACGAATCATAATATTTGATGGTTTAATATCGCGATGAATGCGTCTTCGTTCGTGAATATATTGTAATGCTTCTAATATTTTAGACATCAATTTTACAGCTTTATCAAATTTGTACGCACCATATTTGTTTATATGTTGTTCAATTGTTTCTCCTTCTACAAATTCCATTGGTATATAGTAATTTCCAGCGTTGTCATTGTAAGGTTCATCAACAATACGTACCACTGAGGGGTGATTCATTTGTCGTAAAGTGTTAACTTCTGATTTAAATAAATCACGATATTCTGGATAGCAAGTAACTTTATTACTCATCATTTTGAGAGCGACTATAGTTCCATCAGGGGCTAGTGCTTTATAAACGCACCCCATACCACCATGTCCTAATTCGCAAATAATAGAATAAGCCATATGCTATTTACTTGGTTACAAAAATTGTAAACTTTTTATCTGTATTGGCAAGAGGTATTTCTATAATTGCATTTGTAGGTGTTTTTTTGTTGTCAATTTCTATGTTACATATATTGCCGTTTTTACAATTATATGAATACCAGGTGTCTTTTTTTTCACCAGCTTTAATTCCGTAAGATGAATATAAGGTATCATTGTTGGCTTTGCCAAGAGAACTTATGAGAGTAACTTTTGTTGTGCCTTGTTTCCCTATTTTTATCGTCCCGTTTATAACTTCTTTAAATTCTTTTTCTTTTTGATTGGACGATATATTGTCAAGAATCTCTTGTAAATCTTTGCTTACTTTTTTACCTTTATTGCTATCCGTATCAGCGTTATTATTGTTTATAAATTGAGGTGTAATTTTAATAGGTATTATGTATGAGATAATATCATTTCCATTTTTTAATTCAATTGTTATATATTCGTTGTTAAATGGTTTTTCATTAGACTTAAAACGAAGTTTTCTTCCATGTTCAGAACGAATAAAATTTTCAGAAGGAGTAATTGTAATATCATCCATTGTTATGTTTCCACGTTCAATGGGTATAGTATCTTTATTTGCAAATATTAAATAAATACCATTAAACTCGTCATGTAGTTCGAACTCTACTATTATAGTATTTGGTTTATAAATGATAGTATCATTGTAAGGTATTGAAGTATTTTTATTATTAGATTTAGGATTTATATTTGTTTGTTTTTGATTATTTGAATTTTTTTGATAATGATTTTGTATAAAATATCCACCTATACATAAAACAATTAATGCAAAACAAAGGAAAATAATAGAACGTTTTTTATAAAAAAAACATTCCTTTTTTTTCTTAGGAGTTATAGCAAATTCCACGATTAAACTAGTAATATTGTCAAGCCCACCATTTGTGCATGCACGTTTAATTAATTCTTGAACACGTTCTCGTTGAGTCATGCCAGTTTGATTGCCTACAACTTTCAAAATTTCTTTGTCAGAAACCATACCACTTAAACCATCTGAACATAACAAGAAACAATCACCTGCTTCAGGATTTATTGGATCAGATAATACGGTAGCTGGCTGCATAGAAGTTAATCCTAATGCATTGGTGATTTCGTTTTTACGAGGATGGTGCTCAGCTTGCTCTTTTGTTATTATTCCTTCATTAACAAGTAATTGTACGTAACTTTGATCTGTTGTTAGTTGTTTGATATTTTTACTTCGAATGAGGTATGCACGACTATCACCAATAGAACCTATAAAAACTTGACCATCGCGTACAATTAATATAACACAAGTAGATCCCATGCCAGAGAGTTCAGAATGTTGAGAAGCGTACTGTAATATAACTAAATTTGCTTCATTACAAGCTTCTATAATTGCTTCTTTTGGATCGTTGAAATACTTGTTGCTAAGTAATTCCTTAATCGTTTCCACAGCAAGACTAGATGCTTTTGCACCCCCAACATGTCCTCCCATACCATCACAAACTACAGAAACAAGACCATTTTTACATTCAAAATGATTGAATGAATCTTCATTAACCTTACGTTTACAACCTACATGTGTATCTCCTATAACATTACAATAATTATATTGATTGTTTTCTTTCATATTATAAATGTATTAGAATTCAGGAATGGCAATAAAAATAAATTTGGTACCACCAAGTATTAATATGTCATTGTTTTTTAGGACTACAGGTTCTCCCATAACATAAACTTTCCCATTTACAAATGTTCCATTGGAAGAGCCTTGATCATTAATTGTAAATATTCCTTTTAAAGGTACGTATTGAATAACAAGATGCTTTGATGACATATTCATATCTTGTGTAATTGCAATGTCACATGTGGCATTACGACCTATTGTTGTGATACCTTCGTAAATTTTATAAATTTCCCCTGCTTTATTTGTGCTATAAGAAACTAAAAGCCCAACAATTTTTCGTCCTCCATCAGGATTGGAATTTTGTGTTTCGTTAATACCTCTTATAATAGTTCTTTCTCCGTTGAAATCATTGTTAACAGGAAGAGTAGGAACTTGACTATAATTTATTTCACCAATTGGACGAGTTGGGTTTTCAAAAGTATTTGTATTGTTTACTTTTGTGTGACTGCTTTCTGGACAGAAAGGACAATTGTCTTGATAAATGCTGTGATCATACTGATGACCATTTGGGCAAGTTTTTGGTTTTGCTGCCATAATTTTTATTTTTTTATTTGTTAATAAATAATAATTAATATACATTTTTAATAAAGGTTGCTACTGGTTTTGGCTTTATTGCTTGATTATGCTTAACTGGTATTGTTTGAATTTCTCCTGAAGGTGTCACTGTTTGAAATCCATGACCAGAAACAATTACTCCTGCAAATCTTCCTTTTGTGTCAAAAATAGGGGAACCACTAGAACCGTGAGTTACATTTATATTATGTCCATATAAATATTCGCTAACATTTTGGTTTACACTTCCGCTCTCATTAGTTGTTTGAATTCCTTGTTGTGTTAATGCCCATTCTAAACCTTTAGGAAATCCAATCGTGTATAAATTCTTTCCCAAAGAAATATGTTTATCGTCAGCAATATTATTTAAATCTACTAATTTAGTAATAGAATGTGGTGTTTCTTTCGTGTTTAATTGGATGACAGCAATATCCAAATTTTTGTTGTCACTGAGTTTTAAAATTGTGCATGGTAATAAGTCTTTTTCGTTATTAAGGAAAGCGTCATTTAAAGCAATAGAAATAGATTGAGTATAATGAACATCCAGATTGTTTATTATAGGCTTTGCTTGTGAACCATATTCTCGTGTTAATATCTTTGATATTAAAGATTTAATGTGGTTTTCGATAGCATTTTCATATCCCATAAGAGATACAACGTGCCTATTTGTTACTAACCTTCCATCTTGTGAAATAAAAAAGCCTGTGCCAGTTGAAATTGCTACACCTGCTTGTAATTTTCCACTTTCATCAAGATAATAATTGTTTGGCATATTATTTACAACATCACTTAAATTATAATTTCCAACGGTTGCTTCAAATGTATATTCATTACAAATAAGTGCTACACTTTTTTTGTATATGGTATATATTTCTTCTGGAGATAGGTTCTTGTTTTTGTTAATTTTATCGTATCCTAAAATTCCGCCTCCAATAACAATGATTATTGCAATAACAATGATCGCGATTTTTTTCCAATGTAATCTTGGTGTATGATTAGGTAGGGGAGGATTGTAAACACTTTCCCAATCAAAAGGATAATTTCGTGTAATAGTTACTTTATCTCCATGATGTAATTCTTGACTAGTGATTTTAATGCCATTAACATATGTGCCGTTGGTTGAACCGGAATCTTCAATGATAATTGCACCATTTTCGTTTTTGTAAATAATTGCATGTTCACGAGAAACATCGTTTTGTGTGAAATGAATATCGCAATTAGGATTTTTGCCAATAGTTTTTCTATCAATTCCAATAGGAATAGATTTGATTATTGTTTTTTCAGATTTAGCAATAATGCCTTTTAAAGAAGTTATTTCTGATCCGAATTTTATAATGTCATTATCTGTTATATGAGTGTCTTTTGTTATTTTTCTATTATTTACAAATGTTCCATTTGTGGAATTTAGGTCTTTTAAGAGCCCTATTTTTCTGTCGGCATCAACTATTAACACAGCATGATTACTAGATACAGTGCTGTTAAAAAATATACAATCGTTTGCCTTTGAACGTCCTATTTTTATAGTTCTTATATTATTCATTTCCTGACCAAAATTTTTTCACAGTAAAAACTAAAAGTTGCAATACTTCATCTTGTTTGAATATTACTTTGATTGTATCATTACTTATGTCAAAAACATAAATGTAATCGTTTCCAACATCAGAAACAACAACTAAAGATAAAATTTCTTCTTCTTCATTATATTCACTTTCCGATATATAATATGAAGATGACATATCTGGTGTAGTGTGTTAAAACATCGTTAGTTTGTTGTTGATTTTAAACATTGAATTTTCATCGTATCCATTCAAATATTCAAATTCTTTTGTTGTGTCATTCCATTTGTAATAATCTCTATGAGTACAAGTGGCGTAAATTTGAGCTTGAGTATTTGTAGATATAGATAAACAAAATAATAAAAACATCATTATTTTGTAAAGTGAACTTTGTTTCATGGCAATCCAACCAAGGATTGTCCCAATTTTTAGAAAATTATTATTTCCCATTTCTTTAAGTTTTTTGTGTCTCTTGGGATTTGAAAAGACGGTTAAGTAAATATAAAAAAAGAAGACGTAGAATCCCTGTTTCATTTGTAATGGAGGCCCTAGGAAAGCCCTAACACAAAAATACAAACAGCCACTCTACGCCTGAGGCGTAGGAATCTAATTGCGTATTTCTCTTGTGTTATTGGCGAATTTCCTAGGTTCCCATTTACAAGAAAAGCACAACGCTTCCTTAAATTTTCAATAAAATAAAAACATGATAAACAAAAAATGTCTATCAATTCGCAAAAGTAAAATATTTCTTTGTTTTTACAAAATAATTCAAAGAAAAAAAGAAAAAAATCAAAGAAAAAATTTAAAAAAGTAAAGAGTTTTTTTTCTTGTCGCCGCAATTTTTTTTGGATAAAGGATACAGGTGTTTTTGTTGGGTGTGGTTAATTTTAAAAGACAAAGACTTATTTCTAAAAGTCTTTGTCTTTTAAATTTTTTTTTGTTGCATTGTTATTTATGTTATCAATATTATTGTAATTATTTATCTACTATTTCTATTATTATATTATTATATAACACAATGTTAAGTTGAGTTAACATATTGTTATACTTGATTGATAAAATGTCAATTTTTTTTCCTGATTATGGAGGGTGTGCTTGACATATTGTCAATATTTGACGACATATTGTCAATATGATTTTGGTTAGAAAAAGCCTTCGTTGAAATAGATTCTGTTGTTTTCTTTGTAGAGTAGGGGAAGATATGTTTCATAGTGTACGGTATTAAGTAATGTTTTCATGCTTCTGCTGATTTGTTCTTGACTCATGCCTAATAGTTTGCCTAATGTGGTTTGACTTCCGTAATATCCTTGCTCGCCAAAGCCTCTTATGTAAAAGATTATTAGCAGGTCGGAATAGGAGGGTTTTCTTTCTAAGTCTTTTCCTGAGCGTGCGTATTTTTTTATGTATTGCAAATCATTCCAATCGATTATTGAGAAGTTTTTATTTTTATTTTCCATGAATTATTATTTTGAATGGTTAGTTGCTACAAAGATACAAAAAAAATGTATCTTTGCACAATGCAATAATAGTAATTGATATTCGTTTTAGTTTAGATTTTATAATATTAAAAAAAATAGAAAAAGGAAATGATTACAAACTATCAAGGTTTATCTGATAAGGAGGTTTTAGAAAGTAGGGCAAAGCATGGGGAGAATATTCTTACTCCTGCAAAAAAAGTGCCTTTATGGAAAAAGTTTTTGGAGAAGTTTAAAGATCCAATGATAATTGTGCTCTTGATTGCGGGGGCTTTGTCTATTGCGATTTCGTTTTATGAGTATTTTTCGGGGGCTAAGGGATTTAGTGTGTTCTTTGAGCCGGTTGGAATCTTTGTTGCTATTTTTCTTGCAACGGGTTTGGCTTTTATCTTCGAGCTTAGAGCCGATAGACAGTTTGAGGTATTAAATAAAGTGAATGATGATGAAATTGTTAAGGTGATACGCAACGGTAAGACAACTGAAATTGCAAAGAAAGATGTTGTTGTGGGCGATATTGTTAAGATTACAAATGGTGATGAGGTGCCTGCTGATGCTGAGTTGTTGGAAAGTAGTTCGTTAAAGATAGATGAGTCGAGCCTTACGGGAGAACCTATTTGTGAAAAGACGACTGTTGAGGCTGATTTTGATAAAGAGGCTACTTTTGCTTCAAATCACGTGATGAAAGGAACGAAAGTAATGGAGGGTCATGGCATTTGTAGAGTGTTTGCTGTGGGTGATAACACTGAAAACGGAAAAGTGTTCACTGCTGCACAGATTGATTCGAGTGTTCGTACGCCTTTGAATGAACAATTAGATAAATTGGGTTCTTTGGTTTCAAAACTTGGTTATGCTATTGCGGGATTGATTATTGTTGGTAGGCTTTTGCTTTATTTTACTTCCGATGCTCCTTTTGAGTTAATGGGATTTCTTTCTTATCTTTTGCAAACTGCAATGATTGCTGTTACTTTGATTGTGGTTTCGGTGCCTGAGGGTTTGCCTATGGCTGTTACTTTGGCTTTGGCTTATAGTATGCAAAAGATGTTAAAGACAAATAACCTTGTTCGTAAGATGCACGCTTGTGAAACAATGGGTGCTACTTCTGTTATTTGTACTGACAAAACTGGTACGCTTACTCAAAATCAAATGACTATTTATCAAACAAAATTCTTTTCACTTT
>CALDHX010000091.1 GCA_937901525.1 uncultured Bacteroidales bacterium
TTGTTTCCAATCGTTGAAATCGTATAGTTGTTTTATTTGATTTATTATATAGCCTATTTCTTTTCCTAAGATGTTAAAGCTAATCACTAATTCTCCATTGTCAAATTGCAGATAGCCTCTTTTCACTGCGTTGAAAAGTACTTGACTAAGCGATGCTACTTTCTTTTTTCTTCCGTATGCAGAGGGTATTATTTGCTTTTGTAGAAATTTTTGTAGATTTTTGTCTATTACTTCTCCTATGTGCTTTGTCCAAACATAGATTTGTTGAGGTTTTAATTCTTCTAAGATTTCTAAAAAGGCTTTTGTTGCATTTTTATTAGTCTTTTCAATATCTATTTCTTCGGGAAACAAATCGGAAGGGCAATAACATTGAAAGAAATTAGTAAAAGCAACGCTTTCCCAAAAGTCATATTTTTGTTGAGATGTGATTCCATCTTGTAGCTTTGTCATATCGTGAGTGAATACGCTATATGCAGGATAGCGTGCTTCGTCTTCGCAACAGGAGTTTATTTCTATTATATTGCTATTATGTAAACAAAGTTGGTCTTCTGCTTTTTCGTAAAATGGAGCGTCTTTATATTTTGGGCATTTATAGTCCATTTCTTTTACTGTATCGACATCGCAACACAAGTCTTTGAATTGACAATTTTCATAGCAGATATGATAAGCTCCTACAACAAGTGTGCGTATTCCGTTGAAGCCTTCGTGATATTTTTCACCAATGCGAGGTGCGAAAAAATAATTTCCTTTGACTTGTTTCATACAATAGTTAATATACAATTGCAAAAATAAAAATACTATCCCAAAAAGTGTGTATAATTAAAGTTTTTTTATTCTTAAATTTTGATATTTCTAATACCTTTTGGCCTCATTAGACAGTAACGCTCGTACCATTGTTGCTTTTCGGGTGTATCTATGTGGTCATACTCACTAATTATGCAGCCTGTTGCGAGATCATCGGCAAGTGTAAGGATTATTTCTGAAAGTTCAAGTGTTTCTTCCAATTTTTTGTTTTCAGAACAGAAAATATTACGTTCTTTTATGTGTTCATAACCATAGATTGCTCCCATAATATTACCACAAATAGAACCTGTTGAGTCGCTATCTCCATCGTGATTTACTGATATTATAATAGCTTTCTCCAAATTGTCAATATAACGTAGGGCAGAATAGAGTGCAATAGCCCAAGCTTCTTCGCCAGTCCAGCCTTCTCCTAATTGAGCAATAGCTTCTGCATCGGAAATTTTGGAATGAGCCAATTGCATAGCTTTTTCAGTCAGTGCTTTTAAATATTTCTTTTCTTTTGCATATTTATCTTCGTAAATTACATTGAGAATATCTAATGTTTCGGCAACTATGTGGTCGATTTCCTTTTTTACTTGTTGTGCTGTCATAGGTACAATCTTATAAAGCAATACTGTGAGTAGTGATGCTGGCAAAAAACCAAGAGGATGTTTATGAGTACACTCTGCAATTTCTCCTCCTGCTTGCGCAAGTTCTTTTATTGTATAGCATTGTTCATTTCTTGACGCATAACCAACATTAAGTAATGCCATAGGTGCTACACGCATAATTCCACCACAGCCTTTACTGTTGTTGATTACTTTTTTTCCTTGTAATAAACTTTCACAAGCGTTTAAACAAGTGTTGCCAGGAGCACGAAGGTGATACATTTCTGCCAAAGAGTAAAGCCATGTGTAATTACAATCACTTTGTTGTCTTCCTGTTTGTGTATAATACCAATCAAGATATGCTAAATCAACATATTTCTCAGGACAACCACCTATACCTCGCATATATCCTCGCGTTAGTCCCATCAATAATCCATTTGCTGTAAAAAGTGTCATCTGCGTGTCATCACTTATCAATGCTTTTCCATTTATATCAAGTGCGAACTTGGTGATTCCTTGCTCCCCAAAGCTTGCAAAAATTGCTCTACGATTCATAAATTCTACTTCATAGCCGAGTGCATCTCCTGCTGCACCTGCTATTAAACAGCCTCGTATTTTATCTTTTATCATATTGTCTTGCATTTAAAATTCTAATCTAAATCCTTTTTGTTTCAATTCTGCATACTTCTTTGCATTAAAGCGATATTTATTTGGCGTTCTGCGAGAGGCATTCACAGGACGAGGTTGAGCTTCTGTAAGTATTCCTAATTTATGCATTTTATTGTAGAAATTACGGCGATCAAACTTAATTTCTAAAATGGCTTCATAGAGATTTTGTAATTCCGTCATTGTAAAAAGTTCTGGCAACAACTCAAAACCAATTGGTTCAAAACAAATACGTTCTTTCAAGCGATTTACTGCCATGCGTAATATGAGTTCATGATCAAAAGCAAGAGAAGGTATTTCATTCATCGAAAACCAGCGAGCTATAAGAGCATCATCTCCTCCTTTAACTTCTGAAAGTCTCACTAATGCATAGTGTGCAACAGTAATTACTCTCTCACGTGGATCGCGATTTACATCAGAAAAAGTGTAAAATTGTTCAACCGAAGCATTTTTTAATCCTGTTTCTTCCTCCAATTCTCGTTTTGCACAATCCTCAACAGTTTCATCTATATTCATAAAGCCACCAGGAAAAGCCCATTTCCCTTTAAATGGTTCAATACCTCGCTGAATCAATAACACTTTTATGCTTACTCCATCAAAACCAAAAATCACACAATCTGCTGTAACAGCAGGATGCGGATACTTATAACAAAATTTTAATTCACTCATATTTTATTGCGTTTATTTTACGCAAAAATAAAACTACTTTTTGAAACCACAAAATAATTTGCGTTATTTTTACGCAATATTTTTTTTAAAATTCAAGGTAAGGCGAAAAAAGATTGCTCAAAGAAAAAACAAATAAAAGAAAACAATCCCGAGAGAGTAAAACTTCTTAATGATATTTCTTAAAGTTCTCAGCTTGTTCAAATATTCCTTTATACACTGCATCGTTTGTAACAGGTGGATAGCCATATTTATCTAAAATAATAATCAAATCCATTTTCAACTCCGATTTTATATCATCTCTATTTGCCCAATCGGTGTATTTCGATTTGTCATCAACTATATTTTTTATCTCTTTTGCCAATTCCTTTGCCTTATCTTCTGGATAATCAAAAGTAAACTGCTTTGCAACTGCAATCAAAATATCAAAGAATGCTTTTTCTTCATAACTTATTCCTAAATCTTTAAAGCTTTGTTTTTCTTTATTGACCTCCAAAAGAAGTTCTGCCATTTGTTTAGCTACTTCGTTTAAGACTTCTTCGGCAAATATTGCACTATCTTTTCTTTCATTGTATTTTTTCACAAGAAGATTTAAGCGTTCTGAGAAATCAACTCCTTTTATCATATTGACAGTCTTAAATTCACTTATAACCATTCTAAGAAGTCTTTCCATTAATTTCACCTTAGTGTTTGGCAAAGGAAGTTTCGCTAATTTTTCCATATATTCCACGCTAAGTAAATCAAGATTCTCCTTCTCATTACCAATTTTAATGATTTCTTCAACGCTTTCTGAGAGAATAGCCTCTTCAATCATAACACTTACACGCTTATTCATTTGCGTAACATCAGGCTTTCCTCCTACTGTGATTTTATAAATTATTGACCTAACCCCACAAAAGAAGTAAATATCTTCTTTTTCTTCAAAAGAGATTTCTTCTCTATTACAACAAAGATTAAAAGCAGATTTTAATTTCTTTGTATGTCCCATAAAAAGATTCTCTCTTTCTTCTGTTGTTTGAACAAACTCTGCTCCTTTATTCAAACAATCCAATTGTTCTAATGGTGTTCCATTTGAAAATTTGGTGTAATCAAAGTTTGCAAACATACGGCGAAGAATATCTAACTCATCTTTTACCATAATTATAGATTTCTCCACTGCTTCAACCGAAGAGGTTTCTTCTCCTTCTTGTGTATAACGTTTAAGAGCTGTATTAAGATTGCTTTTCAGTCCTATGTAATCTACTACTAAGCCTTTTTCTTTTCCTTTATAAACTCTGTTTACACGCGATATTGTTTGAATAAGTGTATGATGTTGCAAAGGTTTGTCAATATACATAGTATCAAGACAAGGTACATCAAAACCCGTAATCCACATATCAACAACAATCGCTATCTTAAAATTAGATTTCGGATTCTTGAATTGTACGTCTAATTTCTTTCTTTCCTCATCGCCTCCAAGTAAATTATATAATTCTGCCTCATCATCTTTGTTGCGAGTCATTACCAACTTTATTTTTTCAATAGGAATCGGAGCATTTCCATAACTTACTGTTGATTCTGCAACTTTTGATATTTCATAATTTGGAACAAAAACAATATTTTCAGAAGGAATTTCAGCCCATTGAGGACGAAGTGCTATGATTTTCTTATACAAATTATATGCAATCATTCTATTTGCACAAACAAACATTGCCTTCCCTTCCACACTACTACCCTCTGAAACACGTGTTTCATAATGAGAAACAAAATCCTCTGCTATTGCTTGCAAACGATCATTATCCCCCAATATAATTTCCATTTTTGTAATAGCCTTTTTACTTTCTTCTATTTGATATTCATTCGCTCCTTCTTCTGCACACTGCTCATAGTATTTTTCTATCTCCTCTAATTTATTATTATCCAAAAATACCTTTGCAGCTCTTCCTTCATAAACAATTCTTCTTGTAATTTCATCTGCAACCGATTCGGTCATTGTGTAAGAATCCACTACTTCTCCAAACACATCTAAGGTTGCATCAATAGGAGTGCCTGTAAATCCTACGTAAGTAGCATTTGGCAAAGAGTCATGCAAATATTTAGCAAAGCCATAACTACGCTTTACTCCATATTCCGTTTGTTTTATTTGTTGCGACAGGTTGATTTGA
Organism: uncultured Bacteroidales bacterium; assembly: GCA_937901525.1. Taxonomy (GTDB): domain Bacteria; phylum Bacteroidota; class Bacteroidia; order Bacteroidales; family P3; genus Onthomorpha. The sequence goes on from CALDHX010000091.1 coordinate 4,868, forward strand.
GAACGATGCGCCTCATCGGAAATACAAATAATATTAGCTCTTTTTGAAAGCAATTGTGTATCTTCTGTAAACTTATGAATAGTAGTAAGAAATATACCTCCACTTGTTCTATCAATAAGATATTCTCTTAATTTTGCACGACTTTCAACCTCAACAACACAATCATCTCCAATGAATTTCTTTGCTACTGAGAATTGCTCTGACAATTGAGCATCAAGATCTGTCCTATCTGTTATAAGAATTATTGTAGGGCTTGCAAATTCACGACTACGCATCAACATTCGTGAAAGGAAAAGCATTGTAAAACTCTTTCCACAACCCGTTGCTCCAAAATAAGTTCCACCTTTTCCATCTCCCTTTTCGTTAAGTTTACTATGTTTTAGAATATTATTAAAGAGTTGATGTGTAGCAAAAAACTGAGGATAGCGACAAACTATTTTTTCTTCTTTCTTTGAAGAATCGGGAAAGAAGACAAAATCCTTAACAACACTCAATAGCCTATCTTTACGAAACAATCCCTTAACCATTGTAAGCAAAGAATTAACTCCATCGCTTGCTTTGTCTTCTGCTTCCACCTTTCGCCAAGCATAAAAAAACTCGTAAGGAGAGAATAAAGAACCATACTTACTATTTACTCCATCACTGATAACAACAAAGGCATTGTATTTAAAAATCTCAGGAATATCTCTACGATAACGCACAGTTAATTGAATGAAAGCATCTTTTATAGTAGTGTTTTCTTTTACTGCACTCTTAAATTCAAAAACCACCAAAGGCAAACCATTCACATAAACAACTGCATCGGGGATTCGTTTTTCTTTTCCTTTAATTTCCAATTGATTTACTATGCGAAAGATATTGTTTTTGCTATCATTAAAGTCAATAGGTTCAATAAACAAATCTGCTTTTGAAGAGTCTTCTCTATGAATTGCAAATCCTTCGGTTATTAAGCGATAAGTGTGTGCATTGTTTTCATACAACGAACCACTTACATCTGACTTTAATTTAGAAATTACTCTTTCAATCTCCAATGAACTTATTTCCTGTTCTGCATAACGATTAAAAAGATAAGCACGTAAATCATCAAGAAGTAAAACCTCTGATAATTCCTTATGAATTTCTTCTCCGTTTGTATAAATGTAGCCCTCATTCTCAAACAACTCCATTACTGCCATTTCAAGAGCATGTTCATTAAAGTTTGTCATGATATTTATTTTTTTAATTCATTATACAAAGTTATGCCCTTCATGGTCAACTGATACTTCTGACGTGGATGACGAGGCTTATCTGGATAAAGCAAACAAATATACCCTTCTGCTATAGCAGGGTTGAGATAAAGATTCAATACATTTTTCCTATCTTTCAACCCTATACATTCCATTATTTCCTTCACCGATAACTCTGTATCACCAACGATTTGCACTAATCTCTGTATATTCAAATTATCTGTATGCAACTTGTGGGGTACTTGTGGGGTAATTGCGAAGTACTTGTGGGGTAATTGTTCGGGTATTGCCAAATTTGGTTGTACTTTCCAATCTTCTGTTGGATGAATATGTAAGTAACGATTCCTCAAATCCCACTTCTCGCCTAACAACAAATTGCGAAAGAAACGCTCTAAGTAAATAGGTGAGTAATCAATACCCTTTACTGCATTCTTATAATTGGCACGTACCAACGCATTGCGAAAATACCACGAATACAAGGCAAACATATCATTGCTGACCTTAAAACCTATATGGCGTAAATATAGAATCGTAAACACAGCAGTAGTACGTGTGTTGCCCTCTCCAAATGCATGTATCTGCCATAAACTTGAAACGAATCTAGATATATGAGTTATCATCGTGTTTTGCGAAATGCCTTTATAACTGAATTGACGTTCTTGCTCCAAATCGTAATCTATGGCACGATGCAAGTCTTCAAAGTTCAGATAGTTCACAGTATCACCTTCAAGAACCCATTCTTTTTTGGTTATATTATAATCACGAATCTTTCCTGCATGCATAAATACACCTTCGAATATTCTACGATGCAAAGAAACAAGTCCATTAGTACTGAAATCAAATGTCTTAGATGATAGTATTTTGGTGATATTGGCAGAAACCTTATCAGCCTCTTGCTTTTCGTTGTCGTCAGGTTCAAGTACTGATTTTGATTGATAATATGTCTTGATTAGTTCGCGTGCCTGATCTATATTTATATTACCCTCAATATGCTTAATAGCCGTTTCTTTCAGATAGTCCGACGTTTTCAGACCATCTACAGCTTGTAGCCCAATAGCAGTTTGCCAGATAGAAGCCTTTTCTTTCTTATCCGGTTCCCCTTGTCGAATATACTCATCAAAGTCTATATAACCCTCTTTCATACTATAATCATCTATTTTTTAATCATCATTAAAGCACAATAAATAAGTGATCTTAACAGATAGCATTTCACTCCCCTATATATATACTAAATCTCCATCATAAATATTTTCACGATAAATTCTACATCTTCACTGATTCATCTACATCTTCACTATCTTTAGCTTTATCTATATCCATTTCTATGCCTATTTTTCTTGCAAAACTTTTAAATTCTTCATTTTCCTTATATTCCCCATCAAGCAAAGACTTTATCTTATCTTTAAAATCTTTGTTTTCTTCTTTGGCTTTTTCAACTATTTTAATCATCTTTTCTCGATAACTTAATAATACTTTAATATTTTCTTTTTCATCAAGTATTGATAATGGAAATATAGTTCTTAACGCAGATTGTTTATCTTCAAGTTTTGCATATTTCAACAGCCACTCTCCGAAACAATCAAATAAATCTTCTGTCATCGTAACTCCTTTATCACAAAAACGATCTCTTACATTATTAAAAGTCGCTAAAAATTCTCGATTGTGTTTTTCAAATAAATCAATCAATTTCTTGATAAGATCTTTTGTCAGATTATTATTACTATCAATTTTACCAAGAATAACCTCTCCAAATGCTTCAAAACAATTTTGAATATTATGTTTAATAATCAAAAGAAGTTGGCAATCAAAATTATTTTTAATAATTGATTGCATCCAATCTTCTTTTGTTTTTGTTTCCAAATAATTTTTAGCGGTATCTATACAATGCTCAGCAATTTCATTACTTATATTTCCTTCAATTATGTCTTTAAAGAACGTAATCGATACAGAATTGATATTATCAACTGTTATTTTTGATTTTGCCGATGTATTCCGTGCGTTTAATCGATTAATTAATATCTCTGAATTAATTTCCAAATTATCTTTTATCATTTCATATTTTTGCAACACTTTTAGAATATTCATTGAAGATATTCCATAACTATTTTCTGTTAATTTCTTAGCGACTTCTTTATAAAGCGGATAATTCATTTTATCAACATTCAAAAGAATCTCACCATAATTAATATAATATTCTATTCTTTCGGCTACTTTTTCTACAAAACTATCATTATTAGATTTAAATACTTGGTCAAATGGAGATTGATATCCTCCATAAAAATTATTCAATTTTGCCAGACGCATACATATTAAATCGCAATAAAATTCATCATCTTCTTTTGTTGAATTAAAATAAGTATAAATCTTATCATCATTTAACTTTAATTCTATAGGTCGTTCTATTTCTTTAAGTCTATCATATACTATCTTAATATTATTTTTAATATTATAATTTTCATCTAATAATATTTGTAGTCTTTTTTTGTAGGAATCCAATGTATATTCATCTTTAATAAATGGTATTGAGTTCAGTATTTTTATATCTTCAACATTCAATTCTGAAAAATATTTATTTAAATCATCTTGTTTGCAAATAATCTTATATTTAGCATGTTCATCTTTGGTTTGTTCAACAAAATCAACAAAAGATTTAGCATTAACTTCTTTTTCTTTAAGAAGAATATAAGGATTAATATCATCTATTTCAGACAATTGTTTAATACTATCATAATAACTAATAATATCTAAATCTTGAATATTATAAAGATCTAAAAGTATTTTTTTCAAATATTCATCTTTATTTGTTATCCTTGTCAACAATATTTTTTGGTATTGTTGTAATGGCTCTATTATTGGCTGCTCTTTTACTTTATCATAGATACAATCCCAAAACACTTGTTCCTTTTGTGGATTTTTATTTTTTAAACACTTTTCTAAGTATTGCACAGCATTAGGTATATTTGTGATTTTTGTAATAGCATTTTCTAATATAGGGAAAAATAAGTTTTCATTACTTTGTAATGACTCCATTTGATCTTTATTAGAATCATCTAATGCTTGTTTAAGTTTCTCAGTATATATAGTATCCAAAGCTTCTTCCGGAGGTAATTGATAGTATAATGCTGATATAAATTTTGGTAAATCCAAATCGTTTTTATACCTAAAATCTAATGGGTCTATATAAGAAGGAGCTAATATTTCATTATTAGGGTTATCAGATATTACATCTTTTCCGAAAATAAACAAAGCTATATATTCATCTGGTATATTACTATTTGATATTTGTCTTATAGAAACAAATTCGTTAATAAACGCTATTATCTCTCTTGGTGTAATTACATCTGATAGTAAATCATAAATCTGTGTAACCTTATTACTAACATCTGAATTAAAAGCATCTTTCCATCGTTCTTCAAAATATAATTTCCAATCAGACATAACAGGAGGAGA
>CALDHX010000092.1 GCA_937901525.1 uncultured Bacteroidales bacterium
ATTCCGGTGCAAAGATTATGTTATTTGTGTTAAACTTCTTTCTTACGCTTTCTGTATATCCAACAGGTATAGTACTCTTTATTACCATTATTGCAGTAGGATTCACTTGTAATACCTTTCCTATTACATCTTCTACTGCACTTGTGTCAAAGAAGTTTTTTTTGCTATCGTAATTTGTTGGTGCTGCTATTACTACAAATTCTGCATCTTTGTATCCATTTTCCCAATCCAAAGTTGCTTTTAGTTGTAATGGTTTTGTTGCAAGATATTCTTCTATATAGTCATCTTGTATTGGTGATTTTTTGTTATTAATCAGCTCTACCCTTTCTGCTACTATATCTACTGCTATTACTTCATTGTGTTGTGCTAATAGAGTGGCTATTGATAAGCCAACATATCCTGTTCCTGCTACTGCGATTTTCATAATCTTTTTATAATCTTCCGTCTATAATCGTTCTATCTAAAATCCCCTTTACATCATAAACTACTCCGTTTTCGTTCAATAATGAAGGTATATCTATTTCTAAAAATTCTTTGTGTGCTACGCCAAGTATTATTGCATCGTATTTTTTTGTCGCATCAAGTGTGTTTGAGATTTCTATTTGGTATTCGTGTTGCACTTCTGCTTTGTCTGCCCACGGATCGTAAATTGTTATGTTATTTGTGTATTCTGATAATGTTGTATAAATATCTACTATTTTTGTGTTGCGTATGTCTGGGCAATTTTCTTTGAATGTTATTCCCAAAAGCAGAATATTAGCGTCTTTTACTAATACTCCTTTTTTGTTCATTAGTTTGATTACTTGGTGTGCTACATACTCACCCATGCCATCGTTTAGTCTGCGAGCTGAACTCATTACTCGTGGTAATACTCCATAGACTTGGGCTTTTTGTATCAAATAGTATGGGTCTACGCTTATGCAGTGTCCTCCGACTAAGCCTGGGCTTAGTTTGATAAAGTTCCACTTTGATGCGGCTGCTTCTATTACGTCATGGGTGTCTATGTCCATTGCATTGAAGATTTTTGCCAATTCGTTCATAAAGGCAATGTTCACATCTCGCTGACTGTTCTCTATAATCTTCGATGCTTCTGCTACTTTTATGGTTGGGGCTTTGTGTGTGCCGTTTATTAGTACGCTATTATATACGTTGTCTATTATATCTGCTATTTCTGGTGTAGAACCTGAGGTTACTTTTTTGATTTTTTCTACTGTGTGTTCTTTATCGCCTGGGTTTATTCTTTCTGGTGAGTAGCCTGCGTAAAAGTCTTTGTTAAATACCAATCCTGATACTTGTTCTACTACGGGTAGGCATTCTTCTTCTGTTACTCCTGGGTAGACTGTGGATTCATAGACTACTATGTCGCCTTTTTTGATTACTTGGCCTACGGTTTGGCTCGCTCCTATTAAGGGGCGTAGGTCTGGGCGATTGTTTTCGTCTACTGGGGTTGGCACTGCTACTACATAGAAGTTGCTTTCTTTTATTTCTTCTATGTTTGTGGTGCAACGAAAACCGTGTTTTTCTATGGCTTCTTGTAATAATTCATCTGTTACTTCAAGGGTAGTGTCTTTGCCTGCGTTTAGGGCGTCTACTCTTGTTTGGTTTTTATCGAAGCCTATGGTTTTAAATTTTGTGGAAAACAAACGTGCTAATGGTAGGCCTACATATCCTAATCCTATTACGCATATTTTTATGTCTTGCATATACTCTTAGTTCCTCGATTCTCTTATAACTATCTGAAAATCAAGCTTAAAATTATATCTTTTCTGCTTTAGTTTATAAAAACGACCTCTAATAATCATCGTTGTTTGCAAAGGTATAAATATTTCTTTGATTTTACAAAATAAATCAAAGAAATATTAAAAAAAAGCAAAGAAATATTTTTTTAATTCTTTGCTTTTTTTTGTCTAATTACAAGCCAATTTGTTTGTAGATGGGAACTTTTCCAATTATTACCTATTCTTATGATATTATTATCTTTATCTTTATACCAACCTTCTGACCATGACCCCATATCTAAATAAATTGCTTGCTCATATCCTAAATAGATTAAACTTTCTATAAATTCATCTATCGTAATTCTTTCAAGAGTTTCTATTATCGAAGTTTCTTCTCCTTTTTGTGCTAAGGCTCTACGAAATGTTGCTCTATTTTTAAAGATTTCGCATTGCTTTGCTTCTTTATTTTCAACAAGATGCATTTGTTGAAAATAATCTCCTTTTTGTTTTTCAGCTCTTTCTATTGCTAATTTAGAATTTTCCGATAATGATTTTATAAATATATTATCTCCTTCTATCAAACAATAGGCTGTTTCGGCATCTGTTGGATATATTTTCTTTCTCCCATTTGATACACTCGTGCCTACAATATGCTCTGGGCGCTTTGAAGTAAATGCTGCTACGACACTCATCAATAAGTTATTGTCATTGCTATCTGGCTTTATTCTTTGAAAATGATATTGTGCATTTTCTGGTGTATATCTAACAAATCTACACTGCATTGTGTCTATTTGATGATATAATGTATCTACATTCACTCTACTTTCTTGTGCAGAAAGTTTAAAAAAAAATGAAAATAGAGTTAATGTTAAAAAAAATATGTTTTTTAGCATATTTTTACGCCTTACCCATTGGATTGATTTGGTCGTATGGAATGTTATGCGTTGGTTCTGATATTTCACCATTTAACATTTCATATCTACTAACATTTTCTTGTAGTGCTGCAAGTAATTTTTTCGCATGCATTGGTGCTAAGATTACTCTGCTTTTTACTTTTGGTTTAGGCACTCCTGGCATTATTTGTATGAAATCTAAAACAAATTCTGTTTGAGAATGCTGCACTAATTGCAAGTTACTATAAACACCAGATGCTATATCAGGTGTTAATTCTATGTCTATTTGACCTTGTTTTTGATTATTTTCTGTTGACATTTTCTTTTAAAGTACAAAAAAAGGACGCTACGAAAAAGACTTTTACGTTAGCGTCCTTAGATTAATAATTCTAATAAATGTTATGCTTTTGATTTATTTGATGGTTTTCTTCCTCTTTTAACAGGTTGAATTGTAACTTCTTTTTGTTCTTCTATTTGTGTTTTGTTTGCTACAATTCCATCTTTGTATTCTAACAATCCTGTTCCTGCTGGAATCAAATGTCCTACTAAAACATTTTCTTTCATACCTAACAAATAATCTGTCTTCGCATTTATTGCTGCTTCTGTCAAGACTTTTGTAGTTTCTTGGAAAGATGCTGCTGACAAATAGCTCTTTGTTTGCAATGATGCTCTTGTTATACCTTGTAACACTTGACGTGCAGTTGCTGGTTTTGCATCTCTTGCTACGATTTGAACTTTATCCTTTCTCTTCAACGTAGAGTTTTCATCTCTAAGTTCTCTTGCTGTGATTGGTTGTCCATTTTCGTATTTGTCGCTATCTCCTTTATCTTCCACAACCTTCATTCCAAACATCTTGTCATTTTCTTCTTGGAAGTCTAATTTATTTACCATTTCTCCTTCCAAGAAATTTGTATCGCCTGGGTCTTCTATTTCCACTTTTCTCATCATCTGTCTTACGATAACCTCAAAGTGTTTATCATTAATTTTAACCCCTTGTAAACGATACACTTCTTGCACTTCATTTACTATGTATTCTTGAACCTTCATAGGACCTTTAATTGCAAGAATATCTGCTGGAGTTATTGCTCCTTCACTTAATGGTGTTCCTGCTTTTACATAGTCGTTTTCTTGTGCTAAGATTTGTTTTGTTGTCGGAATTAGATAAGCTCTTGTTTCGCCTGTCTTACTTGTAATGATTACTTCTCTATTTCCTCTCTTCAATTTCTTATTCAAAGTAACTACTCCATCTATTTCCGCAACAACTGCTGGATCTGAAGGGTTTCTTGCTTCAAATAATTCGGTTACTCTTGGCAAACCTCCTGTGATGTCGCCTGCTTTTCCAAATGAGCGAGGAATTTTTACAAGTGATGTTCCTTGTTTTATCTTAGTTCCATCTTCTACAATCAAGTGTGCTCCAACTGGTATGTCGTATGTTTTTAACACTTCTCCATTTGTAGCAAGTATGCTAATAGAAGGGTTCTTAGATTTTTGACGAGCCTCTATTATTACTTTGTCTTGAAGTCCTGTTTGATCATCAGATTCAACTCTGTATGTAATACCTTCTATTATATTTTCAAATTGAACCTTTCCTGATACTTCAGAAAGTATTACTGCATTGTATGGATCCCATTCTGCTATAACATCATTCTTATTTACTTCAACATTATTATCAAAGAACAATTTAGCACCGTATGGAATATTGCCTGAGGCTAATATAACATGTGTTTTAGGATCTACTATTCTCATTTCTGCTGAACGTCCTATAACAATATTATATTTGTTATCATCTTCTTCGTATGGAACTGATCTCAATTCATCTATTTGCAACAAACCTTCATACTTTGCTGTAATTTTAGAACTTGTTCCTATATTTCCTCCTGCTACCCCTCCGACGTGGAATGTACGAAGAGTAAGCTGAGTTCCTGGTTCTCCAATTGATTGTGCTGCAATAACACCTACTGCTTCTCCTTTTTGTACAAGTTTTGCTGTCGCTAAATTACGTCCATAACATTTTGCACAAACGCCTCTCTTACTTTCACAAGTAAGTACTGAACGAATTTCTACTTCTTCTATTGGAGAATCTTCTATCTTTTGACAAATTTCTTCTGTAAGTTCTTCACCTGCTTTTGCTATTAATTCACCTGTTTGAGGGTGGATTACATCGTGAACACTTACTCTACCAAGTATTCTATCGTATAAAGATTGAACTACATCTTCATTTTTCTTTAATGCAGTTGTAGGAATACCTCTTAATGTTCCACAATCTTCTTCTGTGATTATGACATCATGAGCTACGTCAACTAATCTTCTTGTTAAGTATCCTGCATCGGCTGTTTTCAATGCAGTATCGGCTAACCCCTTTCTCGCACCGTGAGTAGAAATAAAGTACTCTAACACAGTTAAACCTTCTTTAAAGTTTGAGATAATTGGGTTTTCAATAATTTCAGCTCCTGTTGAACCTGATTTTTGTGGTTTTGCCATCAGACCACGCATACCTGTAAGCTGACGAATTTGCTCTTTACTACCACGGGCTCCTGAATCCAACATCATATACACTGGGTTGAAACCTTGTCTATCTTCCGAGATGTGTTTCATTACTACATCAGTTAATCTTCTATTTGTGTCTGTCCAAATATCAATTACTTGATTGTAACGTTCGTTATTCGTGATAAGACCCATTTGATAGTTCATCATAACTTCATCAACAGATGCATTTGCTTCTTTTATCATTTCTATTTTTTCCTCAGGAACTAAAACGTCTCCTAAGTTAAATGACAAACCTCCTGTAAATGCCATCTTGTATCCTAAGTCCTTTATATCATCTAAGAATTGTGCTGTTTTTGCTGTTCCACAAACTTTTAAAACATCTCCAATAATATCTCTCAACATACTTTTCTTCAAAACTACGTTGATGAATCCATATTCTTCTGGAACAACCTTATTGAAAAGAACTCTACCTACTGTTGTTTCTATTATTTCAGATGTTTTTACGCCATCTTTTTCTACTGTTCTTCTCAATTTTATGTTTGCATGAAGATCTACCGCTTTTTCATTGTAAGCTATTTGAACTTCTTCCGAAGAATAGAATGTTTTTCCTTCTCCTCTTACTGTCATTGTATCATCAGACACTCTTCCCTTTGTCATATAGTATAGACCTAATACCATATCTTGCGAAGGAACTGTAATAGGAGAACCATTTGCTGGATTTAATATATTATGTGATGCTAACATCAACATTTGCGCTTCCAAAATAGCTGCATTGCCAAGTGGAACGTGTACCGCCATTTGGTCTCCGTCAAAGTCAGCGTTGAAAGCTGCACAAACAAGTGGGTGTAATCTAATTGCCTTTCCTTCTACTAATCTTGGTTGGAATGCTTGAATACCTAATCTGTGCAGAGTTGGAGCACGGTTTAATAAAACCGGATGCCCTTTTAATATATTTTCTAATATTTCTAATACTACTGGCTCTCTTCTATCAACTATTCTTTTTGCAGATTTAACTGTTTTTACCAAACCTCTTTCTAACATTTTTCTAATTATGAATGGTTTGAATAATTCTGCTGCCATATCTTTTGGTAATCCACACTCATGCATTTTTAAATCTGGACCAACCACAATAACAGAACGACCTGAATAGTCAACACGTTTTCCTAATAGGTTTTGACGAAAACGTCCTTGTTTTCCTTTTAAGAAATCTGATAGTGATTTTAAAGCTCTATTTGAATCTGATTTTACAGAACTTACTTTTCTTGAATTATCAAACAAAGAGTCTACTGCTTCTTGTAACATACGTTTTTCATTACGCATAATCACATCTGGAGCCTTAATTTCTATTAATCTCTTTAATCTGTTATTTCTTATAATAACTCTTCTGTATAAATCATTCAAATCAGAAGTTGCAAAACGTCCTCCATCCAATGGGACAAGTGGTCTTAAATCTGGTGGGATTACAGGAACGACTTGTACAATCATCCATTCTGGTCTGTTTTCTATTCTTTTTTGAGATTCTCTAAAAGCTTCAACAACGTTTAATCTTTTAAGCGCTTCGTGTTTTCTTTGCTGAGATGTTTCTCTATTTGCTTTGTGTCTTAATTCATAAGATAATTTATCTAAATCTAACTCTTTAAGAAGTATATACAAAGCTTCTGCTCCCATCTTAGCAACAAACTTATTTGGATCATCATCTGGTAAAAGTCTATTTTCAAGAGGTAACTTTTCTGCAATATCAATATATTCTTCTTCTGTCAAGAAGTCTAATTTTTGAATTTCAAATTGCTGAGCAATACCTGGATTTATAACTATATATTTTTCATAATATATAATTTGATCCAATTTCTTACTTTGAATTCCTAGTAAGGAACCTATTTTGTTTGGTAGAGAACGGAAAAACCAAATGTGAGCTACTGGAACCACTAATTTTATGTGTCCCATTCTTTCTCTTCTTACTTTTTTCTCTGTTACTTCTACACTACATCTATCACAAACTATACCTTTGTAACGTATTCTTTTATATTTTCCACAATGACATTCCCAGTCTTTTACTGGTCCAAATATTTTTTCACAAAACAAACCATCTCTTTCTGGCTTATATGTTCTGTAATTTATTGTTTCTGGTTTCAAAACCTCACCTCTCGATCTTTCTTCAATAGATTGAGGAGAAGCAAGACTTATTGTCATTGAATTGAATGCGCTATTTATTTGATTTTCTTTTTTGATTGCCATACTCTTTAATGTTAAAATGTTGGATAATCGCGAGGTTAATCAAAAGATACCTCTAAGTTCAAACCTCTTAATTCATGAATTAAAACATTAAATGATTCAGGAATACCAGGAACAGGCATATTATCACCTTTTACAATAGCTTCGTATGCTTTTGCTCTTCCTACTACATCATCTGATTTTACAGTTAAAATTTCTTGTAAAATATGAGATGCTCCAAATGCTTCTAATGCCCAAACTTCCATTTCCCCAAATCTTTGTCCACCGAATTGAGCTTTACCTCCAAGCGGTTGTTGAGTAATTAATGAATAAGGTCCTATACTTCTCGCATGCATCTTATCATCTATCATATGATGAAGTTTCAACATATAAACATATCCAACTGTTGCTGGTTGGTCAAAAACTTCTCCTGTTTCTCCATCTCTCAAATAGCATTTACCATTATGAGGCAATCCTGCTTTATCCATAAATTCATTTACTTCTTCCAATGTAGCACCATCAAAAATAGGTGTATGGAATCTTAAATTCAATTCATGACCGGCCCAACCTAAAACAGTTTCAAATATTTGACCTAAGTTCATACGAGAAGGCACACCCAATGGATTTAAAACTATATCTACAGGTTTACCATTATCTAAGAATGGCATATCTTCTTCTCTTACAATTTTTGCGACAATACCCTTATTACCATGTCGACCAGCCATTTTATCTCCTACTTTCAGTTTTCTCTTCTTAGCTATATATATTTTAGCCATTTGAACAATTCCTGAAGGCAAATCATCACCTATAGTAGAAGCATATATCTGACGAGCTAAAGTACCTTGAATTTCTCTACATTTTATATTATAATTATTTAATATTTCCTTAACTAATTCATTAGTTGAAGGATCTGTTGTCCAATCATTTGACGCTAAATTATTATAATCTATAGTAGATAGTAATTTTTGGGTAAACTTAGTTTTTTCAGGGACATATTCTTCTCCATAAGTAGAATATACTCCTGCTGATATTTTTCCTGTAAGTAATACGAATAACTTATCTATAAATTTACTTTTAAGACTTTTTTCCTCTAATTCGTATTTTTCTTTCAGTTCTTTTACGATTTCATTATCTCTTTGACGAGACTTCTTGTCTTTTATAAAACGAGTGAATAACTTCTTATCTATAACAACTCCACTTATTGAAGGTGGAACTTTTAAAGAAGCATCTTTTACATCTCCAGCTTTATCTCCAAATATTGCTCTCAACAATTTCTCTTCAGGAGTTGGATCAGATTCTCCCTTAGGAGTTATTTTACCAACTAAAATATCCCCTTCTTTAACCTCAGCACCTATTCTTATCATACCATTTTCATCTAAATCTTTAGTTGCCTCTGTGCTAACGTTAGGAATATCTCTTGTTAATTCTTCTAATCCTCGTTTTGTTTCTCTTACTTCTGTAATAAATTCTTCAACGTGAACAGAAGTAAATATATCTTCTTTTACAACTCTTTCTGATATAACTATAGCATCCTCATAGTTATATCCTTTCCATGGCATGAAAGCAACTTGTAAATTTCTTCCAAGAGCTAAAACACCATCCTTAGTTGCATATCCTTCACAAAGTACTTGTCCTTTAACAACCTTATCTCCTTTATTTACAATAGGTCTAAGATTTATTGACGTACTTTGATTTGTACGTTGGAACTTAGTAAGTTTATATACTTTTGTATCATCATCAAAACTTACAGCTCTTTCTTTTTCATCTCTTTCGTAACGAATAACTATTTCTCGTGCATCAACAAATTCTACTATTCCATCTCCTTCTGCATGAAGAAGTACGCGAGAATCGCATGCAACAGATGGTTCTATACCTGTTCCTACAATAGGAATTTCAGGATTTAACAAAGGAACTGCTTGACGCATCATATTTGAACCCATCAAAGCTCTATTAGCATCATTATGTTCCAAGAAAGGTATTAAAGAAGCTGCAATTGAAGCAATTTGATTAGATGCAACGTCCATCAAATCAACTTTATCAGGAGAAACAATAGGGAAATCCGCCATTTGACGAGTTTTTATTCTATCTCCAACAAAACGATTCTTTTCATCTATATCAGTTGCAGCTTGTGCTACTATTTTATCTTCTTCTTCCTCAGCAGTTAGGTAAACAGCTCCATCTTCAACAAGCACTTTACCATTTTCAACTTTATAATAAGGAGTTTCTATAAATCCCAAATTGTTTATCTTAGCAAACACACTTAAAGAAGAAATCAAACCAATATTAGGTCCTTCTGGAGTTTCTATTGTACACAAACGTCCATAATGAGTGTAGTGTACGTCTCTAACCTCAAAACCGGCTCTTTCTCTTGACAAACCACCAGGTCCTAAAGCAGAAATTCTTCTTTTATGAGTTATTTCAGACAAAGGATTTGTCTGATCCATAAATTGAGACAATTGATTCGTTCCAAAGAACGTATTTATAACAGAAGATAATGTTTTTGCATTAATAAGATCTGTAGGAGTAAATACTTCATTATCTCTTACATTCATACGTTCACGAATTGTACGAGACATTCTTGACAATCCTACTCCAAATTGAGCAGATAATTGTTCTCCAACAGTTCTTACCCTACGATTACTTAAGTGGTCAATATCATCAACCTCTGTTTTAGAATTAATAAGTTCTATTAAGTACTTTATAATGGATATTATATCTTCTTTTGTTAAAACACGAATATCATCACTTACATTCAAGTTAAGTTTTGTATTTATTCTATAACGTCCAACATCACCTAAATCATATCTCTTGTCAGAGAAGAATAATTTTTCAATTATACCCCTTGCTGTTTCTTCATCAGGTGGTTCAGCACTTCTCAATTGCCTATATATATATTCAACAGCCTCCTTGGCATTATTGGCTGTATCCTTTTGTAACGTATTAAATATTATGGAATAATCAGTAGAAGCCGCATCATCATTATGCAATAATATAGTCTTAACTCCTGAATCCAAGATAAGATCTATGTGTTCTTGCTCCAAAACGACTTCTCTATCTATAATCGTCTCGGTTCTTTCTATAGAAATAACCGATCCAGTATCTTCATCAACAAAATCTTCAATCCAAGATCTAACAATACGAGCAGCTAATCTCTTACCAACAACCTTTTTCAAATTGGTTTTAGTTACCTTTACTTCTTGTGCTAAATCAAAGATTTCTAATATATCCTTATCAGTTTCATAACCAACAGCTCTCAACAAAGTTGTAATAGGCAGTTTTTTCTTTCTGTCTATATAAGCATACATAACATTGTTTATATCGGTCGTGAACTCCATCCAAGAACCTTTAAACGGAATAATTCTTGCAGAATACAATTGCATTCCATTTGAGTGAGTACTTGTTCCAAAAAACACACCAGGAGAACGGTGTAATTGAGAAACAACAACTCTTTCCGCTCCATTTATAACAAAAGTTCCCTTAGGCGTCATATAAGGAATCATACCTAAGTAAACATCTTGAATCACAGTATCAAAATCCTCATGTTCAGGATCTGTACAATATAATTTCAATTTTGCTTTTAATGGAACACTAAAAGTCAACCCTCTTTCTATACATTCTTCAATAGTATATCGAGGAGGATCAATAAAATAGTCAAGAAACTCTAAAACAAAATTATTTCTTGCGTCTGTTATAGGAAAATTTTCAGAAAACACCTTATATAAACCTTCATTTACTCTATTTTCTGAATTTGTTTCCAATTGAAAGAAGTCTTTAAAAGACTTCAATTGAATATCTAAAAAATCAGGATATTCAAAATGTTTTACTGATGCAAAACTAACTAATTTTGGGGTTTTACGTGCCAAGGCTTTTAAAATTAAAGGTTAAAAAATAAGTTAGATAAAACACAATTAAGGAATAGGTATTCTTATACAGAATACCATATTCCCTTAATATCTATTGTGGTGAAATGTCTTACTTAATTTCAACCTTTGCACCAGCTTCTTCTAACGCTTTTTTCAAAGATTCAGCTTCATCTTTAGAAACTCCTTCTTTCAATGTTTTAGGAGCAGCATCTACTAATTCTTTAGCTTCTTTTAATCCTAAAGAGCAAAGATCTTTAACTAACTTAACAACATTTAATTTTGAAGCACCAGCTTCTGCTAAAACTACATCAAATGCAGTTTTTTCTTCTACTGCTGCTGCAGCTGCTGCTGGACCTGCTGCTACTGCTACTGCAGCTGCTGCTGGTTCAATACCATATTCTTCTTTTAAAATATCAGCTAACTCTTTTACTTCTTTTACAGACAAATTAACTAATTGTTCTGCGAATGCTTTTAAATCTGCCATTTTATTTTTGATTTAATATGTTTTACAATTCTTTTTTTTTACTTAAAATTTCTTATTCGGCTCTTTCCGATAATGTTTTTACTACACCTGATAACGTATTTGCACCTGACTGCAAAGCTCCAATAACATTTTTAACAGGAGCTTGAAGAGCTGCAACAATATCAGCAACAAGTTCGTTCTTAGACTTGATTGCTATCAACTCTTCTAATGCTGCATCACCTACATAGAAACACTCTTCAACATAAGCTGATTTTAGAGCAGGTTTTTCACCATTTGCTCTGAATGCTTTTATCAGTTTTGCAGGTGCATTATTAACGTTAGAAAGCATAACAGAAGTAGAACCTTTGAAAGTTGGAAATAATTCTGAATAATCAATATCCATTTTTTCCAAAGCCTTGATCAACAAGGTATTCTTCACAACTAATAACTTAACATCATTACGGAAGCACATTCTTCTTAACTTTGCAGTTTCAACAGAATTTAATCCATCTATACTAACAAAATAAATGTAAGGATATTTAGAAATTTCCGCTCCGATGTTTTCTATTAGCTGACTTTTTTCTTCCTTTCTCATATTTTCAAACTTTTTCTGAGATTATTTGTTTATTGACTTTGGATCAACTTTTACACCTGGGCTCATAGTTGAAGAAACAGTTACGCTTTTTACGTATGTACCCTTTGCTGCCGCTGGTTTCAATTTTATGATAGCTTGTAACACTTCCATAGCATTTTCGTAAATCTTATTAGAATCAAAAGACATACGAGCAACACTTGCGTGTACTATACCATACTTATCAACTTTGAAATCAATTTTACCGGCTTTAACTTCTTGAACGGCCTTACCTATTTCCATTGTTACAGTACCTGTTTTAGGGTTTGGCATAAGACCTCTTGGTCCTAAGATTTTTCCCAAAGCACCTACCTTAGGCATAACACTTGGCATAGTGATAATAACATCGACATCCGTCCAACCGCCTTTAATTTTGTCGATGTATTCATCTAATCCAAAATAATCAGCTCCGGCAGCCTTAGCTTCTTCCTCTTTATCAGGAGTACACAATACAAGCACTCTTTTTGTTTTACCTGTTCCATGTGGCAAAGTAACAATACCTCTTACCATTTGGTTTGCTTTACGAGGGTCAACACCCAAACGAACATCCAAATCAAAAGAAGCATCAAACTTTGTATAAGTAATATTTTTTACCACTTCAACAGCTTCTTCCAAAGAATACTCTTTTAGCGTATCAAATTTTGCTAAAGCCTCTCTTTGTTTTTTCGATTGTTTTGCCATTAATTTACGTTTTTTACTTTTTAATATTCATGTTAAAGAATTATTCTTCAACAACAATACCCATACTTCTTGCTGTTCCTTTCACAATACTGATTGCTGCTTCAATAGTAAAACAATTTAAGTCAACCATTTTAGCTTCAGCAATTGCTTTTATTTGTTCCATTTTAAGAGTTGCCACCTTATTTCTATTTGGTTCACCTGAACCACTCTTTAAGTTAGCAGCTTCTTTCAATTGAACAGCAACAGGTGGGGTTTTAATTACAAAATCAAAGGATTTATCTGTGTAAACAGTGATAATTGCTGGAATCAATTTACCTGCTTGGTCTTGTGTTCTAGCATTAAACTGTTTACAAAACTCCATAATATTAACACCTTTAGCACCTAACGCAGGTCCAACAGGTGGTGATGGATTTGCTTTTCCTCCTGGAATTTGTAATTTAATTAATCCTGCAACTTCTTTAGCCATTTTACTAACGTGCGTTTTAATTTTGAATAATTAAATACTTACTTGAAATTACTTTATTACTTGAACAAATGACAACTCAACAGGAGTTCTTCTGCCAAATATCTTAACGATAACCATTAATTTTTTCTTTTCTAAGTTTATCTCATCAATAACACCAGAAAAACTATTGAATGGTCCATCAATAATTTTAACAGTTTCACCTAAAATAAACGGCTCCATTAATTCCTCTTCGCTATCAATCATTTCATCGACTTGTCCCAAGATACGCTTAACTTCATCTTCCAATAAAGGAACAGGAGTGCCATCTTTTTGAGTCAAAAAACCAATAACATTAGGAACATTTTTAATAGCATGCATCACTTCTCCTTCTAAAGTTGCTTCTATCAAAACATAACCAGGAAAAAGCGTTCTATCTTTACTAACCCTCTTTCCATTACGTACAGAAAAAACTTTTTCAGTTGGAATCAAAACTTGAGAAACATACATTTCAAATCCGCTAAGTGCAACTTCATTTTCAATATACTCTTTAGCTTTCTTTTCCTTGCCAGCGATAGCCTTAACTACATACCATTTTTTAGGTTTTAGTCCCTCAGTCATAATCAAGAATTATTGTGTAATTATCAAATAACAAAATATAAACCAATCACTATATCTCACGGTATAGAACCTTTGGGAAGCTTAGATATAGCAATAAGATTATCCTATAAGTTCATAAAGAAAACCTAACAAACCTTTCCACTCTAATGTCGGATGCACACCCATTAACATATCCATAGCGAAAATAACAAGTGCGATTATCAATGATGCAACAAAGACAACCACAGTACTATTTGTCAATTCTGACATAGTTGGCCATGATACTTTGTGCATAAGTTCATCATAGCTATTCTTTATATAATTAACAATCTTAGACATCTATACTTTGTTTTTTTTATTTTTTAGCAGGGGCAGAGAGATTCGAACTCCCATCAATGGTTTTGGAGACCACTATTCTGCCCTTAAACTATGCCCCTGAATTGAGGGAATTTTACTTCCCTCAGTTTTTATATTAATCTAAAAGTTTTGTTACTTGACCAGCACCTACTGTTCTACCACCTTCACGGATAGCGAAACGTAAGTTTTCGTTCAATGCGATTTCAGAAATCAAATCAACAGTGATTGTTAAGTTATCTCCTGGCATAACCATATCACGACCTTCTGGTAATGAGATTTCTCCTGTTACGTCAGTTGTTCTGAAATAGAATTGAGGACGATATTTATTGTGGAATGCTGTGTGACGTCCACCTTCTTCTTTCTTCAAGATATAAACCTCAGCTTGGAATTTCTTGTGTGGTTGAACTGAACCTGGTTTAGCAATAACCATACCACGACGGATTTCGTTTTTGTCTATACCACGAAGTAATAAACCTACGTTATCTCCAGCTTCTCCTTCATCTAACAATTTACGGAACATTTCAACTCCTGTAACTGTAGATTTCAATTTTTCAGCTCCCATACCTATGATATCAACTGCATCACCTACGTGGATAATACCAGTTTCAATACGACCTGTTGCAACAGTACCACGACCTGTGATAGAGAACACGTCTTCTATAGGCATCAAGAAATCTTTATCTTTATCTCTCATTGGAAGTGGAATCCATTCATCAACTGCATTCATCAATTCCATGATTTTTTCTACCCAAGTTGGTTCATTATTCAATCCACCAAGAGCAGATCCTCTGATAACTGGTGTGTTATCTCCGTCAAATTCATAGAATGATAATAAATCACGGATTTCCATTTCAACAAGATCTAACAATTCTGGGTCATCAACCAAGTCAACTTTGTTCATGAAAACAACCAAACGAGGAACACCTACTTGACGAGCTAATAATATGTGTTCACGAGTTTGAGGCATAGGACCATCTGTTGCTGCTACAACTATGATTGCTCCGTCCATTTGAGCCGCACCTGTAACCATATTCTTTACGTAGTCAGCGTGACCAGGACAGTCAACGTGAGCATAGTGACGATTTTCAGTTTGATACTCTACGTGAGCTGTATTAATAGTAATACCTCTTTCTTTTTCTTCAGGAGCAGAGTCAATTGTATCGAATGATTTTACTTCTGAAAGACCTTTTGTAGCTAAAACTGAAGTAATAGCCGCAGTCAAAGTTGTTTTACCATGGTCAACGTGACCAATTGTTCCAATGTTAACGTGTGGTTTCGAACGTTCAAATTTTTCTTTTGCCATAATATTGACTTATTAATCGTTAAAAATTTCTATTTATTATTTATTATTTCTTACAAAACTCTTAAAGAGCCATTGATGAGACTTGAACTCACGACCCCTTCCTTACCAAGGAAGTGCTCTACCACTGAGCTACAACGGCACAAACTCTTCCCTACAACAATGAGAACGAA
>CALDHX010000093.1 GCA_937901525.1 uncultured Bacteroidales bacterium
TCCTATATAATTCCAATTATTTTCTCTGTTGATAGCTTCTACTTCAACGATTCCTCCTACATTAGTTGTGGTTTGATTTATCAATTCTCCACCTTGTGCTAGTCTTAATACGCCTTGGTTGATTACGACTTTGTTGCCTTCTATTGTAAATGTGCTTGCAAGAGTTTTTGTCTCGCCTGGGTTTATCTTATGATAAATCTTTTGCCAAGTAGCATCACCCCAATTTGCAGAATAACCATTTGCACCAAAAGGAACGATTAAGTTTTTAGTATTTGGAGTGTGAGTAAATGCGCTACCACCAACCGAAGGAGCTGTTTCTGCAAGACAAGTAATTGTTTCTAATCTACCACATTTCCAAAAAGTATATTTTCCTAATGAATCAATACTACTTGGAAGAGTTATTGAAATCAAATTACTACATTCTTCAAAAGCTCCATATCCATCATTTAATTTTCCTATTGTTGTTACTGTATTTGGAACTATAATTGAACTTATATTATCGCAATCATAAAAAGCTTCACCTCTAATAAAGGTTACAGGAGAGTTCATCACTGAATCAAGTATAGAAACACAACCACTTTTTGATTTATCACATTCAATTACGCTTGCTTCTGTAACATTATACTCTACGCCATCAATTTTAAACGTAATAAACCCTGGACATTCAAAAGAATAATTACCTATATTTAAGATTTTATTTCCTGAATATTTAACGCCATCAATACTTACTCCTAAGTTAGAAAAAGAATTAGATGGGATTGTTGCATTAACTGGCAAAGTAACTTCGGTTAAAGATGGGCATTTTTCAAATGCATATTCTCCAATAGCAAGTACACTATTAGGAATAACAATTGTAGTTAAATTATCACAACTATAAAAAGAATATCTTCCAAGATTAACAACGCCACTTGGAATTGTAATTGAGGTTAAATTATCACATTCTTCAAATGCTCCGTATTCATCTGATAAATCCCCTATTGTTATTATCGTATTAGGAATAGTGATTGAAGTTAAATTCACGCATTTATGAAAACTTTTACCTCTAATAGATGTAACCGGATATAAAGATCCATTTATTGGCAAATGAGAAGGAATTGACAATGCTCCACTTTTACTTACAGGACATTTCACTACACTTAATTCATTTGCACTATTATAAGGAATACCATTCAAATAGAAAGTAGTAAATCCAGGATAAGTAAGCACATAGTTTCCTATAATCAAACTATCACTTCCCCCATACACTATATCATCAAAAGTTTTCGCACCAGCTCCTTCAAATGCATTAGAAGCAATAATAGCATTTTGTGGCAAAAAAACCGAATTCAATCCTAAGCAAAAAGCAAAAGCATCATTTGCAATAGAAGTTATAGTATTTGGAATTGAAACAGAGGTTATTGCTTCACAATTCACAAAAGCCTCTGGTGCAATAGTAGTAACAGGAAACAAATCGCCTCCTATGTTTAACGAAGCAGGTATTATAATCGCACCACTTTTTGATTCGGGACATTTTCTTACACTTAATTCAGAAGATCTATATAAAGACCCATTAAGATTAAAGGTCATTAAACCTGCGTAAGCAAATTTATAAGAACCTACATTCAATGTATCTTTTCCTACATAGGTTATATCATTATTAATTATAATCTTTCCTGAATTTTCAAAAGCATCAACGGCAAAAATACAAGTTTGAGGTAATCTAACATTAGATAACATATTGCAATCACTAAACGCTTTTTTCCCAACATTATCTACACTGTTTGGTATATCAATTTCTACCAAATTATTACAATATTGAAAAGCCTGTCTGCCAATAGAATTTACATTACCAAGCAAAACTTCTGACAAAGCATCACAACTATAAAAAGTATAAGAGCCTATACGTATTACACTATTAGGCAAAGAGATTGATTGTAAACTATCACATTCTTCAAATGCTCCATAATTATCTGAATCTGTACCTATTGTTGTAATTGTGCCTGGTATATCAACCGCTTTTAAATAATCATTATTAAGAAAAGCGCCCCCTTTGATAGAGGTAACCGTATAAGACATTCCCTCATAAAAAATAGTTGAAGGAATAGAAACTACCGAGGTTTGTGAATTGTAGCTTACTACAGCCAATTTATCATCTCCAATCACTTCAAAAGTAAAATTACTTTTTTGGAATTGTTCGCCTTGCGAGAAACATACACAAGAAAATAACAAAGATAAAATTACGATTATTGCTCTTTTCATTTCTTTTAAGTATTAATATTCATAAATGCAAATATATACAAACTTCCAAATAACACAAAGAAATATTAAAAAAAAGCAAAGAAAAATTTAAAAAAAACAAAGAAAAAATTTAAAAAAACAAAGATTTTTTTTCAATAAAGAATTACAGAATTTGCAGACGACTATGCACAGCGTGCAGACAACCCTGCACAGTATGCAGACAACCCTGCACAGCGTGCAGACAATAATAATAAATATAATAATATAAATAATAATAAATATAACTAAAGAAAAAAAAATAAAAAAAAGAAAAAAAAGAAAAATTTTGTCAAATATTAAACAATGAAAAGAATTTGTTTATTGTGCTTAGATTTATTCTTTTTTTTGTATATTTGCACATTTTATAATATCTGTGTATATAATTGCAAAAAAAATGAAGATAAAAGACATTTTACCTGAGTTTAGCCTTGGACTTTCTCCTATGGAGGGAGTTACAACGCCTTGTTTTAGACAGATTTGCAAGAGATATGGAGCAGATGTTTTATTTACTGAATTCATTTCTTCTGACGCTTTGGTTAGAGAGATTGAAAGTAGTCATAAAAAAATGAATTTCAAGGAAGAAGAACGCCCTTTGGTTGTTCAGATTTTTGGAAACAATGAAGTAAGTCTTTGTAATGCCGCTCTTTTAGCAGAGGAAAGTGGTTGTGATTGGGTAGATATAAACTGGGGATGTCCTGTTAGAAAAGTAGCTGGCAAGGGTTGTGGCAGTGGCATTTTGAATGACATTGACAAAATGGAGCGTTTGACTAAAAAGGTTGTTGAATGTGTAAAAAAACCTGTAAGTGTGAAAACGCGTCTTGGATATAGCGATGACAACAAGCCTATTTTAGAAGTTGCAGAAAGAATGCAAGACGTTGGAGTGGAACTTATCAGTATTCATGGCAGAACACGTAGTCAAATGTATAAGGGTGAGGCAGATTGGTCTTTGATTGGGGAGGTGAAAAATAATCAAAGAATGAAAATTCCTATTTTTGGTAATGGAGATATTACTTCGGCAGAAAAAATGTTGGAGTATAAGAATAGATATGGCGTTGATGGAATTTTAATAGGTAGAGCTGCAATGGGTAATCCTTTTATTTTCAGACAATGTAAGGATATTTTAGTTGGAAAAAACAACAGCAAATTCTCTATTAAGGAAAGAGTTAGTGTGTGTAAGGAACATTTGGAAGGATTAAAGCAGTGGAGAGGTGATAGATACGCTATTTTGGAAATGAGAAAATTTTATAGTGGTTATTTTAGAGGATTAGATAACTTTAAGCCTTTTAGAATTCGCTTAGTTACTACAAATGATTATGCAGAAATAGAAGAAATATTGTCTTTGGTAGAAAAAGAGTTTGATTATGAATTTTGAGCTTGTAGCAGATTTTAAACCTATGGGCGATCAGCCTTTGGCTATTGAGCAACTTGTTAGGGGTGTAAGAAACAATACTCCTGCACAAGTGTTACAAGGTGTTACAGGTTCTGGAAAAACTTTTACGATTGCAAACGTAATTGAGCAATTAAATAAACCTACTCTTGTACTTAGTCATAATAAGACACTTGCTGCTCAATTGTTTAGTGAGTTTAAGAATTTCTTTCCAAATAATGCAGTAGAATATTTTGTTTCTTATTATGATTATTATCAACCTGAGGCTTACATTGCTCAAACAAATACTTATATTGAAAAAGATTTATCGATTAATGATGAATTAGAAAAATTAAGGCTTTCTGCTGCATCTGCTCTTTTATCAGGTAGAAGAGATGTTATTGTAGTTAGTAGTGTAAGTTGTATTTATGGAATTGGTAATCCTGAAGATTTTGCTAATGGTACAATATATATTTCTGTTGGTCAAAGACTTGAAAGAAATAAATTTCTATTAGATTTAGTAGATAGTTTATATTCGCGAAATGAGATAGAATTTTCAAGAGGTAAATTTAGAGTTAAGGGTGATGTTATTGATATTTTTCCACCTTATTTAGATTATGCTTATAGATTGTTTTTCTTTGATGATGAAGTAGAAGCTATTGAGGTTATTGAACCTTCAAGTGGTAGAAGGGTTGAAAGAAGAAGCGATGTAATTATTTATCCAGCAGGGAATTTCTTAACAAATAAAGACAGTTTACCAAGAGTATTGAAGCAGATTCAATTGGATATGTTTGACAGATGCGATGAATTTCGTCAAATGGGGCAAATGCTTGAAGCTAAACGTTTAGAGGAAAGGGTGAATAATGATTTGGAGATGCTGCAAGAATTAGGTTATTGCAGTGGAATTGAAAACTATTCTCGTTATTTTGATGGCAGAAAACCTGGTTCAAGACCCTTTTGTTTGATTGATTATTTCCCTGAGGATTTTCTTTTGGTTATTGATGAAAGTCATGTTACCGTACCTCAAATTCACGCTATGTATGGTGGAGATAGAAGTAGAAAGGAATCACTTGTGCAATATGGTTTTAGGTTACCTTCGGCCTTTGATAATAGACCACTAAGATTTGAAGAATTTGAAAGCTTGCACAAGGAAACTATTTATATTTCTGCTACGCCTGCTGATTTTGAATTACAAAAAGCAGAAGGAATTGTAGTAGAACAAATTATTAGACCAACTGGACTTTTGGATCCTGAAATAGAAGTGCGTCCTGCTCAAAATCAAATTGATGATTTACTTGATGAGATTGAAAGAATTGTTGGCAGAGGAGAAAGAGTACTAGTTACTACTCTTACTAAGCGTATGGCAGAAGAATTGAGTAGATATTTAACTAATTTAGGTGTAAGAAATAAATACATACATTCTGACGTTGAAACTTTGGAAAGAGTTGAAATTATGCAGGAGTTGAGAGTTGGGGTATTTGATGTGTTAATAGGAGTTAATCTTTTAAGAGAGGGACTGGATTTACCTGAGGTAAGTTTAGTCGCTATTTTAGATGCAGACAAGGAAGGTTTTTTAAGAAATGACAAGGCTCTTATTCAAACTATTGGTAGAGCTGCAAGAAATGCTAATAGCAAGGCTATTCTTTATGCAGATAGAATTACAAAAAGTATGCAAAGAGCTATTGATGAGAATAAGAAAAATAGAAAGAAACAAGAGGAATATAATCGTTTGCATAATATAACACCTACTCAGGTGAAAAGAAGTTTAAACGATAACATTTCTAATTTAAAACCTCAAAAGGAAGTAAAAAAAGAAAGAGCAGTCGCTACACAAAGCAAACCTTTGAGTATTGAGGAATTGGAAGAATTAATGTATTTAGCGGTGGAAGAATTAGATTTTAAAAAGGCCGCTGAATATAGAGATGCTATAACTAAGATTAAAAAAGAAAAAAAATAAATAATTAACGATATGACTGATATAAATAACATGAAAGATACAATTTGTGCACCGGCTACACCGGCTTCTCCTTCTGCAATAGGAGTTATTAGAGTATCTGGTGAAATGTCTATTGAAATAATGAAAGGGTTGTTTCGATTATTGGATGGTAAAAAGGAAGATTTTAAGCAAACCATTAATCCAAAGGTGAGAATAGGTAATATTATAGATTTTAATAAAAGAGTGGTTGATCAAGTGGTTTGTACTTTCTTCTTTGCACCTCGCTCCTATACAGGAGAGAATACAGTGGAAATTTCACATCATGGTTCTCCTTATATTCAAAATAAAATTTTGGAATTATTAATTGCAAATGGAGCAAGAATGGCTAAGAATGGTGAGTTTTCTCAAAGAGCTTTCCTTAATGGGAAAATGAACCTTTCTCAAACTGAAGCTGTGGCTGATTTAATTCAATCGCGCAGTGCTATTGCTCATCATTTGGCTATACAACAACTTAAAGGTGGGTATCAAAAAACCCTTTCTATTCTTAGAAAAGATCTTATTAACTTCCTTAGTTTATTAGAAATTGAATTAGATTTTTCTGAAGAAGATTTAGAATTTGCTCAAAGAGAAAAACTTGTTGAATCTATTAACAATATTGGTATAACCGTTAATAAACTTGTTAATTCTTTCTCAGCTGGTAATGCATTTAAGAATGGTTTACCTATCGCTATTATCGGCAAGCCTAATGCTGGTAAATCTACTCTTTTTAATGCTATTTTGAACGATGAAAGAGCTATCGTTTCTTCTATTGCAGGTACCACAAGAGATACTATTGAAGAAATGGTTACTTTTAATGGTGTAGAATATCGTTTTATTGATACTGCTGGTATTAGAAAAAGTACCGACCCTATTGAATTAGAAGGAATAAAACGTTCTTATAAAGCAATTGAAGATGCTAATATAGTTATTTATGTGGCTGATGTGAACGAAATGTTACCTTCAGAAGCTCAATTTGACTTAATTGAAACAGATAAACAAATTAGCTTAAAAGGCAAAAAAATTATTATAATAGCTAATAAGTTCTGCGAAGAGGATTTGCTTGAAAAAGAAATTAAAGGCTGGGAAGAATTGAATGCTGTAAAGGCTGTTGCTAAGGATAAAGTAGGTATTGATGATTTAATTAATAGAATTGCAACTATAGCCCATAATGAGATTGTAAATATCGATGTATTAACTACTAATGCTCGACATTGGGAAGCTTTGAAAAAAGCAAATGATGCTCTAAAAACTGCAAAAGACAATATAAACAACCAAATGCCAACAGATATTATAGCATCGGATATTAGAGAAGTGCTACACTATTTAGGAGAAATCACAGGAGAAGTAACAACAGACGAGCTGCTTTCTAATATATTCTCAAAATTCTGCATCGGAAAATAGATTCTGCGTGAGAAAGTGATTTTTTGCAAAGAAAAGCGTACTATCTGCAAATATAGCTCGCAAATCACATCATTTCAAGCATTTAAAATTTCATCCATTTTTACAGATTTTTGATTTTTAACTTCGACATTTGCAGATTTTCGCCCGTTTTGTTCTCCATCTGTACCCCGAGATAACCGAAAATTGCCGAGGGACAAAAATATCTCATAGGTGGTGATTTACGTTTTCACATGTGATTTTGGAAGATATACATTCCAACTTAAACAATGTAAAGCGCCACCTTCTTTTGCAATTTCTTCTGCCATTTCTATTTGACGAATACAGCAATCGGGGAATGCTTCTTGAATGTATTGTTGAGCTATTGCATCTTCTTCAATGTTGAATTTAGGCATTATGATGTTTTTGCCAACTTGCAGGAAGTTGATATAGGCCCAGTTGAGATCATAACAAGGTGTATAAACTTTATTCTTGAAACGCATTTCTGTTACCTCAAAACCATAACTTTCAAGAATCCTACGGATGGATGCAGCTTCTTCTGGATAGCAATCACCATGATTACCCATCAGTATTCGATTATCCCCACACCATTTGATGAAACCATCTGAATGTCCATATACATCGTCTTCATGTGGAGTCCATGGAATAATGACAACAGGATGACCAAGCTCTGATTCCAATAAAGCCTTAAAGTCTGCATCATCTTTCTTTTTTCTGTTTCCTAAAAACACCTTATCTGTCATTACGATATATGGACCGCAGGGCACCATATTACCACCATCTATGATCAAATTGGTAGAACGGCAACTTATTCCCATACCATGTAACACTTTGGTAGCATCAGTAATTGTCTCAATATCTTTTTTATTCTTGCTCTTCACAAGATAATCAGGATAATAGCGATACTTCAAGAATTCATTTTCAACTAGCTGAATTGGCATGTAGTCACGTGCCCAATAATCATTTGTCGATTTCAATTCTTTTGACTCAACTCCCATTTCATTAAGCAGATTCTTCAGATGCTGGTAAAAGTCAGGATGTCCTTCTTTCTTGTCTTTTAACCAAGGAGAGAAAAAGACTACGTTTGTATCTTTATCATGCATTAATGTATCACAACGCACATATCTATAACGTATATCCACAAATCTCGAAAAATCCTTATATAGACATTTCCTTTCAGAAACTTCATGAAATACATCAAGAATATAATCAACCTTACCCTCTACTGTTTGTTTGGATGTAAGTAGATTGATACGAGGTTCACGAATATAGCCCACCATACCATTATCATGCTCCACAAGAACAGGAAATTCTTTGTCGACACCAGTAGCATCATAGCACCTAAACAATTCAGCACAAGCCCATGGTCCATTTAGAACTTCACAACCATCTTCACTTATTAGTTGACGAATGAGGATGCCACCAAAATATGCACTATTATCGAGAACATACTTTTCAACAGTCTTTCCTTTACTTTTAGCTCTATATTCACGCTTAATATTACTGGCAAAATTTAAATCAATCCCTCCAAAGTCATTTACGTACCAGCATAAAGATTTTGACACACGTGGATGAGTGATAATATCTCGATGATTCTTGTTGTAGAAGTAAAACTCAATTTCTTTAAAGAGATACGTCGACTCACCCTTTTGGATAACAAAACTTTCAAACAACATCTTTGCGATTTGTTCAAAACGCTCCTCTATGCCAGTTGTATTTATGTTGGCATCAAGAGACATTAGTTTGAAAAGATCTTTATTATTACTCATGTAATAACGAAATATTATTATAAAAGACAACAATTCACATGAAGTAGAACAAAATAATCTGTAAAGTCATTCTTTTACTATAGCTTTACCATACTTTTTCATGTACATATGGTACTTGGCAATAGTATGCTGACTAGCAATAAAATGCACAAACAAAGGGTTATAATCCAGAGAGTTAGCAAGAATCCTATTTAAAAGCTTGTAATTATTCATTTGATTATCATCAAATCTTTGGATGTCAGTATCAACTTCTGGTTCCAATCTATCAAGGAAAATCATATATTTACGTAAAATAGAAACTACATAATCACAGACTTGTATCATTGCATCTGACCCTGACTCCTTAAAACTATAATTATCAGGAGCTTTACCATCAATGATGATACCTTCTTCCGCAATTTGGCTCATAACCTGTTTTTCTTCATCAAATACTAAGGTCTTCTTCGGAAAGTTGAGAATCTGTTGCTTGTAAAATTGTTCAAATTCTCCGACCCACTCATGAGCTGTTTCTTCCTGAATAAAAGTCAATTCTTTCTGTTCTTTAGCTTTCTCAATACAGCTTTTAAGTACAAGAAGAAAAGGATTTATCATTAATCTTTTCGCATCCTCGGCAATAATATCCTCAATAAGGGTTAAAATCTCTGACAAGAAATTTTTAATGTCTTTTGTTGCAATATTTGGATATTTATATTTCTTGAATATTGAAACAGTTACATTTGGATTCTTTTTCAAGACCTTGTATAGTTCAGCCTTGAATTCGAGAGGAGCAAAACCTAGCCCATTTATTGAATCAACAATATCTACAAAACCATAATACAACACCTGCACAATACAAAAATGAATATGCCATCCTTTGTCTTGAATCAGTTGGAGTATTTTTCTAAAATTATCCTTGCGCAATATCTCAATAAAAGATCCTTTCAAATCCTTTGTTGATTTCATTTCTTTTTCTAAGCTTTTTCCTAATGCTGTTTTTAGCTCTTCCAAAGAAATAGTATCATCCGCCTGAACACCACCCAGCACAAATACAGTATCTGAATCTGCATTAAGCTTACCCTCTTTTACAATCAAGTGTTTTATGTTACCTGATTCATCATAGTATAAAGTTTCCTCTTTATCAATATACTTATCATCTACGCCTTGAGCTTTTATCATCATTCTGATGCTATTACTAATCTCTGTATAATCCATAATATAATATCTTAGTTTTGTTCTGGGTTTATCTCATCACTATGTTCACAAAGAAAAACCAAAGGATCAATCTTGGCTGTTTCCTTCATCCTTTCTTCAATAAAATCATTAGTAGAAGGTGCTATATTAAGCTTAATATTCTGGAATAATGGCAGCGATTTTATCTTATCTTGATACTTCATGAACTTATCTTCTCGCGGTGTAAGAGCAAAGCACAATGCACTTGCAAACACATCTGCCAACTGTATTCCGAACTCTTCATGAGACTTTACAATTTCCATATTACCAACAGGCAGAGGATATACGTGTTTTTCTTTACCATACCCCACAACAGTTTCTGGCACATCCATATCTCTTAGGTGTTCCATAAACTCTTTATTTGCATAGAATGGTTCAGAAGAATCAAAAAGAACAGTATCTTTTTCCCCAGTTCTTTTATACCATTCTTGAATTGACACGGAAAACAATGGTATTGTTAGATCAATATAAAATTTCTTGTCGGTTAAAGCCTCTTTAATATATTGTATTGTAGGAGGTATCTCTGACAGCATTTCGAAGAAAGCATCTTTTGTATCAGCATTATACATCAGCTTGTCTGTAGTCCTATAGAAATTTGCAATAGATTCAACAGATGGTTCCCTAACCATAGTAACAAAACAATTCTCAAATTCAGTCACCAAATCCTTGTTAGGATGCAAAGTAGCAAAAAAATACAAGCCATTAGCCAATATCAGATTCTTAGCTCCCTCGTATAAATTTACCCCCTGATTATAATACATAGTTTCGACTAGTATATTAACAATATTGGCATAGATACAATATCTTTTGTGTGCAAATGATGGAAGTACATGATTATCATCCATTAGTGGATGGTTAAATATTTTATCCAGCATTGCTCTACCCTGAAAATTTTTATACATCTTTATAAAATGTAGCTCCTTCCCCCATTCGTAATAACCAATATCTTTTTTCATACGAATAACCTCATCATCTGTCATTCTAATGGATGCCAATGCAAAATACGGTTGTTCACTATTAGTCAAATCTGGACCTGTATATCCAGCCTCATCAAAATATATCATACATTTCTATTGTTAAATTATTATAACTGTATTTCGGCAGGAGAAGCACCGAATATAGTCAAAAGTTTATACTACTCCCCGTTTTTAGACAGGTTTAATTATTAATTTAATTTGTTTTATGCTTGCAAATTTACATTTTAAATTCAGTTTAACAAATTATTTATCATCTTTTTATGCGACTAATCCATATTTCATTGCTAGCAGTAGAACGTCAAGAGAGGAATGAGGGCGTTGAAAATTGTAATATTTTATGTATTATACCACTCCCCGTTTTTAGACAAATTAACTATTAATTTAATTTAAAAAAGTGTTATATTGACACTACAAATATACTTTTTTCTTTCATATCAGCAAAATTACTTCCTCTCATTTTTAAATAAGATTTATTATTCTTTTACACACAAATATTATAATAAAAAACACCTTCACTCTATAATTAAAGTGAAGGTGTTTTCTTTATGTATAGTATATATTTATTGTTCTATTATTGTTAGGGAGAATCCTATTCCGTGGTGGTTTATTAGGTTTATGCTTTCGTCTATTTTAAGGAAGTGTCTTAATCGTGTAATATATACGTCCATTGTACGTGCTTTGTAATAGTTTTCTTCTCCCCAAATTGCTTGTAACATATCTGGACGTGGTATTACTTGATTGATGTTTTCACAAAAGATTTTCATTAGCTCTGCCTCTTTTGTAGTTAATTTTATAGTTGCTTCTCCACAAGTAACTAATCTGCGTTCGTAGTCAAAGACTGTTTTATTTCCAATTTTATATATTTTTATTTTATTAACATCTTGTGAATTTTTCCATCTTGTTTGATTTTGTATTTTCAAAATTAGTTCTTCAATGTCTAAGGGAGCAATATAGTCTTCGGCTCCAAGACGAAGGGCTGCTATTTTATATTTTCTTTCTATTCTTTCTGATATAAAATAGAATGGAGTATTTCCATCTTTGGAAGCTAGGTAACCTGCTATATCATCTCCTCCTTGTTCATAGTTAAGAACAAGTATTTTACGTGAGTCTTCTCTTAGTAATCGCAACACTTCTTTTGGTGTAGAAGCTATTTTACAGAGTATTCCTTTTTCTTTAAAAGCTTGTTGTAGTTGTGTTGCTTTTTCTTCATCTTTTTCAAATACGAGTACTTTTGTCATTTTTATTCTATTTTTTTGAAAATTCTATTCCAACGTATCTTTTTTAGTATTGAGTTTTGATCTTTGTTTATTGACATCCATATTAATGAGGCTTTTCCTACGATGTGGTCTTCTGGAACGAATCCCCAATAGCGACTATCGGCTGAATTATGTCTATTATCTCCCATCATAAAATAATAATCCATTTTAAAGGTGTACTCATCTCCTATTTTAACGTCTTGTTTTTCAAATACCTTTATCGCTCTTTCGTAGAATGCTATATTATCTTCTGTTAATTTTATCGTCATTCCTTTTGAAGGAATAGTAATCGGGCCATAGTTATCGTTATTCCAACCTAAACCTGCTTTATGTGGAAACATATTTACATCTTCAAATCCTTGCTTTGTTATCACAGGAAGTATTTCTTCTACATAAGGCATCTTTTCTATTTGTTTTTTTATTTCTTCCGACATTGGAAGGGTTGCATAATTAACAAGTTTGTTTATTTCTGAGCTATCAATTCCTGCTTGTAAAAGAAAGGCTTGTTTATCATAAATATCAGGGTGAATAAATAGCTTGCAAGAGTGGAATGTTTGTTGTCCTACAAGTTTTACATCTTCATTTAATGGTTCTACCTCTACAAATGGATTAGTATTTAAAGTTGCTATTTGAGTTTCAGTAAGTGATATATAATAGAAATAATACATCATTGCCATATCTTCTTTTGACACTCCTATTTCTAAGAGTTCTTTTTCATTAAGAGTATTATTATCTTTTGTTCTTATTCTATGTGTCAATTGATATTCTTTTGGACTTTCTATTGCTTTTCCATTGATATGAATAACTGCATTTTCAACAGAAAGCACCTCTCCTGGTAAACCTACACAAGTTTTTATAAAGTTTTCTTTTTTATCTATTGGTCTTGATATTATTTCACCAAATTCATCTTTATTTGACCAAACTCTATCTCTTCCATATCTTCTTATAAGTGAGTAATAGCTTTCGTTTGATTGATAAAATGTAGAAACAGTATCACCATCAGGATAGTTAAACACTACTGCATCACCTCTTTTTACTTTACCTAAACCTGGAAGACGATGATAATCAAGTTCTATCCAATCTAAATAACTTTTTGTATTTAGCCCTGGAACAGTATGATGCATAAGAGGTAATGCCAAAGGCGTATTAGGTATTCTTGGGCCGTATGCAAGTTTACTAACAAACAAACAATCTCCTACAAGCAAACTCTTCTCCATTGAAGAAGATGGTATCATATAGCTTTCAAAAAAAGTAGTACGTATTACACTTGCTGCGACAATTGCAAAAACTATTGAATCAATCCAATCTCTTAGGGTAGAAATTTTAAAAACAGGTAAATCTTTGGGGTGTGTATAAATTTCTTTTTTAGAAAATCCCAACAAAGGCAATACAATGAAAGGAACAAGTATAGAAAGTAATTGATACCAGAAACCACTTTTCTTAAAACACTTTACTGTTTCTACAATCATCAACATAATTATAAAAACATTTAAAAAAGGTATCAAACAATAAAGAAACCACCATTTCTTTTTATCTATTATTTTAATCCAAACCCAAATATTCCAAAAAGGAATTAATACAAAATAGGGTTTTTCACCTGCTTTTTCAAATATTTTCCAAAGTCCTATTAAACTTAATACAAAGCCTAAAATTATAAGTATCAAATAAATATCCATAACAATATATTTTTATTAAAATAAAACTGCAAAATTAACGTTTAATTTGAAATAAATATTGTAAAAAAAATGAAAAGATTATTATTATTTTATTTTTTATTTAGCAGTTTGCTAACTTTTGCTCAAAACGACACTTTGAGAATAGCCACAACCAAGACAGGACAAACTCTTGCCCTTATTAATTATTTCTACACCGACACAACTAACCTTGAACGCATAAGTGAAAAAGGAATAATTGCAATGTTAAAAGAGCTTGACCCTCATTCTGTATTTATTACCAAAGATGAAGTTAAGAAAATGAACGAACCATTAGAAGGTAATTTTGACGGGATTGGTGTTAGCTTTCAACTTATGAACGATAGCATTCATGTTGTAGAAGTAATAGCAGGAGGACCTGCCGAAAAAGTAGGAATGTTTGCAGGAGATATAATAATAAAAGTGGACAACAAGCCTGCGACAGGAGATAGCATAAAAAATGATTGGGTTTTCAAAAATCTAAGAGGAGAAAAAGGCTCCAAGGTAAAAGTAAGTGTAAAAAGAGCCAACAGAAAAGACCCAATAGTATTTAATATCACAAGAGATAAAATACCTATTCATTCAATTGACACATGGTTTATGTTAGATGATTCAATAGGATATTTACGATTAAATCGTTTTGCTCAAACTTCCACAGAAGAATTTACCGATGCAATAAAACAACTAAAAAAAGAAGGAATGAAAGACCTCATCTTTGACCTTAGAAGCAATGGAGGAGGATATTTAAACATAGCCTTTGAAATTGGCGATCATTTCCTACCTGGCAATAAGACCATTGTTTACACCGAAGGGCTACATTCTCCAAAACAAACCTATGATGCAGCAAAAAAAGGAATATACGAAGAAGGACGATTAATCATATTAGTAGATGAATACACAGCCTCGGCCTCAGAAATTGTAAGTGGAGCTGTTCAAGATTGGAAAAGAGGATTAATTCTTGGGCAAAGAACATTTGGAAAAGGATTAGTTCAAAGACCATTTACCTTAGAAGATCAATCCCAAATAAGACTTACAACTTCAAGATACTATACACCAAAAGGTCGTTGCATTCAAAAACCTTATGAATTATATGAAAAAGAAAACGATACTATTGAATATGGTATAATGCCTGATATAATTATTCCACAAGACACTTCAAGAGCAAGTGATTATTTAATCAATCTACGTTCAAAGAGTTTATTTAACAATTACACATTGAATTGGGTTGAAAAAAATCGTGAAGAATTTCTAAAAAAAGCACCTGATTTCTCTACTTTTGAAAAAGAATATGACAAATTGAACCTTCTAAAAGATTTTGAAGCTTATGCAGAAAAAGAAGGTGTAAGAAGAAATGAAATCAAGAAAGAATGGGTTAATCAAATCGTTATTGACTATTTGAAAAACGAAATTACCGACAGCACAGCCGTTCAATATGACTCTTACGAAGATTATGCAAAATCGCTTACAAATAAAGACAAATTAGTAAAAGAGATAGTAGAGAATGCAAAAAAAGAAGATAAAAAAATGGAGAAGATGAATAAAGAATCAGAAAAATACATTGAATCCACTCTAAAAGCTCTGATAGCAAGAAATCTTTATGGCATAAAATACTACTATATGTGCGTAAAAGAAAACGATAACGAATTGCAAAAAGCAATAGAAATACTTAAAAACGGAGAATACGAAAAAGCAATAGAATAAAAGCAAAGAAAAAAATAAAAAAAGCAAAGAAAAAAAATTTTTTTTCTTTGCTTTTTTT
>CALDHX010000094.1 GCA_937901525.1 uncultured Bacteroidales bacterium
GCCACTCTATTACAGAGTGGCTTTTTTTTCTTTACTTTTTTGAATTTTTTCTTTGCTTTTTTCTTTTTTTTCTTTGCTTTTTTTCATTTTTTCAAAGACTTTTTTTTCAAAGCTCTTAATTTGCTCCAATTTTTTGTCAATTTTAATAAAAAAAAGGCGATTGAGAAAATTCAATCGCCTTTTTGTGTTTGTTATCTTTAAAGACTATTCTTCGTCTTTTGTTTGTTCTTCGTATGCTTTCAATAGTTTTGATTGTACATCTGTTGGAACTGCTTCGTATTCTGCAAAGCTCATTGTGTATGTTCCTCTTCCTGATGTTAAAGATGAAAGTGCTGTTGAGTAACGATACATTTCTGCTAACGGAACTTTTGCTTTTACTATTGAATTCATTCCTTCTGAATCCATTCCCATTACTATTGCTCTTCTTGATTGAAGGTCTGTCATAACGCCTCCCATTAATTCTGAAGGAACTGTTACTTCCATGTCGTAAATTGGTTCAAGGATTTTTGGACCTGCTGATTTGAAGGCTTCTTTGAAGGCATTACGTCCTGCAAGTTTAAATGCCATTTCATTACTATCAACAGGGTGCATCTTTCCGTCAAAGATATTTACTACAATGTCTCTTGCGTATGAGCCTGTAAGTGGACCTTCTTCCATTTTTTCCATGATTCCTTTTAGGATTGCTGGCATAAATCTTGCGTCAATTGCTCCTCCTACGATACATGTATTGAATATAAGTTTTCCGCCCCAAGGTAGTGTTGTTTCTTCTGTGTTACGGATTGGATATTTCTTTTGTTGTGGCATTCCTTCGTAGTATGGTTCAATCATCATAAAGACTTCTCCGAATTGTCCTGCTCCTCCTGATTGTTTTTTATGACGATATGATGCTTCTGCACTCTTTGTGATTGTTTCTCTGTAAGGAATCTTTGGTGCAGAGAACTCTACTGGAATTTTATATACGTGATCTAAATACCATTTCAATGTATTGATGTGATATTCTCCCATTCCTTTTACGATTGTTTGCTTTAATTCTCTTGCAATTTCTACTCTTAGTGAGCAATCGTGTGAAGAATATTCGTTAAGTGCTGCTCCAAGTTTTTCATCATCTCCACTATCTACTGCTTTTATTGCAGTTGTATAGATTGGTTCAGGGAATTGAATTGCGTTTAACTTGTCTCCTACGTTTTTAGGAGAAGTTAATGTAGCGTTTGTTGCAACATCTTTTAATTTTATTGTAGAAACTATATCTCCTGCACATGCTTTTTCAATTTTTGTACGGTTTTTACCTGAATTTACAAAGATTTGTGCTATTCTTTCTTTGCTTTCGTTTGATGAATTGACAACATCCATTCCTTCGGTTACTTCTCCGCTCATTACTTTCATGTAAGCAATGTTTCCAACGTGTGTTTCGTTTGCTGTTTTGAACACGAATAATGTTGTTGGTGCTGCTTCATCGTATGTTATCTTTTCTCCTGATACTAATGTCTTGGTATGAAGTGCTTCTGTTGGTGAAGGAACATTGAATGTGATGAATTCCATTAATCTTCCTACTCCTATGTTTTCCTTAGCTGAAATACATGTTACAGGGAATACGTTTCTTGCTGCCATTCCTAAACGCAATCCTCTTCTAACTTCATCTACTGCAAGGTCGCCTTCGTCAAAATATTTTTCCATTAAATCATCTGAACCTGCTGCTGCATTTTCTACTAATGCAAGTCTTAGTTCTTCTGCTCTTTCTTTTTCACTTTCTGGAATTTCTAATATTTCTGGTTTTCCGCCTCCTTTTGGATATTTGTACATCTTTTGCATTATTAGGTCGATAAAGCTATCGAATCCTACGCCTGCATTGATTGGATATTGTACTACTGTGATTTTGTCTCCAAAGAATTCTTTTAATTCTTTTATTTGTTCGTCAAAATTAGCTTTTTCGTGATCTAATTGGTTCATTGCTATCATTAAAGGAATTGATAGTCTTTTTGTATGACGAAATGCTATCTCTGTTCCTACTTCTACTCCGATTTGTGAGTTTATTACTACTACAGCTGTTTCTACTGCGTGAAGTGCTGCTACTAATTCTCCTTGATAGTCAGCGTATCCTGGAACATCTATTATATTTATCTTCTTATTGTTGTATTCTGCATACAAGACGCTCGATACTACAGAGGATTTTCTTTCTATTTCTATGTCTCTGTAATCCGATAGTGTATTTTTATCTTCTATTGCTCCTTTTCGTGAAACGATTCCTGCTTCAA
Organism: uncultured Bacteroidales bacterium; assembly: GCA_937901525.1. GTDB lineage: Bacteria > Bacteroidota > Bacteroidia > Bacteroidales > P3 > Onthomorpha. Next base: position 2,253 of record CALDHX010000094.1, read on the forward strand.
ATGACATGGCTTCTGCCAAAGTTGTCTTTCCTGATTTAGCTCCTCCTAATAGAGCTATGTTTTTGATTTCTGAGGTATGATAAATCTTCATAACTATATGTTTATTAGTTTATTTTTTTAATTGTTTTGAATAGGGCAAAGATAAAAATTATTTTCAGTTCTCCAAAAAAAAACTAGATTTTTTTAATTTAACATATTAATATTTTATTTCTAATGCTTTATACTTTATTGTATTTCATTGTATTTAATATTATTGTTATCTTTGCAAAAAAAACTATGGCACAACAAAAATTATATACTTTTTATCAAGGCTTGGAATACGCAAAGGATTATTGTGCAAAAGAAGAACGTTGCCAAAGTCAGGTTATCGATAAGTTGATGAGCCTCGGTCTAACAAGAGAAGAAAGCGAGGATTGTGTTGCAGAATTGATTTGTCAGGGTTATATTAATGAACAACGTTATGCCGAGTTGTTTGCCGTAAGTAAGTTTCATCAAAACAAATGGGGAAAGATTAAAATCTCGTATAATTTAAAACAAAAACACATTAGTGAGCCTTGTATAAAGAAAGGTTTAGCGGCTATTGACTATGATGAATATATTTCTTTGATTAGGGAAATTTTCTCAAAAAAATATTATTCTATTTCAAGTGATAAAAGGATTAAAACAAAGAAATCTTTTGACTATCTTTTAGGTAAAGGTTTTGCGTATAATGATATTGTAGAGGCTATTAAAGACGTGGATTATGATTTCTAAAATACCAAAATTTCTTCAAATATTATTTTCAAAAAAAGTTGAGTTTAGAATAAAGACAAAGGAGAAAGTTATTTTTTTAACCTTTGATGATGGTCCTGTGCCTGAGATTACAAATAAGGTTTTAGAGATTCTTAGACGTTATAATGCAAAAGCTACTTTTTTTTGTGTAGGTGATAATATTAGAAAACACCCTGAGTGCTATCAATCTTTATTAAGCGAAGGGCATTCGGTAGGAAATCACACTATGTATCACTCTAACGGACCTATAACTAAGTTTGAAAATTATAAAGCAAGCGTTGAGGAATGTGAAGCTTTTTGTAAGACAAATCTTTTTCGCCCTCCTTACGGCAGAATCACAAAAAAGCAATTTAATTTTGTAAAAAGTAAGGGTTATCGCATAATTTTATGGACTGTAATAAGTTTTGATTACAATCAAAAAAACACACCAGCTATTTGTTTGAAAAATTCTCTCAAACTAAAAGCTGGTGATATAATTCTCTTTCACGACAATCCAAAAGCAGAATGCAATATGCTTTTCTGCCTTGAAAGGGTTTTGTCTTTTTACAGCGAAAAGGGTTATCGCTTTGAAAGAATCGTTTGATTACAACTGAATCAAAACGTCTTTAACTACGACTTCTCCGTCTTTTAATCTAACTGTACTTTTTCCTGTGCGAGTAACCGGCATTGCATCTTCTGAAACGTGAGTTACAAAGATGTCTAATATCGCTTCATTGTCAAAAACGAAATAAGCCTCTCCATTTGATTCGGTTTTTCCTGTGCGTTTCACACTACCAGAATCCTTACTTATATTGACAGTTGCACCAGCGTATGTTTTAGATGGATTCTTCGCATCTTTAACAACAACTGTTAATCCGCAACCGTCTAATTTATCTTCTGCACAAGAAGAAAAAATTGGAGAAATCAACACTGCACAAATTGCAATTAAAAAAAATCTTAACATATTCTTTCCCATAACAGTTTTTTTTTGTAGTATTGCATTTTAATTTTAATAACAGATTGCAAAACTAATAAAAAAAAGTATGAACACAAAGAAAAATCTATTTTTAATCCTTTTAATGGGTATTTTTATGGGTGCTTGTTCAAGCAAAATGTCAAAGGTTGAAGCTACAACACCCCAAGAAAATAAAGAAGAAACAAAAGAAATTACAACTATGGTATTGATTAGCACAAATTATGGCGAGATGAAAGCCATTCTTTACAACGAAACCCCTTTGCATAGAGACAATTTCATAAAATTAGTCAAAGAAGGGTATTACGATGGAACACTTTTCCACAGAGTTATCGATGGTTTTATGATACAAGGAGGTGATCCTGATTCTAAAACAGCTAAACCAAAACAAATGTTAGGTCAAGGTGGACCTGGATACACTATTCCAGCAGAGTTTAAACAAGAATTGATTCACAAAAAAGGTGCTTTGGCTGCTGCAAGAATGGGTGATAATGTAAATCCTCAAAAAGCATCATCAGGAAGTCAATTCTACATAGCTCAAGGTAAACGTTACACTTCTGAGGAATTGAATATGTTGCAAGCAAGAATGGGAAAACAATTCAATCAAACACAAAAAGATGCTTATGTTAATGAAGGTGGAGTTCCTTTCTTGGATTATGAATACACAGTGTTTGGTCAAGTAATAGAAGGTTTAGAGGTAATTGACAAAATAGCAAAAGTTCAAAAAGACCGCTATGATCGCCCTGTGGAAGATGTTAAAATGACAATAAGCATTGTTGAATAAGTATTATGAAGCAAAGATTAAAACAAGCAATTGAAAATTTAAAGCAGTTAAGTGTAAATACTGCTGAGGAATTGGAACAACTAAGAATTCAATATCTTGGTAAAAAGGGGTTAATGAATGAGTTGTTTGCTCAATTCAAAAGTGTGCCTAATGAAGAAAAGAAAGAAATGGGCGCAATGCTTAATGAATTGAAAACAGCTATTCAAAATAAAATTGAAAGTCTAAGAGAAATCATTGAAAATAAAAACGAAGCTAAAATTCAAATTGATGATTTGACAAAACCTGCTTTATTGGAAAAAACAGGTTCAAGACACCCTATTTCTCTTGTAAGAGCTGAGATTATTGACATCTTTTCTCAAATTGGATATAGTGTGGCTGAAGGCCCTGAAATAGAAGATGATTGGCATGTGTTTTCAGCTTTGAATTTCCCTGCTGAACACCCTGCAAGAGATATGCAAGATACTTTCTTTATTGAAAATAGAGAAGATGCAAATCACGCTGTTTTAAGAACACACACTTCTTCTATTCAAGTTAGAACAATGGAAACTCAACAACCTCCTATAAGAATTATTGCTCCGGGAAGAGTTTTCAGAAATGAAGCAATATCTGCAAGAGCTCATTGCATATTTCATCAAATAGAAGGTTTATATATTGACAAAAATGTATCGTTTGCAGACCTTAAACAAAGTTTACTTTATTTTGCTCAACAAATGTTTGGAGCAGATACAAAGATAAGACTTCGTCCTTCTTATTTCCCTTTCACAGAACCTAGTGCAGAAATGGACGTTTCTTGTAATCTATGTGGAGGAAAGGGTTGTAATGTTTGTAAAGGAACAGGTTGGTTAGAGATTATGGGCTGTGGAATGATTGACCCTAATGTTTTGGAAGCTTCTAACATAGATAGTAAGATTTATTCTGGATTTGCTTTTGGTATGGGTGTAGAAAGAATCGCTATGCTTAAATACGGAGTAAATGATTTAAGAATGTATTTTGAGAATGATGTAAGATTCCTTAATCAATTCAAACAAAATTTTTAATAATTAAAGATATAGCAACGAAATGTTTTAAAAAAAATAATTTCGTTGCTATTTTTATGTAATTATGGCAGAAATTCGTATAAATAAGATGTCTTTTTTCGCTCATCATGGTTGTTTTGAGGAAGAAAGAAAAATAGGAACTAATTTCCAAGTTGATTGTGAATTGGAAGCAGATACTTCTTTAGCAGAAGAAAGTGATAACATAGATGATACAGTTAATTATCTTGATGTTTATCAGTTAATAAAAAAAGAAATGGAAATTCCTTCGCATCTTTTAGAACACGTTGCGAAAAGAATAATTGATGTTATTCTTAATAATTATCCACAAGTAAGTAGGTGTAAAGTAAGAGTACACAAAATGAATCCGCCTCTTGGGGGACAAATGCAAAGTGTTAGTGTGTGTCTTGAACGTTCTCGTTCTTAGTTTTTTTCTTTCGTGAAAAAAACTCTATCCATACAAACCACAATGCAAGGATAATTACATACATTATTGGACGTGCGACCCAATCATGCATATAATCGAAGTCTCCTCCGCTTGCTAAAACTTCTGAAAGCAAATAACACCTCAATATATTACACAAAAGAATTATTATAGATCCTATTAGGAAATATAATAGTTTTTTATACCATTTATTTGGACAGAAAATCATAGCTAAAAGAAACTGCATACATTGCTTTATCGCAGAACAATCGTGAATAATTGTAACTGTACCATAATATCCTAAATTATCGTAGAAATAAAAGCTCAATCCTTCTGCATCAAACGTATGTGGAGAAAATGTTTTTAATAATATATGAGTTCCTTCGTATGCAAGACGAGTAAAAAAGTCAAATACTTCGGTTGTAAATGGTCCAAACAACCAAGAATTCATATTTGTATTCCAATATATAAAATGAAAAATAATATTAACAATACAAAAAACAGAAAAATGCTTTATAATATACCTATTTGCTTCTATTGACCATACTTTTTTTATGATTTGCTTTATTTTCATAATTGTTTATTTTAATTTTGAACGTTTTATTAAAAATGGAAATAAGATTTGATCAAAGCCTTTGTTAATATCTGCTGCAACAAAATCAACTCTTAATTTATTACACTCGCTTTTGATTAGCTCTAATCTATCTTTTATTGCTTGTGTGTATTGTTTCTTTATATCTTCTATCGTTATTTTAAGTTCCATTTTATTTTCCACATCTATAAACCTATAATAACCTTGTTTATAATCAAGATTAATTTCTTTATCTCCATCAAATACATGAAAAAGTATTACTTCATGTTTATTATGTTTTAGATGTCGAAGAGAATCTATTAATTGCTCTGCTGAAAAGCTATCAGAAAACAAATCTGTAAAAATAATAAACAGCGAACGTCTATGAATTTGTTCGGAAAGTGAATGTAAAGCCTTGTCCAAACAAGTAATTTTTGACAATTTATTGTCTTGTTTAATTTTATTTTCTAAAAGAGTAAACAAATACTGCTTATGAGCGAGATTAGTCTTTATAGGTGAAAGATAATCTATGTTTTCAGCAACAAAAGATAATCCAAATGCATCTCGTTGCTTATAAAGAATTTGCATAATTACGCCACAAGCATAAATAGAAAAAGAAAATTTATTGCTTTCCTCTATTTTAGAAAATTCTTTGTAAGGAAAAAACATTGAAGAAGACGAATCAAGTACAAACATTGCACGCAAATTCGTTTCTTCTTCAAATCTTTTAACAAACAATTTATCAGTACGAGCATACAAACGCCAATCTATATGTTTTGTACTTTCACCCGTGTTGTACAAACTATGTTCGGCAAACTCTACTGAAAAACCATGAAACGGGCTTTTGTGAAAGCCCGTCATAAATCCTTCTACTATTTGTGTAGTTTTAAAATCTATAGAATTATACAGAGACTTGTCTCTTAATTCCTCTGACATAAAAAATAGAAATTATAAGTATTTTTCTATTTTTTCAACAAAAGCAGCTTTTGTTTGTGCGCCTACAAGTTTATCAACTACTTCTCCGTTTTTCAAGAATATAACAGTAGGGATATTTCTGATACCGAATTTTGATGTTATTTCACTATTTCCATCAACATCACATTTTCCGATAACAGCTTTTCCTTCATATTCTCCTGAAAGTTCGTCAATAATTGGAGCTACCTTACGACAAGGACCGCACCATTCTGCCCAAAAGTCAATAACTACTAATTTGTCTGATTTTGCTACCATTTCATCGTATGTAGCGTCTGTAATTTGTAATGCCATAACTATTATTTATTTTTAATTGTTTAGAATTTCAAAATTAATGTTGCTTGAATAATATTGTGAATTTCAGTCATATTTGATTCAGTTCCGTCATACCAATAATATTTTGAATCTCCTGTTGAATGAACGTATGCTAAATCAAATCCAACTTTATTTTTTCTATATCCAAATCCAAAAGTAGTATAATTTATTGAAGCATCGTTTTGCACCTCTACGTATGGATTGCCTTGCATTGCATAACCTGCTCTAAGAGCAAAAGGACCAAATTTCACTTCTCCTCCTAATCTAAATGTATGTGCAGGAGAGAAAATATCTTCTATACTTGTATTGAAATCATACTCAGCAAGTACATCTTCTGTAAAATCAAATCTCATTAGAGAATAGTCTGCATATTCATAATCAGCACTAATTGTTCCTACAATTGAAGAAGAAATATCACCTAATACAACAGCCGCATTAGCTAAAAAGCGGAATGGGGTTTGTATTCCATAATAAAAAGTTGGAGCAATAGCACCTGCTGTTTGATCATATTGAACTATTGAAGAATAATCATCTGTAACAGAATAATAAGTAGGAGTATGAACAGCAACCCCTATTCTCAAAGGTGAAATAGGCTTAAAAATAGCACCTAATTTAAGATTCACACCAGCACAAACCAAATCTTGTTGAGTTGTATGAACATAAGAAGCTACTTCTTCTCCATTTATATCAATTTTACTTTCAGTTAAAGTACCAAGAGTTGTCATATTAGCAATAGGAATACCTGCTGTTATACCGAAATACAAATTATCATTTATATTTCCCGACAACGAAAAAGCAAATTCATTAAGCGCTCCACTATATTTAATTCTTCTAAATTGATTAAATGTACCTACCTCAAAAAAAGACGAAATACTATATGTATTAGTATCTAATTCCACAACACCAGCTCTTATAAATTCATTTTCAGCATCATTATACTCAACAATATCATTCATAACAACTGCATCAATAAAAGAAGATGTCAAACCATTTCTTTGCATTGCAACATTATTAGAAAAAGTTTTCAATCTATTAAACGAAGTAGAAATTTGAACATACTTCAAATAAGACTCATCTACTTTAACAGGCAAAACCACGCCAAAATTTCCAAATGTTAATTTTGTTTTATCATCTTTCAAGCCTAAATCATTTGTAAAAGCAGAAGTGTTTGCAAAATTTAAACCAGTAGAAAAAGTCATTTCAGCAACTCTATAAATCCCTAATCCAGCAGGGTTATAATTAGCTGACATAATATCTCCTCCAACTGCACCAATTGCACCAGCCCTACCCATATAATTAGCTGTTCCTTCTAAGCCTAATTGACTAAAAAACAAAGGAAAGTCCTCACTTTGAGCCCTTACACCAATAAAGGCACAAACACCTAATATAAATCCAACTATCTTTTTCATATTTGTAAATATTATTTTTTTTATTACTACATTATCTTCTTATTGAACCACCACTACGAGAACCTCCTCTTGAACCTCCTCCGAATGAAGAGCCAGAAGAACGAGTTCCACCACTACGATTAATAGAAGAACCACTACCTCTATTGTACGATTTACTACTATTGCTACTTCTTGAATTACTTCTATTAAATAAATTCGTATTCTTATTTGTTTGTCTATTAATTGTAGAAACCTTTCCTCCTCTATTTACACCAGGCTTCATACGATTCGTAGAATTAGCAGGCTTATTATATCTTTTTGCATTATTAGTATAAACAACCTTTTTATTAGAAGAAGGTTTAACAGTTTTATTATCATTTCTTGTTATATGCTTTTTAATAGAACTTCCACTAACATTACCAGCTCTTTTTATACTTCCACCAACAGAACTACCTCTATACATATTTGAGTTATAGTCCATAGAATTGAAATAACAAACATCATAATGAGAATGATGGTGGTGATGATGGTGATGATGAAAATGATGGTGATGCCAATAAGGATTATAGAAAGGATCCCAATACAAGGAAGAATAATAAGAAGGATACCACCAACTATAACCTAAATAAATTGAAGTACCCCAACAGAAAGGATCGTATGTGTACCAATACAAATTAGTATAATAGTCAGCATAATAATCTCTGTAAACAACAGGGTAATAAAATCTTCTTAATCTTGCGCTATAAGCATAATCATAATAATCCTCTTCATCAAATTCTGCATAATTCACATCATATTCCCCTTGCAACTCCTCCGCATTAAAGTTTTCCTGCTCAGCAATGCTATCCTCAACCTTAATCAACTCTCTATAATGCTGTTTTTTCTTCACATAAGAATTATCTTGGTATATAGCATTATCGCTATCCTCTGCAATAAACGGTTCATGCTCCTTCAAATTCGTAGCATACACATCATCATACGCAATTGTTTGAATAGGCATTCCACAACCATTGAAAACAAACAGTAGTATCAAACTACAAAAACCTAAATTTAAAGTTCTAAATAACTTATCAATTTTCATAATACACTCCTTTTTCTAAAAAATGTTTATAAAATATTTGTATCTTTGCAACACATTTGAAAAGACAAAAATACAAAGATTTTTTTGTCTTGCAAATAATTAAACGATAAACAGAGATAAAAAGTTGTATAAATATGGCAAAAGATTTTGTAAAACGCTCTGAAAACTACTCAGAATGGTATAATGAATTAGTAGTTCGAGCAGATTTAGCAGAAAACTCATCTGTAAGAGGTTGTATGGTAATAAAACCATACGGATACGCAATATGGGAAAAGATGAGAGATGAATTAGATAGAATGTTCAAAGAAACAGGACACCAAAACGCATACTTCCCTCTTTTTATTCCGAAATCATTCTTTGAAAAAGAAGCAGAACACGTAGAAGGCTTCGCAAAAGAATGTGCAGTTGTAACACACCACCGTCTAAAACCTAAAAAAGACGGTTCAAAAGGCTTAGAACCAGATCCAGACGCAAGATTAGAAGAAGAACTAATAGTAAGACCAACCTCAGAAACCATTATTTGGGACACATACAAAGGTTGGATAAAATCTTACCGCGACCTACCAATCCTTTGCAATCAATGGGCAAACGTAGTACGTTGGGAAATGCGTACAAGAATGTTTTTAAGAACAGCAGAATTCCTTTGGCAAGAAGGACACACAGCACACGCAACAGAAGAAGAAGCAGTAGCAGAAACAAAACAAATGTTAGAAGTCTATGCCAACTTTGCAGAAAACTATATGGCGATGCCAGTATTGAAGGGCGTGAAATCACCAAACGAACGCTTTGCCGGAGCAATCGACACCTATTGTATAGAAGCAATGATGCAAGACAAAAAAGCCCTACAAGCAGGAACCTCACACTTCCTTGGTCAAAACTTCGCAAAAGCCTTTGACGTAAAATTCCTATCAAAAGAAAACAAATTAGAATACGTTTGGGCAACCTCTTGGGGCGTAAGTACAAGACTTATGGGAGCCTTAATAATGTCGCACTCCGATGACAACGGACTTGTTCTCCCACCAAAACTTGCACCAATCCAAGTAGCAATCGTTCCAATCTTCAAAACAGAAGAAGAATGCGAAAAAATAAACGCCGAAGTAGCAAGAATCCAAGCAGAACTTAAAGCAAAAGGCATCAGCGTTAAGTTTGACGATAGAAGAGAATACAAACCAGGTTGGAAATTCAGCGAATACGAATTTAAAGGCGTACCTGTACGTTTAACAATGGGAGCAAGAGACCTTGCAGAAGGCAAATGCGAAATCGCACGCCGCGATACCTTGGAAAAACAAACCATTGCAGTAGAAGATGCAGTAGCAACAATAGAAAGACTCTTAGAAGAAATCCAAGCAAACCTTTTCTTAAAAGCAAAAACATTTAGAGAAGAAAACACAAGAAAGGCCGACACTTGGGAAGAATTTGTAAACATATTGGAAAACGAAGGAGGCTTTATCTCAGCACACTGGGACGGCACACCAGAAACAGAAGAAAAAATCAAAGAACTAACAAAAGCCACAATACGTTGCATACCATTTGACGCCGTAGAAGAAGAAGGCAAATGTATCCTAACAGGAAAACCTTCAAACAAAAGAGTAATATTTGCAAAAGCATACTAAAAAATAAAACTCGTACTTTTCTAAAAATAAAGTACGAGTTTTATTTTTTATCCCTTAATTTTTACAATTATTTTGCAGGTTTCATTGCCGCAGGTTTAAGAGATACTCTCACATATTCATCGTGTTTTAGATATTTTTCTGCAACCTTTTTAACATCTTCTACTGTCAAAGCATTTACAGCAGCAGTATATTCTTCCAAAGTTTGCATTTCATATCCATTAAACCTACTTCCTAAAATTTGATTTAACCAAAAATAATTGTTTTCTACACTTTTCTTTCTATTTAATATCAAAGTTTCTTTTGCTTTAATCAAATCTTCCTCAGAAATAGCTCCTGATATAATTTTATCATAAACATTGAAAGTAGCTTGTGTAAGTTGATCTATTGTATTTGGGTTACAATCAAGATTATATGAGGCATGTAATTCTGATTTTGGATATTTAGAATAACTCAAATAGAATGAAGGCGAATACGTTCCACTTAATTCTTCACGAATTGTTTCAAATAATTTATTATCACAAACTACGTTCAAAGCATCTGTTGCCAAACGATCATTATTATAATCAAACTCATGTTCAAATACGATAGTTGTAATACCTTTTTCAGCTTCTCCTGCATAAACTGTTTCATCTACAACACCCTTTGCAAAATCAGGCGAACGATCTTTCCACATTTCTGCATTTTTACCATTAGAAGAAGGAAGTCCACCAATATATTTTTCAATCAAAGGCAACATTGTTTTTTCGTCAATATTACCTACGAAAGTGAAAGTAAAGTCAGAAGCATCAGAGAATCTTTCTTTGAATATTTTCAACATCTTATCAGTATTCAATTCCTTTATTTGAGCCTCAGTAGGTATGTATATATTACGCTTATCATTTGGATACATAGACTTATATTGCTTTTCATACAAAATAGACTCAGGATCATTTTTCATCATACTGATTTGACTTTTCAATTTATCTACTTCGCTTGCAAGAACTTCCTTATCTATTCTTGGAGCAGTAAAAACTAAATAAAAATATTGCAATTGAGTTTCAAAATCTTTTGGAGCACAACTTCCGTCTATTACTTCTTTAATATTAGAAATATAAGAATATAAACCAAAAGACTTACCCTTCATAAATTTCATCAATTGAGTATTGTCGTATGTACCGATTCCACTCGAATTTACTATAATTGAAGCGTAATCAACATTCATCATATCTTTATCTTCATACAATGAGTTCCCTCCTTTTGATTCTGCACGAGTTAAGATTTGATCGTTTTGAAGGTTTGTTTTCTTTAAAATTACTTTTGCACCATTTGAAAGAGTATATTCTGTGTAATCGAATTTTTCATTCTTATTTTGACTTACCACCTTACCACCTTTTGGCTCTTGTGCAAGGAAAGGTTCTGTTTTAACATTATCAATCCAAGGTTTTGTACTTGCTTTCTTACATTTTTCAATAAGTTTCAACACATTTTCTTCTGTTGGCACTTTAATACCTTTCTTTTCTGGCATTGTGATAGTGCAAACGAAATTTTCTTCTGTAATCCATTTTGAGATAAGAGCATTTACTTCTTCCAAAGTAATATTTTCTATCAATGCTTGTGCCCATTCGTTTTTCTTATCTGCACTTGGCATTGGTTCGTTTTCAAGAAAATAATACACTAACCTATCTGCGAAACTGCTACTATTAGTTTTTGATTCCTCTTTTGCACTTCTATCGTATGATTCCAACAATTCATCTTTTGCTCTATCAAGCTCCGATTGTAAAAAGCCGTGTTGTTGCAATCTTCTATTTTCTAACATTACCAATTCTAAGGATTCCATTAATTTTCCTTCTTTTGCAGAAATCCGTGTTGTATAAGCAGAATGATTACGACCTATAAAGCCTCCATAATATGCGTATGAATACATATAAGGACAAGATTTCTTTTCAGAAATTTCTTGAAGACGATCATTAAACATTACTTCAAACAAACCATGTACTAAATGTTGTTCACGAAAATCAGCAATTGTTTTAACTTCCTTAGAAGGGTGTTTGTAATACAATTCTATACTTGTGCTTGTTGCCTCTTTATCACTTGCAATAGCTATAATAGGTTCTTTATTATCAGGTACAGCAATGTATGGTCTTTGTGTTGGCACGTAAGTTTTTGGAGACATTCTAAAATAATCAACAACCTTTTGCTCCATTGAGTCAATATTGAAATCTCCAACAATAATCACAGCCATATTATCGGAATTATACCATTTTTCATAGAAACTTCTAATGTCAGAATATTTAAAATTTTGAAGATTTTCCAAAGTTCCAATAGGCATTCTATCAGCATATTTTGAACCTTGCAACATTTTCTTCTTTATTTCATTCCACATTCTTTCTTCTCCGCCTTGACTGCGTCTCCATTCCTCAATAATCACACCTCTTTCTTTGTCAATTTCTTCTCCTGTAAGCAACATTCCGTATGCCCACGAGTCTAAAACTTTCAAACCTAAGTCAAGATGTTCTTTTGGCAAGTTTATCATATACACAGTCTCATCAAAACTTGTGTAAGCATTATTCCACGAACCTGCCTTTTTAGTTTCATCGTCCATTGTGTTACCTGGAAAATGTTTTGAACCATTAAAGCCCATGTGTTCCAAGAAGTGAGCCAATCCAACTTGATTATCTTCTTCTAAAACAGAGCCTGCATTCACTGCAAGACGAAATTCAATAAGATTTTCAGGTTTTTTGTTTGATTTTACAAAATACGTCAATCCGTTTTCCAACTTTCCTGTACGTACTGTTTCGTTTAATTCTATTTGCTCATTAAGATTAAGTTGAATCTCTTTATTTTGAGCAAACATAGTCGTGCTAAACATCAAGCACAACAACAATAATGAGAATATTTTTCTCTTCATACTCTTTAAATTTGTTTGTTAATAAATATATTTAATTATTTTTAGTCTCTAATCCATAATCTAAAAATAAGTCCACCAGCAATAACCCAGATGAAAATCAAAACTACAAAAGTCAAAAACATATCATTTTGAAAATTTATAATTGAAAACATCGCTATTGCAAGGGTTACAAATAAAATTATCAATGTTAAGAGAGCCTTTCTTTCTTCTTTTGAAATAATTTCGTATGTTTCATCTTTTCTATTAAGTCGTTTACAGTATCTTTTAAATACATATCTCAACAATAAGCCCGTACCTAAGGCTAAAAGCATTGAAATATAACTTTCATATTCATCAAGAGCATCTATTTGAGCAACTATTTGAAATATTATCAAAGACACCACTACTATTGTGAGCAATAAAAAGATGTAACCAACCCTTTTTGTTTTATCATTCATAAGTTAATGCTTTATTTTTTGTGCTTACAACAAAGAAAATCTACTACAAAAGTTAAAATTGTTGCAATCGTAACTATTAAATATGCGGAAAGATATAGTGCAAAGTATCTACTTAAAAAACTAACTATCAATTCAGCAACTATTAATCCTATACATACTAAGATTAATCTTCTCTTTCCTTTTTTGTAATCTAACTTTAATCTGTGATGTTTGTGTATTTTCAATAAAAACAAACTCACAACAAAAGCTATTACACTAATAGCTCCACAAATTACCATTTTACTTATATTCTCTTCAAATGCTACAAAAGCAAAAATGCGAAGAATACCCCCTATAGCAAATTCAAAAAGAATCAAAGCAATAGCAATTCTTAATAATGCTAATTTTAAATTTTCTTTATCCATTATTATAATCCTTGTAATGAGTGTTGTACTTGACTAATTAACTGAATTAAACTACACGATAATATAGCAATCAATAGCACAATGTACAATCTTTCATTTCTTTCTTTGTAAACTGCAATGCAAGATGAAACAG